>JAYTUQ010000029.1:0-38352 GCA_043744455.1 Saprospiraceae bacterium | reverse complement strand
TTGATTTTTGACGCAGCCTCTTTATACAGTTGTGGCGCTTTTGCGTTATTTTCTGTTGTCAAAATCCACAAACCTTTAAGGTCTTGCAAAACAGCTTTAGCGTCAGCATAGTCCTTGTCTTTAATGTCCAATTTAGCAATCATTTGAAACATTTTGGGTGTAACATGAACCACCGTGAACGTCTCATCGTCCATATATTGATTGAAAAATTTTTCAATCGCGTTGTTTTGTGCCGACATACTGAGGGGGGTACTCAATAGGCAAAACAACAATAAAAAAGAAACAAAACTTAATCGCAGCATATTTTTCATTTCAATGATTTTAATTTTAATTTTCATTATTCAAAATATTAGTCGCTTCTTTTAATTTCATCAAACCATCAGTCGTTTCATCTGTCCCTTTTTTCATTTTTTTTGAGACTAAAGATAAAGCTTCTTTCACTTTTTCATAAGCTACTTCGGGATCATCGTCACCGTCAAGAATAATCATTTTTGCACCTCGATGTGCAACAATTTGTTTTGGTTTTGGCTCAAAAATTTTAAAAATGAAAATACTGCCCACTACTAAAAAAGCGAGTGTTGCCGCTATTTTCCACATAAAACCACCCCTCGGTATTGAGAATTTTGGCGGCTTTATTTTTGATTCCACCGATTCAAATTTGGGAATTTTTGCCTCTTCAAACACAATGGCATTTTCTTTTTCAAAAAACCGAAAAAGCGAGGCATATGTGTTTAGGCGAGGGTCAACATTTGAGCCGTTGAAGTACCCCCTCAGTATGCGTTCCTCTTCAAGGCTCGTTTCGCCTGTGAAGTATTTTTCTATCAATTCGCAAATGATATTAAAAGTCATTTTATCTAATTTTAAAAATTTTGTAAATGTGTTTTATGACTCTAACTTAAAACTTTCTGCTGCTAGCATTTTTTCTCTAATAAACTGTCTTGCACGGTGCAAATTTACTTTCACTTGTGTCATCGGCATTTCCAAAGCAGTTGAAATTTCGTCATACGTCATACCTTCCATATCGCGTAAGTGCATTGTCAAACGTTGTTTTTCAGGCAATTGGTGCATCCATTTTCTAATGCGACCTATCATGTCATTTGTTTCTGCCGAATCATAAGGTGTTGAATATGAATCATTTATCTGTAAGGCTTCACCAATTTCTGTCGTCTTTCGATGTTTCGAGCGCAATTTATCTAATGCCAAATTGCGCGTCAAAGTCATGCAATAGGCTTCATGGTTCAGAACGTCTTGCATATCATCACGCTTGTTCCATACTTTTATGAAAACCTCCTGCACCACATCTTCCGCCTCTGCCACATCGCCCGTCATGCGCAGCGCAAAGCGGTAGAGTTTGTCTTTAATACTGATTGCAAGCTTTTCAAAATTCATTATTAGGCATTTATAACACAACGACGAATCGTCTTGTGGGTTTGTTACAGCAGTTTTTGAAAAAAGATAAAATTAATAAAAAAGCCGTGAACTGAACCCCTCAGTATCACGGCTTTTCTTGCCTCATTGCATTCAAATAATAGTGAGTTAGTCTGATTTTTTTTCAAATGAAAAGCTATGGCATTAGTTTTTTCCCAATCACCAAAACGCCATTAACCAACGCCTCAAAATCCTCTTTTCGACTCCGATGATTGACATTGGCAACTCGAATCGCATAGCGACCATTGAGCAATCCGTAAGATGGTGCCGCTATGCCTTGCTCATGCAAACGCATCAAAATTTCTTTATTCAAAGCGTTTAAGGCTTCAACTGAAAGCCCTTTGGGATTAAAACGGAAGCAAACGACATTCATCACAGGCTTTGCCAATAGTTCTAAAAGTGGTTGATTATCAATGAGTTCTGCAAGATAAAATGCTTGTGCGATGTTTTGCCCAATGAGTCGACGGTACTTTTCTATGCCGTGTTCTTTCAAAGACATCCACACTTTTAAGGCGCGAAAACTGCGGGATAATTCCAATCCAAAATTGCCGCGCGGCTCGATGCCACTTGCCAAACCGCGTTCATGGTGTGCCAAATACGAAGCGGCTTGTGCAAACGCGGCGCGGTGAATCGTTTCGTCACGAATCAAAACACAGCCGACATCGTAGTTCATATATAGCCATTTATGCAAGTCAAAAGCTACGCTGTCGGCTGTTTCAATCGCTTTTAGTCGCGTATCGAAAGCGGCATTGAGTTTTGCCAATGCGCCAAATGCGCCGTCTACATGAAACCAAAGCCCATGTTCACGCGCCAAATCTTGTAATTTACTGAGGGGGTCAATGGCGCCCGTATTGACCGTTCCTGCGTTGCCGATGAGGCAAAAAGGCACTTTTCCCGCTTTTTTATCTTCTAAAATCGCTTGTTTTAAGGCATCAACATCTATTTCATAATCGCTGTTAACAGGTATTTTTCTTAAATTATCGTTCCCAATACCAATCACATCAGCTGCTTTGAAGATACAGTTATGCGTTTCAGATGAACAATACATCGTCAATTGACCGCCCACGGAAGCGTTTCCAGTCGCTCTAATTTGACTATCAAAATGATTTCGAGCGACAATAATAGCTGTAATATTTGCCAAAGAGCCACCGCTGACCAATAATCCGCTGCCTACTGAGGGGTAGTTAAACATTGTTTTCAACCACGTAATCACTTGTTTTTCAACGTATTGCCCTGCGTGTTCACCAATCGTATTGTTCGGGTTCATGCCCGAAGCCAGCATATCGGACAACATGCCCATTGCCGTCCCGTTGCCGTTGACCCATGACCAAAAACGAGGATGGACATTGCCCATATTGAAGGGCAAAACGTGTGTTTTAAAATCCTCATAAACTTGTTCTGGTAGAGTCGGTTCTATCGGCAACGGCTGATTGAGCGCAGATTTAGCCCCCTCAGTCATCGGAGTCCAAACGGGGCGTTTTTTGACATTTTCAAGATAGTCGAGCATATCGTCCACCATATTGTGAGCGAGATGACGAAGGGATGTCCAGTCTTGTGGATCGAGTGTTTCCTCTTGTTCGAGGATTTGATTATGGTTAGTCATAAATAATTGTAATTCAATATTTTATAAAAATAAATTTATGAATTAGTTGTATAAATAAGATGTTTTAATTCATCTTTGTTGCATCCGTAAACGCTATGAAAAAGTCAATTCTTATACAAATATTAAAGCGGCTCAAAGAACTTGACGAAGGCGGTCTAAAATTAGAAAAACACCTCGTACAGTTGGAAATTATTTCAGATTTGCGTAATTTGCAACCATTATTAACTAAAATTATGGACACCATGCCAATCACTTATGATATTCGTAAAGATGTGCGCTTCAAACAAGGCAATCAAGAAGGTAAACAAGAAGGTAAACAAGAGGTTGTGATTAGCCTTTTGCAAAACACTTCTTATTCACTTGATTCGATGGCAAATCTTGTCAAAGTATCCATTGATTTTGTCCAAAAAACAAAAGAAGGTTACGAAAAAGCATTGATTATGCTCAAAGATGAAAACAATACAGCCCAACAGATAGCCGCTGAAACAGGCCTGATGTTACAAGTTGTTGAAGACCTAAAAAATGAATCAAAATGAGTATGTGGCTGACTTAAAAAGTCACTCTATCAGTTATCTACTTAAAATCGGTGTAAATCGCTTAAATCAGTCTCATCAGTATTCAAAACTAAATATTTACTTTCCTTTCATATAGCTTGATACGAGACAACCCGAATCTTGCGGTTGTTTTTAATTCAAAAACTACCCCTCAGTATCTCACCATTTTTTTATATATTTTCCTATTTTTGACCCTTTCTGAACTTCGTAATAAACAATCGAAAATGATTGACGCATATATTTATGATGCCATTAGAACCCCACGCGGCAAAGGCAAATCTACCGGTGCACTGCACGAAGTACGTGCGATTGACTTGTTAAGTGATGTATTGAAAGAATTACAGCACCGCAATAATCTCGATACCTCTCAAGTGGATGATGGCATTTTCGGCTGCGTAACAGCTATGGATGACCAAGGTGGGAATATTGGAAAAGCATCTTTGTTGTTCGCCGATTGGCATGAATCGGTGGGTGGCATGCAAATCAATCGTTTTTGCTGTTCGGGTTTGGAAGCGGTTAATTTGGCAGCCATGAAAATTCGGTCGGGGCTTGAAGACCTTATCGTGGCGGGTGGCGTTGAAAGTATGAGCCGCGTACCGATGCACTCTGACGATGGTCCGATGCTTTTCGATCCCGATGTGGTTGGTAAAATCAACTATTTGCCGCAAGGCGTTGCCGCTGATTTGATTGCTACAATTGAGGGTTTTAGCCGCGAAGAATTGGACGCTTATGCCTTGCAATCGCATCAAAGAGCGACATATGCCATGCAAAAAGGGTATTTTGACAAGTCTTTAGTCCCCATACGCGATTGGGTGGGTTTGGTGATTTTGGATAAAGATGAGCATGTGCGCCCCGAGTGTTCAACAGATGATTTGGCGGCTTTGACACCGTCTTTTTCAAAACATGGTGAAATGGGTTTCGATGCCATGGCGCAGAAAAAGTACCCCTCAGTAGAGTATATTCGACATGTGCATACGGCGGGCAATTCCTCGGGTATTGTTGACGGTGCTGCAGCAGTTTTGGTCGGTAGCCTGGAGAAAGGCAAATCTTTGGGTTTAACACCTCGGGCGCGGGTTATTGCGAGTTCGACGGTTAGCTGTGAGCCAACGATTATGTTACTGGGACATATTGCCGCTGCCAAAAAAGTCTTGAAAAAAGCAGGTTTGACGCTAAAAGACATTGATTTGTGGGAAGTCAATGAGGCTTTTACTTCGGTTGTCCTAAAATTTCAACGTGATATAGGGATTGACGATACCATTTTAAATGTCAACGGCGGGGCGATTGCGCTCGGTCATCCATTGGGTGCAACGGGGGCGATGTTGCTCGGAACGGTACTGGATGAATTGGAACGGCGAGGACTCCAACGGGCTTTAATCGCTTTGGGTGGTGGTGCAGGCTTGGGCGTTGCAACGATTATTGAGCGTGTTTGAAACATTCACTTTGACAATCAGTAAGATGTTACAAAAAAGAACATATGTCTAAAAATAAAAAAAGTATCACAGCCTCTAAAACGTCACACAAGCCACTTGTGGCTAAATCGTCTCAACCGATAAGAATTGTTCAAAAGTCGTCATTTTTCAAGGATAATGCTTTGATTTTAACTGTTTTGAGCGTTTTGGCATTGGGTCTTTATATCTCAACCGTTCGTTTCGATTATGCTTTGGATGATACAATGGTTATTACGGGCAATAAATTTACGCAACGAGGTTTTGAGGGTATCGGCGATATTTTCAGGTATGAAAGTTTTCGCGGCTATTTTGGTGAGCAAAAAAACTTACTCGAAGGCGACCGTTATAGACCCCTCAGTATAGCGACCTTTGCAGCAGAAACGAGCCTATTTGGTAAAGGAAATAAAGCGGCTGGGCATTTTATCAATGTTCTGTTGTATATCTTCACGGCTATTTTGATGTATCGAGTGCTGCTTTTTATGTTTCCAAATAAAAATACTGAGGGGGTAAGCGAATCAAAATCTGCGCTACTTTTTACGGTTCCGACCATAGCAACGGCTTTGTTTATTGCTCATCCGCTTCATGTAGAGGTGGTGGCAAATATCAAAGGACGAGACGAAATATTGGCTTTACTTGGCGAACTGGGTACGCTCTATTTTACGTTTAAATATTTGAATGATAAACAAACAAAATATCTAATTGCTTCATTTTCAGCATTTTTTGTCGGTATTTTTTCAAAAGAAAGTGCTATTACTTTTTTAGCCGTTGTTCCTTTGACCGCTCATTTTTTTACAAAAGCGACGTTTGGAGAAAAACTAAAAGTGACATTTCCTATCATTTTTGGTACGTTTTTGTACTTATTGATGCGCGTCAACGCCATTGGCTATCTTGTTGATTCAAAGGAAGTAGCGGATTTGATGAATAATCCGTTTTATGGTATGTCCTTCGCAGACCGCTTGGCGACCGTTTTTTACACCTTATTATTATATCTTAAACTCCTCATTTTTCCACATCCTCTGACGCATGATTATTATCCATTCCAAATCCCGCGTATGTCTTGGTCGGATGGGCTATCGCTGCTGTCTTTGGCTTTGCACATCGGTTTAGTGGCTGTGATACTGAGGGGGTGGCAAAAGCGCACCGTTTGGGCTTATGCAACAGCTTTTTATATCATTACTTTAAGTATTGTTTCCAATCTCATTGTGTCGGTGGGTACGTTTATGAATGAACGTTTCGTGTATCATGCGTCGCTTGGTTTTTGTATGGCTGTGGCATATTTTCTAATGGTTGTTTTACAAAAAAATAAAGATAACAATAAAAATGTACTTGGTTTAGGCATTGCATCGTTGCTCATTATTGGTTTTTCTGCAAAGACATTAATACGTGTACCTGATTGGTACAGTGGCGCGACTTTGAACGCTTCGGCTATCAAAAACTCGCCAAACAGTGCGCGCGCCAATTGTTTTTATGCGATATCCATATGGGAAGATAAGTTTTTGAAGTTGCCAAAAACGGCGACAAATGAGCAAAAATTAGCTCTTTTGAATGACATGAAACCCTATTTTGAACGCTCACTTCAGATTTTACCGAATTACGGTGCCGCGTTAAAAATGTGGGCAGGTGTTGCGAGCGAGTACCATAAAATTGATAACAATTTAGACAATTTACTCAAAGAATTTGAACGCATCAATCGAGCGGGTATTTATGAACCATTCACAATTCAATATCTGACTTATGTCAATAACAGAGTGACAACGAAAGCAGAAGGCGAAAAATTACAAGCGTTTTACACGTCTATGTTGTCGTTTTTCAAGCAAAACAATTCTACACCAGCTTTTTCTGTGGAATATCAGAAGTTGTTAGATGGTATTCAAGGGCGTATGCCTACTTTGACAAATTGACCGTACAAATACGAGCCGTCAGTTTGTCTTACTAATGCCTATTTAGTATGCGCTGTTCGTGATGCCTTTGTTTCTATCGGCGATTAGATTGATATTCAAGATTATTTCTTAAAAATGTCTTTGTTTGATAATAAAAAGCTATTCTCGATTTTCGGTATGACGAGCATAAAAAAAAGCAAGTTTTACTTAGAAAAATTGGACTTAAAGACCAATTTGGCGAACTTTTTTCCGATAAAGTGCATTTAAGATTTATCCAAATGCCTATTTTCAACAAAAAAGAAAACGAGCTTAAAACCCGTTTTGATAAATGGCTCTTTTTTTTACAAAATTTGGAAGACTTTGACGAAATACCCCGCATTTTGAACGAACCTATATTTAAAAAAGGATTTGAAATTGCAAAAATTGCAAAAATGACAGCTCAAGAATATAGACAATACGAATCAAGCAGACTCGCTTATTCTGAAAATAAAGCCATCGTAGATACGGCAAGGCAAGAAGGCTTCGTGCAAGGCGAAGAAAAAGGTAAAATTGAAGGTAAAATTGAAGCCATGCGCATTGCAGTAGTTAATATGCTTGGCTTGGAAAAATTTGGCATCGAACAAATTGCAGATATATTGGAAGTTGATATTGATTTCGTCGAGAAAATACAGCAAGAATTAAAAAAATAAACACTCTCTTTCTGAAGGAGTCATTTGGGATAGTATAGCAGTAAAAGCCGATGTTTCACAACGAAACATCGGCTTTCTTGAAAGTACCTGACGCTCAATTTTCTTACTCTTAACGCCTCATTAATCTAAGGCATCAGCCATAAATCTGTTTGTCTTGAAATTTATTGTTTGTCGAAAACGTTGTATTATACCATTTGTAAAGTTTTTAACAAACTTTTTTTATTATCACAAAAAAACTAAATGCTTTCTAAAATCGTTCTAAAATCGTTCTAAAATCGTATTTTGTCAACTTTTGAAAAATATTCACAACAATTCATATAAATAGAAGCAGACATTTATGAAACCAACGGTATCTCACAAATAATTCACGTGCTATTTTTGTTAGACTCCACGATGATATCCGCATAAAGTCTTTCTGAACATAAATTACTATTAAGCAATATGAATGTAACGGCAACTTTCGCCCCTACAAAACCACAGTATGATTTCGAAAGTATTGTAGGCGACCCTATCGGTGTAAAAATGTATACCCTTAAAAATGGCATGAAGCTGTTTATGTCTATTAATAAAAATGAACCGCGCATTTATACAAATATTCCTGTACGAGCGGGCTCCAAACAAGACCCTGCCGAAACAACGGGTTTGGCGCATTACTTGGAGCACATGATGTTCAAAGGAACGAGTCAAATTGGCTCATTGGATTGGGAAAATGAGCGTCTGTTGCTGAAAAAAATTGCTGACTTATACGAACAACATAAAATCGAAATAGACCCCTCAGTAAGGAAAGATTTGTATGCACAAATTGACTCGATTTCCAATTTGGCGGCAAAATTTGTCGCTGCAAACGAATATGATAAGCTCGTTGCTTCGCTCGGAGCAAAGGGAACGAACGCCAATACATGGCACGAACACACCATTTACGTCAATGATATTCCCTCCAATGCCTTAGAAAAGTGGCTTGAGTTGGAAACAGAACGCTTCAAAATGGTTGCTTTACGCTTGTTTCACACCGAATTAGAGACTGTATTTGAAGAGTTTAACATCGGTCAAGACAATGACGCACGCAAAGTGCAACAAGCCCTTATGGGCGCATTGTTTCCAACGCATCCATATGGCACACAGACGACAATAGGCAAAGGCGAGCATCTGAAAAGCCCTTCGCACTACAATATTTTAAAATATTTTGAATCTTATTATGTACCCAATAATATGGCACTTGTCCTATCAGGCGATTTAGACCCCGATAAAACGGTTGAGTTGGTCGAAAAAACCTTTGGTCAGTACCAAAAAAAGGAAGTACCACCTTTTAAATATGAAGAGCAACCGATACTGAGGGGTATCCAAAAATGCGAAGTGGTGGGTCATCAAGCGGCTTATGTGCAGTTGGGATGGCGTTTAAATGGCGCAAAATCACCTGATGTAGATGTTGTTAGTATGTTGTCTTCGATGCTATATAATCGGCAAGCGGGTTTGATTGACCTTGATTTGGTGCAAGATCAACAAGTGTTGGAAGCCTCGGCGGGCTTGATGAATTTGACGGATTATTCTAGTTTTATACTATATGGTCGTCCCCGCGAAGGGCAAACTTTAGAAGATGTCGAGCAATTGCTAATTCAGCAAGTGAACCGCATCAAAAAAGGTGATTTTCCAGATTGGTTGATGGCGGCAGTTATCAAAGATTATAAATATTCGTTGACCAAAAATTTTGAAAACAATTCTGCAAGGGTCAATGCTATGACGGATGCGTTTATTAAAGACATTGATTGGCAAGATTATATCGGACGTATTGAACGTATGAAGAGATTGACAAAAGCCCAAATTATCGAATTTTCTAATACATATTTTGATGATAACTACGTCGTTGTCTATAAACGAACAGGTACAGACCCCTCAGTATTGAAGGTCGAAAAACCCATCATAACGCCTGTAAAGCTCAATCGAAAAGATAAATCGGCGTTTGCAACAGCTTTTTTAAAACAAGAAAGTCCGCCTCTTTCACCGGAATTCATTGATTTCAAAACAGCAATTTCAACAACAAGTTTGGGGAATGGTTTAAAACTCGATTATATTAAAAACGACACAAACGATACGTTTTCCCTTTACTATATCCTCGAAATGGGCAAAAATGCGGATAAAATACTTGCCCTTGCGGTCAATTATTTGCCTTTCTTGGGAACAGATAAATATTCGGCAGCAGAACTTCAACAAGAATTTTACAAATTAGGTTTAACCTTTGATGTTTTTTCAAACGATGACCGCAGCTATGTGACTTTGAGTGGTTTAGAAGAGTCATTTACTGAGGGGGTTCAATTGTTTGAGCATATTTTGAAAAGTGTGAAAGGCGATGATAAAACACTGAAAAATATGATTGCTGATATTATTGCTAAGCGTGAAAATGATAAAAAAGACAAACGCATCATTTTGCGCAATGCGATGGTGAGTTATGCCAAATATGGCAAAGTGTCGCCTTTTACCGATGCTTTTACGATACAAGAGTTGAACGCCTTGACAAGCCAAGAGTTGGTAGAAAAAATTAAAGGCTTAGCGTTTTATGAGCATCGCATTTTTTATTATGGTACAAAGGAACAAGCTGAAGTGGTTCAAATTATGAATATTGAACATGTCGTTTCCTCTTCCTCTAAGCCTATTTTAGCAGCAAGAGACTATCCTGAACTGCCGACGAATAAAGACAAAGTACTATTTGTTCATTTCCCAATGGTGCAAACAGAGATTTTGATGGTCTCAAAAGGTGCCCCTCAGTATGCTATGGATGAACATATTATGTCTACGTTGTATAATAATTACTTCGGTTCAGGCTTATCGAGCATCGTTTTTCAAGAAATTCGTGAAGCTCGGGCTATGGCATATTCTGCTAATGCTTTTTATGCGAACCCTTCAAAACAAAATCGCGGACATTATTTTAATGCCTATGTGGGCACACAACCTGATAAAATGCAAGATGCCATTAAGGCGATGCAAGACATCATCGAAAATATGCCCATAAGCGAAACGCAAATTGATCAAGCTCGTCAATCTGTCTTAAAAACTATTGAAAGTGAACGGATTACGCGCGCAAATGTTTATTGGACATATCGCAATAATAAAGATAGAGGTATCGAAAACGACGTGCGTCAAACGATTTATGAGACGATTAAAATGACTTCAGTTGAAGATTTATTGACATTTCAACAAAAACACGTTAAAGGTAGGCATTATACGATTCTTGTTTTAGGTGACCGTTCTAAGCTGGATTTTGATTATTTAGAATCCATAGGTGAAGTAGAGGAGTTGAGCTTGGAGGAGGTGTTTGGGTATTAAATGTTTTATGAACACAGATAGGGCTGATTTTTTTGATTTACACTGATTTCCTTTTGTTTAAAAATCAGCTTTAATCATATAAATCAGCCCTATCTATGTTCAAAATTACCCTCTTTTAGTCCCCAAAAATGCCCTTATAGCCGTAAAAGATACTGTTTTGTTCATAAAAAAGGCTTGTGCCGCTATCATTTCTGCTTCATTTGCGCCGAGGTGATTGAGTATATTCATCATGTGCATTTTCATGTGACCGCGTTGAATACCAGTCGTAACAAGCGAACGAACTGCCCCAAAATTTTGTGCTAAACCCACTACGGCTATCACTTGCATCAATTCCGCAGCCGAAGGTTGTCCTAAAATATCGAGACTCAAACGAGCTAATGGATGCAGCGAAGTCAAACCGCCCACCGTACCCAATGCCAAAGGCATATCAATCCAAAACCGAAATCGCCCATTTTCAATTGTACAATTTGATAGACTTCGGTACTGCCCATCGCGTGCCGCAAAGGCATGGGCACAAGCTTCGATGGCGCGGAAATCATTGGCAGTCGCCAACACAACCGAGTCAATGCCGTTCATAATACCTTTATTATGCGTCACCGCGCGATAAGGGTCAATGCGCGCAATGCGGACAGCACGACGGAATTTTTCAGCATAAAAAGCTGCTTCTTCGTGGTGAAAATCGGCAATATCGCATTCAACCCAAGCACGAACAAGGCAATTTGGGGTAAAATTGGATAAAATACACATAATAATAACCGGTTCGATGCCTGTTCGTTTAGCCAAAAACCATTCGAGGGTTTGCCCAAATTGCTCCAAAACAGAGTTGATAAAATTCGCTCCCATCGAATTGCAGGTCTCAAATGTGCAACGCAATTGATAATAATCGGCTTCTTCTACCGTAAAATCAATCAATTCGATGCCCAAAATACCGCCACCCCGTTGCACCATATTGGCAGTAATGGGTTCAGATTCTGTCATCAGCGTTCTTTTGATATCTTCAAAACAACCCCTCAGTATATCGCCATCACCCGACCAAGTGAAATGCACTTGACCAACTTTAACCGTTCCCAACACCGCTGCATGAAAGCCACCCCGCTGCGACCAATACTTTGCAGCACTTGCCGCCGCTGCTACCACCGAACTTTCTTCAATGACCATGGGCACAGCATACACCTTATCATTGATGATAAAATTGGGCGCAATGCCATAAGGCATCGGAAAATTAGCAATGGTATTTTCAGAAAAACCGTCAAAAATGCGTTGAATATCCGCATCGGGCAGTTGAAAGGTTTTCAAAAAACTCAAATCCCCCCCCTCAGTATCAGACGTATTTTGGATAAAATTTTGAGCCAACCAGTCAATTTTTTGCTGCTTTGTAAGCTTTGAGAAGCTGTTTATCGTTTTGTTCATCGAAAAGAATGAATAGATAAAAATGAATAGCAAATAGTTTTTTTAATAGTTTTCCAAAAAATCAGTCAATAAAATGACCTTAAATTCTTCTAAATCTTGCATTTGAATGACCAATTTTTCATCTGTGGTTACGATGATTTTGTCTCTGGTACATGTTGCGGCTTCGAAAAGATAGGTGTCACTGATGTAGTTTGTGGTGGGTTCGTTTAACTTTTCTACAACTTCAAGCGGTAATACTATCGTTTCTATGTCAATTCGTTTACATTTTTGAGGATTCAAAAGGATGAATTTAATGAAGTTTTGATACACTGCGACGATTTCATAGTTTCTAAAATTTTTCGGATACCTCAAAGCCTTATCCAAAAACGGAGATGGTTCACGGATGAAAATTTTGTCATGCGTTCGTTTCGTAAAACGTTCTAAAAAACGTTCCGCTAATTGCCGATGTTCCTCATTTGCATTGGGTCGCATGTATTCCATAAGCCACTCGTTGACAACAAATTCCATATTTTAATGTGTCAATTTAAAAAGTGAGCTTAAATCCTCTAACTCCGTTGCATAAAAATGCACCAAACCGCCATCAATTTGTCCTTGTTCATTAATCGCTTGATGTTCAAAAACTGTTTTTTGCCCTTCTTTTTTTAAATAATAGACTTTTACATCTTCATGCGAAATGTCTTTTTGATGTGTATGCTTCAAAAGAGCCGTAATGAAATGCTCACTATGCGTTGAAATCAAAAATTGTTTACCTTCTTTTTCTGCGATTTCAACCAAAACACCGACTAATTTGCTGATTACTGAGGGGTGTAAATGGATTTCGGGTTCGTCTATACAAATGAATTTGTTGTTTTTTTGTAAGACTTTGGCTAAGAGTGTTACAAGTTGATTTGTACCTAAACCTTCATTAACAAGATTTGCATCAAATCCAGTATTTTTATCTCTTGTTCTCAAATAAAAAATAGATGTATTTGGAGTATTGTAAATCCGAAAATATCTATCTGTAATTTTTTCAAGGTAATAACTAACAGCAGCTTCCAATTCGGGGTCTAAAGATAAACTTGTTGCCAATTCTTCTTCAGTTGTAACTTTATTATCTTTTAAAGGGACGTGATTAAATATAGGTTTAGTGAAACCTCTAACAATTGGGATAATATCGAAATTAGAAAGTGCTTTCAATGGTGAGTTAAACATTGTTTCGATACGACGAGTCTCTTTTGCCCATCTTTCTTTATCTTCTACTTCTTTTTCAAAACTATTTTCAACCAAACTGATTCCATTCCATTTTACATCTACACTTCTTTTATACTCTTTTAAATCTTCAAAAGGAATTCTAAAAGTCTGATTTTTATTTGCAGCATAGGGAAAACTAACTTCAAGCATTAAGTTGGTCGACTGCTTATTTTTAAGTGGTATATGTATTTCAAAACTTGATGATATACGTCCCAAATTTAAATAATATAAAACCTGTCCTTCATGTGTATCTATTTCAATTCCAATATTTATTGCTTCATTTTTATTTCTTTCAAATACAGTTTCATCAAAACCACCTAAATTAAGAAATGAAAAAGTCAAAATATTATCAATGCTTTGATTAGAATATAAAACAGCATTTCGCAACGCCAAAAGCGCGTAAATCACACTCGACTTACCCGAGTTATTAGCCCCCGTCAAAACCGTAATTTTGCCCAAATCCACTTTCGCTTTTTCAATACTGCGAAAGTTTTCAATATAAAGTTTCGTTATCATTATCGTTATTTTTTGACAAAATTAAGCAATCTACTCCAAAATCACCTTTTTAGCCTTCGGATAAGAAACTTTATAATCAAACTTTACTTTTTTCTCTTTGCCTCCAGGGATATCCAGTTTCCACGTCAATTTGCCAGTAGTTGCATCTACAACAGCTTCGCCCGTTTGAGGTTCAATTTCAATCTCTTTTGTGGTTGAAATGGGTATTTGGTCTTCAACGGTAATACTGAGGGGTTGCCCGCGTTTGTTGCGGATTGTCGTTTCAAAGGCACGGCTGTCCGTGCGTTTATCGCTTAGAAAACGGGTTTTTGTAAAATCTTTCAATTTCGTCCTTGTAACGACGACATTTTTATCTCTTCCGAGCGAAATATTGAGTGTATCGTCGGTTGACAGTGTGTTTAAAATTGTTTTACCCATAAAAGTGCCTTCAAAAAACAAATTCGCCTCGCCACTTAATAGGTTGTATTGTTCCCAATCTACAATTTGAGCCGTCAAAAAAGCATCGCGGTCGAGTTTGGGCGCAACGAAATATTGATATATGGCGGGTATGTCTAATGATTTGATTTCAACAGTTTGCGGTTTGTTATCGCTTAAAATCGAGTAGGGTTGCGTGATTTCGTAGCTAACAGAGGTTGGATTGATGACCTCATCGGTTTCGGGTGCATTGGCATCGTCATTATTACTTTTTACACTTCTCACTTGAATACCAGAAATACTACCTTGAAGTAATTTAGAAATACTTTTACGTTTTGTTCCATAACCTACAACAACAAGTTCTTGTAAATTACCTGATTCTTGTAAAGAAACATTCAAATTATTACTCGAAATAGCCACTTCCTTTGATGTATATCCAACAAAACTAACGATTAAAACATCGCCTGTAGGCGGTAAAGATAAATTGAATTTGCCGTTAATATCTGTCATCGCTCCAATAGAAGTACCTTTGATAACCACTGATGCACCTACAATTGGCTCTTCATTATCGGAAATAACGCCTGAAACTTGTGTGATTGAAGGATTGCGCCTAAAATTAGGAGACACTTCTTCGGTTTTCACATTATAACTCATAGGAATGGCGGCGGGTTGATAAAACCCTAATTTCCAAGGCTGAAGTTCGGGTTTTATACCACTTTCCATAGGATTTCCAGATGAAAGAGTTAAAACCACATCTTTCCAATCCTCGCCAGTAGCTTGTTGCACATTGGCTTTCATCTTCATACTGAGGGGCGTCGCAATGTCTTTGACGCGGAGGTCGTAGGTCGGAATCCAACCCGCATAGGGGACGACGTAACTGAGATAAAACTTAGCAGAAGCGGCTGTTTTGGCATCCACAACGACGACAATTTCGCTTGTAATGGTGTTTTTATGGGCATTCATTTCTTGCAATTGCCCATTGATACGTGCTATGTCAATTTTAATTTTTGACAAATCTTTTTGAATGTCAAATTTCTTATTTAAAATTTCAGACAACCTAAGTCTTTGATAATCAACCGTTTGCTTGAGGTCATCTAATTTTAAAGCAGAATTTTGCACGCCGAGCATTTGCACTTGATTGCGCTGCAAAAAAGTTTCTTCTTGTTGCAAGACGGACAGCCGATTGTTTTCCATAGCCGTGCGGTCTTGCAAAACTTCTAATTGCTGTTGGAGGTCAGAAATCGTATCGCGTTTCGTTGCAGATTCCAAAAAATTGGTTCGCGGCGTAACAGATAAGACGGTGAAATCGCCTTCGCCACGTACTTGAACACTGCGCGTATCGAGGTTGGGCGTTAAGCCTTTAAAAACCAATTCCGTCTTGCCAATACTGAGGGGGGTTGTTGCGCTGCGTGTGACTTGTGCACCTGTGAAAAAAACGGTGACGCGTTCAATTTGGGCATTTACGTTTTTAGGTTGAGCTGATAACATATGTCCTAAAAAAGACAGTGCAATAAGGCAATTGAGTTTCTTCATTATGCTTTGATATTTAATTTTTTACAAAATTAAAAAATACTTTGATTAGTCAGAATGTTAAATGATGAGATGGAGATTTTTAAAGCATTGGTTGACAATGGATTATACTTTGAGTGTTTATTTTTGTTTTAAAAAGCGTTTTTTATAAAATAAATGTTTTAAAATAATTGACAATTAGAATCAAATTGTTTTATCTTTGTGTCAACATCAGAGAGCAAGCAGATGCTTTTTTTTTTGATTTCATAATACAATAAGGAGCGTCATGAATTACACAACACACAAATTTAGATGGCTTACTGATTATTGTCGTAAGCATTGGTTTAAGCTCGGTTTACTGGCGTTATTACTCATTTTTTTATATAAAAAGGAATTAAGCGTCAATTTTAAATTTGGCTCAAAAGAACCTAAAAAAGAAATTAAGGACAACAAAATTACAAGCACTAAGAACGACGCAGCCGAAGAGATACCCCTCAGTATCTTTGGGTCTGTTGGCACTTTTAAGCGAAAAACGGAAGAAATGCCTGTAATTGATGAAGCCATTAAGATTACCTATTTAAAACGGTTTGCTCAAGTAGCAGTAGCAGAACGTCGCAAATTTGGCATACCTGCAAGTATTGTTTTAGCGAATGCTTTAAGACAAAGCTATGCAGGACGGCGTGATTTTGCGACACATTCTAACAACCAATTCAGTATGCCTTGTTCAGACGATTGGACGGGTGCAAGTGACAAATATGGTGATGATTGTATGCGTCATTACGAAAGTGCGTGGGCAAGTTTTAGAGACCACAGCCTTGTTTTAAGTTCAGGAAAATTTGCCAATTTGAAACAATTTGGTGATAAGGATTACAAGGCATGGGCTAAGGGATTGCAAGACAATGGTTATCCTTCAAACAGCGCACATTTGGCAGATGATTTAATACAAATTATTGAAACCTATAAACTCTATCAGCTTGATAAAATGTAAGTTAGTCAATAAGTTATTGGTCAATAGGTCATTTTGTCATTCGTCAATTCTAATATAGACAATGACAAAATGACCAATGGCAAATAACCTATTGACCCATAACTTTAAAGTGGATTTGTTCTGGAAATTAATAAATATGCTGTTTTTTTGATGAGGGGGCTGCGGTGGAGCAGCCCTTTTTTTATGTCAAAACGCAATTAGTACCCTCCGTTTATTGTTTATGCAATAATTTAATCTTAAGAACCAAATGGTTTGTGAAGTGTAAAAAATACAATAACTTTGCTGATCGCGAAAATTAAAAAATTCGCTAACTGATTTCCACAAATTTATTATCACTATTTATTCATTTAGAAATTAAATAAAATATGAAAAACTATTGTTTAGTACTGCTATTTATAACAACATTGCTTAATTCCTGTTTGATTGCTCAAAAAGATGTGGTTAGTCCTGAAATATGGGTACGTGACGGCTATAAATTGTCGATTGTGCAAAAAGATATCAAAAATCCGCGTGATTTAGTGATGAATACTGAGGGGGTACTTTTTGTCTCTTTACCCGAAGCTGGGGAAATCAAAGCATGTCGCGACAAGGATAAGGATGGCTATTTCGAGACCGTCACTACTTTTGTGAAAGGACATCCAAAAGCACATGGCATGAATTGGCACGATGGCTGGTTGTGGTATTCTGAATCAGGCGCGATTTTTAAAGCGCGCGATACTAATAATGACGGTGTGGCAGATGAAGACATTACCGTTATTCCTGCTGGTAAATTGCCTACAGGCGGTGGACATTGGTGGCGACCTGTGTTAATTTTGAACAATCGCATCTATACCTCAATCGGTTGCAGTGGCAATATTACTGATGAAACAGAGACCCAACGCTTGAAAATATGGTCTTTTGCCTTGGATGGCAGCGATAAAAAGCTCTTTTGCGGTGGTTTGCGCAATACCGAAAAACTTGTCGTACGTCCGGGAACAAGTGAGATTTGGGGTATGGATCATGGCAGCGACGATTTCGGTGAAATCATGGAAAAGAAGGATAAAACCGGCAGAAAACCCATGACCGATTGGAATCCGCCTTGCGAAATGAACCATTATGTGCAAGATGCTTTCTACGGTCATCCATACATTACCGGCAATCGTGTGCCACGTTATGAATTTATGAATCGCGCAGATATTGTGGACTGGGCAGCCAAAACAACGCCTCCAGCTTGGGCAGCAGGGGCGCATTACGCACCCAATGGTATGACTTTTTATGATGCTACTCAATTCCCAAATGCCAAAGGCGATGCTTTTGTTGCCTATCATGGCTCATGGAATCGGAGCGTCAAAGGTGGTTATGCCGTCACGAAGGTTTTGTTTGAAAACGGTACGCCTTACGGTGAGCAAACATATGTCAAGTTTGAAAAAAATGATGACCTTTTTGGTCGCCCTGTTGATGTGCAAGTAGCTTTAGACGGTTCTCTCTTGATTTCTGATGATTGGGGAAATAAAATCTATCGGTTAACTTATGTAGGAAAATAGATTTTAAGAAAAAAAAACCTCGTCGAAGTTTAAAACTTCGACGAGGTTTTTTTCAAAAAAGTATAGATAAGTACAAAAACCAAATAAATTGTTAAAACTTGACGAAGGTTGAACCCATTGAAAATCAATTGTTTATACCCCCTCAGTATTTTATCTTTTTTTTTGTTCCACATCATTAAAATTGATGAAACGCTTGCGAAACAAACGCTAACACTTCTGGCAACGCTTGCCGCCAATATGTCCAAGTATGTCCGCCATCGCGGGTGCGAAATTCATGCGGAATTTCTTTCTTGCGCATGGCGATATGCACGAGCGAATTGCCTTCGTACAAAAAATCATCATCACCACAATCAATATACCAACGCACCGCTTTTTTTAGGGAATCGGGCATAGCATTCACCAATTCTGGTACGCTTTGTCTTTTGTAAAATGCTTCAATTTGTACATCCGTCGCCGTTGAATCGGCTCTTTTGACATTGGCTTTAGCAATATCCATCGTCAAAGGACCTGTACCCGCACTGAGGGGGCAAGCAGAGGAAAACAATTCGGGATGATGCAAGGCATACGTAAAACTGCCATCACCACCCATCGAAAGACCTGCAATGGCTCTGAACCGTTTTTCATTTTTAATCCTGTATTTTTTTTCAACAAAAGGCATCAATTCTTTAAAGAAAAAGTCCTCATAAAGCCAAGTGCCCGTTGCATTATTTGAGTAGCCGCGCCGTCCTGTATTGGCATCAGGCATAACGATAATCATCGGCGTGGCGTTGCCGTCTCTAATGGCTTTGTCGGTAATATTCAATACTTCACCAAACTGTACCCAGCCTGTTTGGTCATCGCCACCACCATGCAACAAATAAAGCACTGGATAACTTCTTGTAGACGTTTCATAATCGGGCGGTAAATAAATGGCATATTTTCGCTCCATGTTGAGGATTTTGCTCGGTAGCGAAAGGTTATCAGAGACTTTGCCTGTTTGTGCAGAAAGCGCAAAATATGTGCACATGAAGAGGACGCATAAACTTTGGTTTTTCATATCGTGTTGTTTAAAATTTTACATAAAAATAGAGAAAAAATAGATATACACCAAAAATAAGGCAAGCCCACTACTTATTTTGAACCTTGTAGTTCTTTAAAAATAGTTGTTACCAAAGCATCGCCTTTGATAAAGCCACTGCCAAAAGTCGTATCATATTCTTTAGCTAATTTCATTGCCAATATCTGTTCGAGGGTTGGCTTCGTTTTAATATTTTTCTTAACGCCATCCCAGAGCGACATAACAACATCTCGGACATCTTCATAGTCCTTTTTATTGGCTAAATCGCCATGCCCAGGAATGATTACGGTTTCGTCGTCAATGATTGTCAAAACACGAGAAACAGCGTTTAGCCAACCATTAACCGAACCACCTGAATTGGCATCAATAAACGGAAAACGACCTTTCATAAAACAGTCGCCAGCATGAAGTACATTGCTTTTTGGCAAATAATATAAGGCGTCACCATCTGTATGGGCGTTGTCCACATGAAATATGAGTATATCTTCTGTGTTGAGATACACGTTCATGCCTTCGTCAAAGGTAATGACCGGCACGGCTGCCATAGGTTGAGGCTTGGGACTTTGACTAAATTTTACTTTTGTCGTGTCGCCCATCATTCTGGCTCTGACATTGGCTTGCGCAAAAATAGTGGCACCCATATTGGCAAAGTTCGCATTACCGCCCGTGTGGTCTCCGTGGTGATGTGTATTAAAAAGAAATTTGACAGCACCCGCGCTTATCGCTTGAATGGCGGCATTAATTTTTACAGACAAGGGCGCAAATTGGTCGTCAATTAAGATATTACCGTCTTTGCCTGACAACAACATCATATTACCCGCGCCTGACCATTGTAGCATGTGGATATGGTCTTTTATTTTTATAGTCTTAATAACGGCACTGTCTGTATTGGGTTGAGCTTTGATTGTAGAAATGTTTAGGCAGCAAATGCCTAAAATGCAGAAAAATTGTATTAATTTCATTTTGATGATTTTAGATAAAGTTGAGCGTTAAAAGTAAAAAATGGTTTTTAGAATCTTGAATATTTTGTCCAAAATACGCATTTCGAGGATTTTAAACAGGTGATTGGTTTTTTAGTGTTATTTTCTGTTTTATACTGAGGGGGTCATTTTTTGCTCTTTTCATAAACTCACGACCCAACCTCAGTGTGTTGTATTTAGTAATCGAGTGTTTAGAATCGGTTTAGGCATTGAAAATCAATTGCTTCTGCAATATCTAAACACCAAAAACAATACACGAAATACTTAAATGCGGATTTATTGCAAAAGGGTCGATGAAATAATTATTAGTAAGTTCATTAGGACTGCCATCGTTTATAGAAAAGCCAAATTACATCAAAATTATTAGGTTTAATGATGGTTTCTACGGAATACGGATAATCGGGGATTATCATGGGGCGGTTGAAAGGATAAATATTTCTTGATTTTAGGCTTCAAAAATCTTTTTTTTATAAAAACGATTATCTTTGCAAAACAAAAAATTGTTTAAAATAAATCAAAATGTTTCAAAATGTTTTTCAAACAACATCTTTCAAATCTCGGTCTTGATGATTTTGATGGTAAAAGCGATTTTTACCGTTACGATGTTGTTTTGACCTCTACCAACCATTCTACAAACATTCCTATTGAATTCTATTTTGTTCCAAAAACATCATTATTTGAACGTAAAATATATGAAATTCATGATAGTATTTGGAACAAAAACGAAGTAACCAACTTTGTCATTATTTCTGAAATAGAATCATATATTTTTGATAGTAAAATCAAACCGAATAGTCAAAGCCCTTTGGGCGCTAAAATTTATGAATTTAAAAATCAGAGTATCGTATTCGATGATACGCCAATTTTAAAGAAAAACTTAGATTCGGGCTATTTTTTTGAATTTGTTATTCAGAAGACTAAAAAGAATAAGCATCAAGAAGTAGATAAAGATTTATTATTGAATCTCATCGCTCTGCGACAAGATTTATTGGCTATTAAAAACGATGAATCTACCATTCACTTGTTGATACTTCGTTGTTTGTTTTTAAAATACCTTGAAGATAGAGGTATTTATAAAAATGATTATGTGCAATCTATTTTAAATCAATCGTCACAAGCATTAATTGCAGCTTTTAATGAAGTGGGCAAAATTAATGGTGATATATTTAAATTTGATGTTTTAAATGTAGAACAAATTGACCCTCGCTACTTGGTTCAGATTTCAAGTTTCTTTACTTTTGATTATCGGACAGGTCAAGGCTCGTTATTTCCTTACAAATTCGATTGTATACCGGTACAATTAATCAGTAATGTCTATGAAGCTTTTTTAAGCGATAGTAAAAAGAAAGGAAAAGGCATCTACTATACACCAAAATTTATAGTGGATTTTATGCTATCTGAAACACTCAAACCTTTATTAAATACAAATCCTAACATTACTCTTTTTGACCCTGCATGTGGTTCCGCTGCCTTTTTAGTCGAAGGTTTTAAAGCCATTATTAATCGTCAAAATGCTCAAAAAGATTTTGAAAAGAAAAAGCAAATACTTGAAAATCAAATATTTGGTATTGACATAGATAAAGATGCTTTGCAAATCGCCACATTTAGTCTTTATCTTACCTTGTTAGAAGATTTAGAGCCTGATTTTATTCGTAATCAAATTGAAGAGAATTCCCCCATATTACCTAATCTCATAGGTAAAAATCTTTTATGCGGTAATTCATTGACTGATGACCTATTTTCTGATAAAAAATTTGGCTGTATCGTGGCGAATCCGCCTTGGGGAAGTGTACCTAATGATACAGACAGTGAAATATATGAAAAAGAGAGAAAAACAATAGGTCGTAAAGGCGAAATTGGATTAAATTCTCTTTATAAAAACGTTTCAGATTACCAACGTTCACAAGCATTTCTGCTCAGGGTAAAAAATTGGAGTTCTGAAAAAACGGAATTTACTCTCATCGTTAATAATGCTATCTTTTTAAACGAACATGCAATAGAATTTAGAAAAGACCTATTAAATATTTATAATTTAAAGACAATATACGAATTGTCTGACCTCAACCCTATTCTATTTAGAAAGAAAACAATTGGAGAAGTAAATGGTAGGAGAATTGAAAGCGGTGCAACAGAACCGTGTGCTATAATTATTTTCAACAATCAAAACATAAGTAATCACTTAGCTTATATTACGCCTAAACTAAATAAAATTTGTTCATTTTTAGAAATAATTCAAATTACAGAAAGAGATATTAAATATATTAATCAATCGAAATTTGAAAATGATTTGCTTTGGCGAATTTTAGTAAATGGAGATTTAGATGATTATAAACTAATAGAAAATTTAACAAAAGATAAAAATATAAGCGTAGAATGTCGGTCAGGCTTTCAACCTAAAACAGGTATGATACAATTGGGTGAGCCAGATTACCGACCATTAGTCAAACCAGATGATTTTACTGGTTTTTTTATAAAAATCGAATTAAAAAACTTTAATTGGAATGTCAATTTACGTAGAAAACCAGAAGAGGATATTTTCCAGAATGAAAGACTATTAATTAAAATTAGACCTACTCAGCAAAATTATTTAAAATTAAATGCGGTAAGAATTAAAGGAAATGAAATTTTTAGAGATGATATTCTCTGTATTAAAATAAAACAAAATAATCATTATTTAGATAATTATGTCTTGGCATTAGGTATATTTAATTCTTCTTTAATCGGCTATTACATTTATCAGATATCAGCACAATGGGGTAAGGGTGATTTGAAAAGAAGTAGTATAAGAAACGGTGATATTGAAACTATCCCTTTTCCTACGATAAAAAATAATAAAATAGAAGAACGGATATGTGTAATTGTAACTGAAATCGAAAATTCAAAAAAACAAGGTAAAAATACACAAGCCTTAGAACAACAACTTGATGATTTAGTCTTTGACTTATACGGACTATTGACTTTTGAAAAGGAAATCATCCGTGAGTTTTATGATATTAATGTTTATCGTAAAAATGATGTTGTAAAAGATTCAGACCTAAAATCTTATTTCTTAAAATTCAAAGAGGTTTTTGAATTGGCTCTGTCGGAAGATTTAGAGATGAAAGCTACTTTCAAAATTTCTAAAAATCTGGGTGCGTTTCTGTGTATTCGCATCACAGAAAAGGTTTTTGATAATTCCGATGTTTTCGCAATAAGCAATATAAGCGACGATGAAGTTTTTCACGCCATTAAATCACAGCAATTAGAACATGCTTATTATTCTAATAAATTAAATGAAATAACGACAAAAATATATGAAAAGGAACATTTTATTATAATAAAAAGCAATTATTTCAAAGATTGGACAGTCCGTCAAGCTATCAAAGATGCCAATGAGGAAATCAAAATTTTCACCCAAGAAATAACAACTGACACTCAATGACTAACCCTTTTTATAAGACATTAAGGGGAAAAGACCCATCTTCCAAGGCAGATTTACTGGCTCGTTATCCCAAGCAAGAGGACTTGATTGAAGGTTTATTTCTGAAAGCAACAATAGATGCTTATCATCGAGTCAAGTTCCAGCCAAAGGCAAAAAGTATTATTGAAAATGATATACGGAACTTATTTATTGCAGATTTCAAAACAACAAACGCGCCTTTAAATAATTACATTCAGAATAATGTTATAACAATTGCATCTGAAAATCAAGCCAATACAACAAGTTTAGTCCAAAGAACTGATATTGAGTTGCACAGCAATATTCATCAAATACAATTTGTGATTGAATGTAAACGACTAAGTTCGGCAGAAACAAGATACGTACAAGGAACAACAAAAAATGGACAATATGAAATTGATGGATTAGAAAAGTTCTTACAACTTCAATATGCTGAAAATGAAGAAATAGCGGCGATGGTTGGATTTGTTGTAAATGGAAATGTTGACAAAATAACAAGTGGACTAAAAGAAAAAGTCGCATTGTTTCATCCCGACGAAGTCATGAATATCCATATAAATTTGCTGTGTAACAGTTGGCAAAATAGTTTTCAATCCGTTCATCTCAAAAGTAATAAGAAACCGTTATTGCTGTACCATCTGTTCTTTGATTTTTCTACATGATATCATCCTCCTTAAATTCTGATTGAAGCAGATATAATATCCCTTGAATTATGACACAACTCAAAGAATTAGAACGCCTACGCGAACTGCTTGCCCTTGAAAAAAAAGCCGACCTCGAATTTTTCAAAACGGTTATTCAAAACAAGCCTTTGGAACAACGGCGTGCCGATGGTTTTACGTGGTATCCATTGCAAATTGTCCGCACGGGTTATACGTATGGCGACCGCGCATTTGTTGTTGTTGAACGCAGCGGTAGCCCCGACGCACCGCATCAATTTCGTTCAGGTAATGTGGTTCAGATATTTACAAATGATAAAAGCAATACATATAGCGAAAAGTCAGGTGTTATCAACTACGTCAACAAAAACCAGATGTACGTCATTTTGAACGCCAAAGACCTACCCGATTGGATAAACGATGGTCAAATTGGCGTGGATTTACTCTTTGACGACCGCACTTATACCGAAATGGAAAAAGCCATAGCTAAAGTGATGAATGCCAAAGGCGACCGTCTGGCTGCCCTCCGCGATGTGCTTTTGGGCTACAAAGCCTCTGAAAATATCAACGCCAATGCCCCCCTCAGTATGCCGCGCCTCAACGAAAGCCAAAACTTAGCCGTTCGGCAAATTATGGACAACCGCGACATTGCCATCATTCACGGACCACCTGGCACAGGCAAAACGACAACGCTTGTGGCGGCTGTTAAAAAATTATCGGAAACAGAAAACACCATTTTAGTCACCGCACCCTCCAATACGGCTGCCGATTTGTTGACAGAAAGACTTGTTGCAGAAAACTTGACCGTCGTCCGCATCGGCAATATTTCTCGTGTGGACGAAACAATTATCAGACATACACTTGAAGGTCAGCTTTCTACACATCCAGAAGCGCGTAATATCAAAAAAATAAAAATAAAAGCCGCTGAATTGCGTCGCATCGCCCGAAGCTATAAACGCAAGTTTGGCTACGATGAAAAAACGCAACGCGACCGATTGTTGAAGGAAGCCAAAGACCTCTCGGCATGGGCAAACGACCTCGAAAAACGCATCATTGATGAAATTCTCGACGGCGCGCACGTCATAACGTGTACCCTCGTGGGCGCGGCACACCCGATTTTAGACCATCGAAAATTTCGCACTGTTTTTATAGACGAAGCCGCACAAGCCCTTGAACCTGCAACATGGATTCCGATTCTGAAAGCCTCGCGTGTCGTTTTGGCAGGTGACCCTTTTCAATTGCCGCCAACGGTCAAGTCGAATGACGCTAAACGACAAGGTTTTGACATTACTTTGATTGAAAAATCGATAAAACACCTCGATAAGGTCAACTTTTTAGACATGCAATATCGGATGAATAAGACCATCATGGGCTTTTCAAACCGCCAATTTTATGACAATTTGTTGAAAGCACACCCCTCAGTATCGGATCGTATTTTGGTCAATTTTCACGACGAAGAACCCGTTGTTTTTGTCGATACGGCGGGTTGTAGCTTCGATGAACACGTGCATCCCGAAAACAAAAGCCGTTTCAATCCCGAAGAGTTTTACGCGCTTCGCGAGCATTTATACCAATATTTAGACGCTTTTCCCTACGATAAACCGTCAATTGGCATCATTTCGCCTTATCGGGAACAAGTTGTTTTTATAGAAAAAGAAATTGAAATTGACCCGCTTTTGTCGGGCATGGATTTGACCGTTCAAACGATTGACGGTTTTCAAGGACAAGAGCGCGATGTCATTTACATCTCCCTCGTGCGCTCAAATACGAAAAGTGAAATTGGCTTTTTGAACGATTACCGCCGCATGAATGTCGCCATGACCCGCGCTCGTATGAAGCTGATTGTCGTCGGTGACAGTGGTACGATTGGCAACGATAAATTCTATAAATCTTTTTTGAATTATGCGGATACGGAGGGGTCTTATCGGTCAGCTTGGGAGTTTATGAAGCCTTAAAGGGCAAATAATCGAAATTTATTTTATCGAAGCCTATTTAATCCTACATGCTTTTACTATCTCAATTGTTAAGCTATCAAACTGTTGCGATACTTTTAAATTATTCATTTTCAAAGTGTCCTTATTGTAAAGGTAAAAGTCTGAAAAAGCAATGCCTCCGCTTTCGTCACCGATTGTTCCTGCGCTACCCACCAAAATGTAAGGTAACGTTTTATGCTTGTCCGCAGAATTTAGGGTTTGTTCCACTTTTGTCTGTTTCCCATTTTTATCAACCAAATAATATTCGTGATTGATATGCCCGTCAAACTTTTCATTTAGAATTAAAATGCCATTTTCAGGGAAATTAAATATTTGTCTGCCGTTTTTTATTTGCAATGACTCTCCACATTTTTCTTCAAAAATTATTCGGATTGTCCCATCATAATCAGCAGGAATTAAAAAGATTTTTGGTGTTGAATAATTATAAGCAAGTAAAAAAAAATAAGTTGTAGGTAGATAAAAAAAAATGGGTAAAATTGTTGTGAGTATTTTTGTTTTGAGAGAACGTTTTGAGAGAAATACAAAACACGCCCCGATAGCGAAAATAAAACTACCATAATAAAGTAACCAAAAACTTATGACACAAGCAATAAATGTTATCGCAATAAGTATTAGTCCAATTAAATAAACTCTGTCTGTAGATTTTACTGAGGGATTATTCATTTATTTTTAAGGTTTACGGAAAAGTGATAATTATTAAAATTATTGTGTTATTTGATTAATTGTGCGTTCTAAAAGCTCTACTTTATTGATATAGATTATGGGTCATTTCAATGATTCAAATTGCTATTATTTCTTTGATTGCTGTTATTTATATCCTAAAAAAGCTTGAAATACTGAGGGGGTAAAAATTGCAATTTCACATACTTATTTCAAATAAATTTCATCCCTCACGTAGGTATTATTCAGCCAAAAACAATGTTTCGTATAGTCATTTGCCCCTGTCAATTTATCTGGTGTCGGCAACGGATAAGTATCTGCGGCATTGGCAGCATGAGGTCTGACATGAGCAACAGCATTGAATTTTTTATTCGGAAAATAAGTGTATCTCATGCCCTTATTTTCGGCTTTGATGATATTGCCTTGCGTCACTATGTTTTTTGTTTTTGTCCAAACCTTTTCAGCTTCTTGCATATCGGCATAAGGCATATTCCAAAATTTTACTTTTCGCAAAACAAGTTCTTCATGCTCAAATTGAAAGAAAACAAACATAAATTTATGTTCTAAAATAGCCGCAAAATTGGATTCTTCCCATTTTTGATGTACGATTTCTTCATATTTAAAATTCGGAAACGAAATATCTTCTTTGGGCAAATTGTTTTCTTTAAGTCTTATGGTTCTAACAATGATATCTGCTTTCTGAAATTCTTCAATTTCTTTATTTAATTCAATGCCTAAAATAGCTTTTGTCAGATTTGCATAAAAATTTTTTGAATGGATGTTCATTTTTGCACCCGTTTTATCCAATATCTGCTCGATGGTTTTACCAAAATAAGGTTCAAATCTTGACACAACGATTTCCTCAATTGTCTTCTTTTGAGCCATCGCATCCGATTGTATCAATTTGCCATAAATTCCCGTCGTTTCATTTGAAATGGTAGCAATAATATGATTGACGTACCCTTGTTTCAAAGAAAAAGCCCTTTGTTTGGCAGGAATATCACTGTAAGGTTGTCGTCTTGTTGTGTTGGCATTTGCGCCTTTGGTGCAAGCACCTAAATAAAAAGTGTCGCCTTCCGATAGCTCATGAGCTTTCCCATCCGCAATTTTTTGCTTGATAAATTGCCAATCTTTCTTAATAATTTCTAAATCTGTCGTCGGAAAATGCCATTCTTCCACCAATTGAATCGTATAATCAAGTATGTCGTGACCCGCTTGATGCACATAAAATACTAAAAGAATATGGGCATTCTTTTTCCAAAATGAACTCGTTTCAAAGTCTTGTTGCGCCACTTCAAAGTAGTTGATGATATTCAAGACCAACCGCTCTTTTGAACGATATTCTTTGTTTTGTAACTGCTTTAAAGGTGAGGATTTTAGTTCAAGTCGCGCATGAGGGAAGTCAGGTTCAGCACCTGAATTGGGTTTATAAAGAAAGTAGAATTCTTCAAGGATTTGTCCAAAATGCCCTTTTCCTTGTCGATTGTTTCTTATTTGATTTTCATCACAAATGGCTCTTAAAGTTTTGCCTTTAAGTTCTTTTGCGTATTCAATGATAGATTCTCTTTTATTTAAGTCGTAAGGAAAGGTCATTATTTCTCAATTTTCTGTTTCAAAGCCAATCCAATTTTTTCAATGACACCCACAACCAAAGCATTGCCCATAAAAAAGGCGCGTTTTGTATTAGACACACTTTCTAATTTTGTATGGTCATCAGGAAACATATTCAATCGTTCCAATTCAATAGGTGAGAGCCTTCTATAACCTTTGGGCGTTTCAATCACATGTTTGAATCTTGAAGGCGATTTGCCACCTTCTCCAGTAATAATCGTCCGCGCTGGCTTATCTAATGAGTCAGGAAATGTCATACCACCTTCGCTATAATAATATTCAAAACCCTCTGCATTGACTTTCAAAAACTTTTTAGCACCTTTCAAATATTGCCATTTTTCCACGTCTTGTTCATCAATGTAAAATTCATCTGTGACTTCTCCATTTTGAATCAAATCTTTTAGAATCGTATATTGCCCATCATAATTTGGACAAGTTTTTATAGTCGTCACTAAGCCATTTAACATCAAACCACTGTTTTCAAAGATGCCACTGACCCCTTTTTTATTAAAATTTTCAGAAATAGAAACAATGTCTTTATCCAAAATAAATTCTTTAGTCAACGCTGGAAGTTCTGTTAAAACTGGGAACGCAGATGCTAAAGTGCCAAGCTCTGATATCCATTCTTTTGCGGTAATACTCTTGATATTTTCATAAATAGACGTGCCTTTCAAGTAGGCAAGGATAAAAATACGTCGTCTCCTTTGCGGCATACCATATTCAGAAGCGTTAACGACCCGCCATTCCACAGCATAGCCCAAATCGTTTAAGCTTTTTAAAATAATGGCAAAATCACGTCCACGTTGTCCTGTTGGCGAAATTAGGAGCCTATCCACATTTTCTAAAAAAAGATATTTGGGTTTATTTTGTTTTTCACTCAATATTTTATGAATACTCCACCATAAAACGCCTTTTTTGCCAATCAATCCTTTTGAATTTTTGAGCAAAGTGGCGACAGAATAATCTTGACATGGAAAGCCGCCCACCAATAAATCGTGGTCGGGAATATCATCAACGTTTACACTTGAAATGTCTTGCGCTGAATGTCCTTTTTCACCAAAACGGGTGATATAAACCAGAGAGGCGTGTTGGGTCTTTGTTGAAGGCTCCCATTGATTGCTCCAAATTACTTCGTAGTTTGTTTCTAACTTTTTTTTGTAATTTGATGTTGCAGAATTTCCGTTCCAGCCTTCAAGACCAAGTCTAAAACCGCCAACACCTGCAAACAATTCAACAACTTTAATTTTATTTTCCATTCTGAATTGTTTTAAGGTAAATGACTTTTTCTGCTGCTGCTTTAAGCGTTGCCAAGTCTGCATCCTCATTCAAAATTTTAAAAGCGATTTGGTCACTCAAACTTTCAGATTGTAATTCTTTTTCATTCACATTAAAGTAAGATGAAATCTGTTTAATGATATGTTTTGTTGGATGCCTTTCGTTGCGTTCAATTTTAGCCAACAAAGAGGTATCTATTTGTATTTGTTCGGCGACCGTTTTTAAACTCTGCCCTGTTTCTTCTCTTAAATTGCGTAAATGTTCGCCAAAAGAGGTATATTTTTTATCCATTTTCAAATTTGGTCAAATTTTGTCCAAAAGTAGAAATTAAAAACAGATGAACAAATAAAGTTTAAACAAATTTTATTTTTTTAAAACTATTTATTTTACTTTGATGAGGCAGACATACTGAGGGGTATGAAAGTAGTGTTTATAAGCCCTAATTCAATCCACATAAGTCTCTTTGATAATCGCCTTCGTTTTTTCAATTTCCTTAACTTCTAATGCACCCAATTTTTTCACAATGCGCAATCTATCCACACTTCTGATTTGGTCTAAAACAATCCAACCGTGTATTTCCTTTTGATTTATTTCAATTCTCGTTGGATAAGGTTTTGAGCTACTTGTCAACGGTGCAATGACAATTGTTTTCAGATATTTATTCATTTCATTGGGTGAAATCACAACACAAGGGCGCGTTTTTTTCATTTCACTGCCGATTGTCGGGTCTAAATTGACCAAAACGATGTCATATTGGTTTATTTGTTCCATTCTTCAAAGTCTTCATCATTAAAAACATCGTCTATTAATAGTTGGTCATCACCATTTTCGTGCATCAACTGAAACGATTCTGCCCAACCTTTTCGGGGTTCAGATTTGGGTTTTAAAATCATATAATCTTCTTCAAGAATTAGCTCTAAAGTGTCAGTCACCTTATATTTCTCTAAAATTGTCTTTGAGAGCCTTATACCTTTTGAATTGCCAATATTTATGACTGAAATTTCCATTGTTTATTTTATTTTGTTATTACAAAGTAATTACAATGTGAGCAATTTTCCTAATTATTAGTGATTTTATGACAAATCTGTCTGCGTTGCTTCTTCGGTTTTTACAAAATATTCTTCTTGTGGTTCATCTAAAACAAATAATGTCGGTGTGTTTTCTATTTTTTTTACTCGTTGTCTTGCAATTTCACAATATTCATGGCTTATGTCAATGCCAATATATTGTCTGTTCATTTCACAGGCTACTCTTGCAGTTGTTCCGCTTCCACTCATTGGGTCAAAAACGATGTCGCCCTGATTTGTCCATGATTTAATATGGTCTCTTACTAATTCGCAAGGAAATGGTGCAGGGTGTCCTTTGGCTTCTTGGTCTTCTTGTTTTTTACCGACGACATATTCCCAAATATTTCCTTTAATCTTTTTATCTTTAACAGGTTTTGCCATTTTCTCTCTTATTTGTTCATTTTTAGAAAAGTTTTTGTACGTCGTTCCGTTAAGTTCTAAACCTGCATGCAAACAATCAACCATTAAAGGATTATGTGTTTTTACAGTTCCTTTACTGAAAATAAACATAAATTCAAATTCATTATTATAGCGTTTACGGTAAATTTGAGGAATAGGGTTTGTCTTACGAAAAATCATAGTGTCATGAAGATTAAAGCCTATTTCTCTGAAATATAGTGCTTGATTAAAACTTGTTCCAGTTTCGCTTCCTTCAATTGTTGCATCATTTACGACCCAAACCACAACACCGCCTTGTTTGGTAACTCTATATAATTCTTTGGCAATATCTTCAAAAGGAAAATCAAATCCTTTGTAATTTCTCAAATTATCATAAGGTGGTGAAGTGACAGTTAAATCAATAACTCCATCATCAAATTTTTTCATTACTTCAACACAATTGCCTTCAATGATTTGGTTTATATATTTATCTATTTTCATTTTCGTTATTTTAGTGTGAATAGTCCGTTGTCAGAAATTGCACTGATAGTTTTAATTCTGCTCTCAATTTTATGAACTTTGACAAGTTCTTTCAATGCTTCTTTATGGCTCATTCGCATTATTTTTTCTCTTTCTTGTGCCAAAAATGTTAATGCTTCTTCTTTTGCAATAGAAATACTTTCTGTTGCAACGCCCTTTTCAATGTTCCAAAGAGGTTCAACATTTTTAGAAAATGAAAGAATTGATTTGTTGACTGCCAACCAATAATCGGTAGCATTTTTTGAAGGATTAAGTGCTGGAATTGTATCAAAGATTTTCTTTAATAGTTGTTGAGCTTTCGCTTGTCCTTCCTTTTCTGAATATGACAATAGCAATGCTAAATGAGAATATGTGAATACGCAAACATTGTGCGTTGTCGCTTGCTGATAGATTTGACTTGAAGAAGTTGGAAGTTGATAAATTGGACAAACTACCATTGCATAATGTTTTCCACGTTTCCAACCGTGCATTGCTTGCACTTTGAAGTCTTTTTGATTTTTTGCAGTTCTACTAAGTCTGAATGCTTTGGCATCAGCAACAAAGCTATAATCTTTCGCAAATGCTTCAACGTCTGCTGCATCTGCTCTTTCTTTTAAAACCAAACTTTTAAATCCTAATGCTGTATAAGCCAAAGAAAGCAAACAATCTGTATATTTTGAGTATAATTTCTCTTCGCTTGAATCGTGCCCATAGCTTTCTGGAATATTTCCACAAAGTCGTAAATGGTCTATAAGAGAGGAAATGCCGTTTTCCTTAATTTCTGCTTCTAACTCTTTTTCTAATTTTTCTGTGTCGTTACCAAAATTGCCGCTTAGTTTACGGATTTCTTCAACCCAATACTCTCGTCTTTCTATCGCCTTATCTAATATTATTTTGCTCATTTATTGTTTGTCAAATTATTGAATTCAAAGGTACTCAAAATGTTTGTAAAGTTACTCATCTGGCTTCAAATTCAAACGTATCGCCAAATCTTTCACCAATGGATTCACTTCCATCATCAACATCAATTTATCGCGCGGCGTAAGATATTTTCTAAGCGGTGTGGACTTCGTTTCTTGCGGTGCTAAAGTCTCGTCATAGACGATTTCGAGCGTTAATTCGGCATCATTGAGGTCAAAACGCAGGAAATCAGGTAAGCGAAACTCTTGTTGGATGATACCCACCATTAAAGTCGAACCCACGTTGGCAGTTACTTTTTTAACTTTCAATGCCAAATTTGCAGATTGCAAAGCAGCTTTTGTTGAAGGCGATTCATGGGTTTCAGCATATTTTGCCCACGATTCTTTGAGGTTTTCAAGGTTTAGTTTTGAAACAGTCTGTTTCAAAATATACTCTTCTGCTTCAATTTGGGCGGCAATGGCTTCCAAAGAACCAATTTTCATAGACGCGCCAGAACTACTTAATGATGCGTTACTACTTGATGATATACTGACTTTTTGTGAGGGAACGGCTGGACCTGGCGTTTGTTCATCTTTATTTGTCGGCGGAACGGGTTCTTCGGCAGTAGAAATGGGTGTTTCTATGGCTTCATACTGAGGGGGTGCTTGATTGCCTGATTTGGTACTTTTGCTTTCTATTTTATTGACGACATTAGTTTTTTTTTCAAGGAGTTGTTGTTGTGGCATAGCTGTAAGGTCAACAGCCCGACCAATATAGGTCATTTTTATCAATGCCATTTCCACGTGTAAACGCTTGTAACGCGCCATTTTGTAGTTGACATCACAATCGTTGCACAGATTAAGTGCCGTCAAAATAAAAGATGTGGCAGACAATGCTGCTTGATTTTGATAACGTTGCTTTAAATTTTCACCGACTTCAAGCAGTTGCAACGTTTGTAAATCCTTGGAAACCAATATATTGCGCAGATGTTCCGCCAAACCAACGATGAACGTATCGCCTTCAAAACCGCGCCGCATCACGTCTTCAAAAATATTTAATACTGAGGGGAGGTCTTCAGATAGCAACGCATCGGTCATTTTGAAGAAATAATCGTAGTCCAATACGTTTAAATTTTCAATGACATCGGCGTAGTGAATCGTGTTGTCCGTACTCGCTGAAACAATGCGGTCAAAAATCGACAATGCATCACGCAAAGCACCGTCCGCCTTTTGAGCGATGATGTGCAGCGCATCAAGGTCGGCAGTGATGCCTTCCGCTGCGCAAATATTTTGCAAATGCGATACAATATCAGGTATCTGAATCCGTCTAAAATCAAAGATTTGGCAACGAGAAAGGATTGTTGGAATAATTTTATGCTTCTCTGTCGTCGCTAAAATAAAAATAGCATGAGCCGGTGGTTCTTCCAATGTTTTCAAAAAAGCATTGAACGCCGACGACGACAACATGTGCACCTCATCAATGATAAACACTTTGTACTTACCTTGTTGTGGTGGTATGCGGGTTTGGTCAACAAGCGAGCGCACATGTTCCACCGAATTGTTTGAAGCCGCATCGAGTTCAAATATGTTGAACGACGCACTTTGACTGAAGGCTCGGCATGAGTCGCACGTACCACAAGCCTCAAAATCGGGCGTACGAGCGGTACAGTTGAGTATTTTTGCTAAAATACGTGCATTCGTTGTTTTACCGACCCCACGGGGTCCACAAAACAAAAAAGCATGGGCTATATGATCCGTCCGCAACGCATTTTTCAAGGTTTGCGAAACGTGTGCTTGTCCAACGACATCAGAAAATTTCTGTGGACGGTATTTGCGTGCCGATACGATAAATTCGCTCATGGCGCAAAACTACGGAATTAAACGATGTCAATAAAAAGTTTTTTTCCACAATTTTGCAATAATTTGTTTGTTGTTGCCACAGGTATAGTAAACAGGAATTAAAATAGTTTACATTTTTTTTGCAAAAAAAATGTAAACTATTTTAATTCCTGTTTACTATACCTTACAGTTGACATTTACTGTAATTTCGCAAAAAAATGTTCATTATGACGCAACTAAAATCTTTTACGTTCAATCCTTTTTCTGAAAACACTTACATTGTTTTTGATGATGTCACACGTGAAGCCATCATCTTTGACCCAGGCTGTTATACAACCAACGAACGTAAATTATTGACAAAATATATTGACGACAATCAATTGATTATCAAGAGATTAATCAATACACATTGCCATCTCGATCATGTTTTTGGCAATCCTTTTATCATTGAGACATATAAAGTGCCGTTGGAATGTCATGTAGCAGAATTGCCCATTTTAGCACGTGTGGAAGCTGCCGGCATGATGTTCGGAACGCCTGTGCCACCCCAAGATGCCCCATCCCTATTTATAGCAGATAACGATGTTATAACAGTTGGGGATATTGCGCTTAAAGTCCTTTTAGCACCCGGACATTCGCCTGGCAGCTTATGTTTTTATGATGAAAAAAATAAATTTTTGATAGGCGGCGACGTGCTTTTCTTCGGCAGTATTGGCAGAACGGACTTGCCAGGCGGCAATCATGCACACCTTATTAACAGCATCGAAACGCGTTTGATGCCTTTGCCCGACGACGTAAAAGTGTATTCGGGACATGGGCAACCGACAACAATTGGATATGAACGCTTGCATAACCCATTTTTGACATAACCAATGGAACGAAAAACACTTGCATACCGCCATTCTACTATCAGCTATCTGCGTTTCGGCACAGGTAAGCGACTGCTTTTTGCGTTCCACGGCTTCGGTGATAGAGGAGCGATGTGGTTGAGCATGCGTGAGGGTTTGTCGCGAGAGTTTACGGTCATTGCCCTCGATTTACCGTTTCATGGGCATACTGTTTGGCGTGAAGACGTTTTTCGCAGCCGTGATTATGAGGCAATTGTGCAACAAATACTCTTAGTGGAAGGTAAAGACCGCTTTTCGTTGGCGGGTTTCAGTTTTGGCGCACGCATCGTTCAAAGGCTGTTCTTTAGGTTTCAACACCGCATTGACCATATTTTACTGTTTGCTCCCGATGGTTTTGGAACAAAATGGATGTTTGAAATCACGATGATTCCGCGCTTCATTCGCCGTTTTACAAAATGGTTTCTCAATCGTCCGAATTGGTTTATGCGCATTTTGACCTTTTTTCATGACCACAAACTCATCAATCGTTTCATTTATTCCTTCACTTACAATCATTTAGGTCGGGCTGACAGGCGTGAACGACTCTTTTCATACTGGCTTTCGATGGATGATTTTGTGATAAAACCCGAACGTTTTAAAACCCGTTTGGTAAGAAGCAGCATTCCAACCGATGCTTTTTTTGGTAAAAACGACGACCTTGTTCCTATCCGCAGCGGCTATTGGTTGGCAAATGAAACGACGAACATACGACTCCACATTGTTGATGATGGACATAAATTGGTTAATGAGAAACGAAATGACGCATTAAAAGACATTTTTCAACCACCTGTTTTGACTTGATAAATCGATTCAATCACGCCTCTCTGTATTAATTAAAAAAAGAACAATTGTCAATAAGTATGTGTACAACCCTGACTTATGCACAATTCACTATCATCTATCCAAATTTTTAATACTTTTACGCCTCTAAAACACAAATGATATTGTGTCAAAAACATAAATCCTTAAATGACCTTAAATACCTTACATGCCTTATACGATTTTAAAAATATAGTTTTTTGAACCGTATAAGGCATTTAAGGCATTTAAGGTATTTAAGGTCATTTAAGGATTTCATTTTTTATTTTTTATTTTTCATTTTTCAACAATCATGTTAAAAATAAAAGTCAAAGCAAGTCAGATTACAAACCTAACAGATGCCCGTTATTTTGCCGCAAAAGAGGTTGAGTGGTTGAGTTTTAATTTTACTGAGGGGTCTGAAAATTATATTGACCCGATGCGCGCACGCGTGATGTTTGAATGGGTACATGGGCCACACATTGTAGGTGAGTTAGATGGACTATCGGCATCAGATATTAACTTTTATACTGAGGGGTATCAATTGAACCATATTCAAGTCGGTGCACACACACCTGCGGAAATCATTTTTGACCTTAAAGCTCCTTCAATCATCAAAGAAATTATTGTTGAAACGACGACAAATGCCGATATACTGAGGAATCAGATGCGCCCCTTGGCGGCAACGGTTGAAGCGTTTCAACTCAATTTTGAAAAAAAGGGATTGGATTTCTTGAGCCTTAAAAATGCTCATGCGATAATCACTTTAAGTGATTTAAAAGCACTTTGTGATGAATTTAAAATTATATTAGCTATTGATTTTCAAGCCATTATGCTTGATGAACTGCTTAGTTTGAATCCTTATGGTTTGAGTTTGACGGGTGGCGAAGAAGAAAAAGTAGGTGTGAAATCGTTTGATGAATTAGATAAAATTTTAGAAAAATTAGAGGTCGAAGAAGTTTGACCACTGATGGGACTGATTTGACTGATTTACGCTGATTTTTTTAAAACAAAAAAGGAAATCAGCGTAAATCAGTCAAATCAGTCCCATCAGTGGTCAATTCATTTCAATTTCATACTTTTATAAATAGCTTCACCCACCTCTGTGCGAATATTCAAAGTCCCTATTTTCATATTGTCTCTGGTGGGATAAACGCGATTGGACAAAAACACATAGACGATATTGTATTTTGGGTCAATCCAAGTAAACGTGCCTGTAAAACCCGAATGTCCATAACTTTCTGGCGATGCCGATTGCGGACCATTCGTTATTTTTTTATTGAAATCCAATTTATCGAAAGCGATGCCGCGACGATTATTGAGCATCGGAAATTGATATTTTGTACACGTGTCAATCACAGCCGGTTTGATGAATTGTTGACCACCATAAGAGCCTTTTTGCAAGTACATTTGCATCAATTTCATTAAGTCATTGGCATTACCAAAAAGACCTGCATGACCTGAAACACCGTTCAAAAGAGCCGCACCTTCATCATGCACATAACCATGAATCAAGGTTTTGCGAAACAATGAATCGTATTCAGTGGGTGCAATTTGAGATTTATCAAAAAAACGCAACGGGTTGTATGTCAATGAATTAGCACCGATACTTTTATAGGTTTTCTTCAGATAGGCTTCCCAATCCATGCCTGCAATTTTACCCATCATATCGGGATAGGTATAGTAATGCAAATCGCTGTACACATATCCTTGTTCGGGTTTAAGCGGCGAGTCTTTGATGTCTTTAAAAATGGTTGGTTTAAAATCCTTGTTTAACCAT
>JAYTUQ010000028.1:0-38389 GCA_043744455.1 Saprospiraceae bacterium | reverse complement strand
ACTTTATTTAAAAGGGCTAAAGCAACTCAATCTAAATATAAAATAAATTCATCATGAATTAGAAATATTCGTTTTATTCCTAATTTAACAAAGTCAAGCTACTATTACTTGAATTTGTAAAGTTTATTATTGCATTTTTAATACGAACCTTTTTCTCTTCTAATGCCGGCAAAATAATATATTCTCTTTCAAGCAAGCCAAAATTCGCTAATTGTGGTTCGCAATTAGCATTTAATAAATAGCTCCGAGTGGGCTTCATAAGTTCAGTGTTCATAAATAATTGTTGATCTGCCGAAAAATGATTTTTACATGGATAATAGGACATAATATTAGTATAATCAGGAATTAGTTGGTCTTGGTTATCATCAAAGACATTGCACGTCCCTGATGTACAATCATTCAAGTATTGCCCACAATCTACAGTAATACCAGAAAAGATTGAGGGTATTGGATCAGCTGGAGTTCCTTTTAATCTATCTCCTCCAGATAAAAAATTTGGGGGATTTTTATCTGCAACGAATACTCTTGTAACCCTCTCTAATTCTGAATTCCATTCATTGAATGTATGGGCTAAACCAAAGAAATGTCCCATTTCATGCGATATAATTTCGGGGTCAATTGTTGGAGCTACAATTATTCGTAGCGGATTGGCAGGAGGGAATGTAAAAGCCCCTGGACTAGCCAAATCGACAATATATATATTTATAGCATTATCTTTACGGTAAGTGTCATACATCAACTGCTGCTTAGCGAAATCATATACACTGACGGTGAAAAATCGACTATCCGAAATGTACGATGACCCACATAAAGTAAAACGAGTGTTGTTTGGGAAATTAAAATATTGATTGATTGACTCGACGCAAGAGTTTAACTCTGAATAAGTTGGTGAATAATCAATAACACTTTTATTTAGCCAAAAATAAATTGGAATAGAGGAGTTTTGAGCAATATTTTGAGCAATATTCGTGTAGTTATAATTTCCTAACTCTTGAACATTCAGGATGTATGTATTTTGTTCTGATTGAGATGGTTGGGTTCCACACTGAAATACAGTGTTCTGTGCGTTACAATCTAAAGTAAATAAAAAGCAAAATGATAATTGGATGAAAAAGATTAATTGCTTTGAGTCCATAATAGTAATTTTTAGTTGTTTTAAAAATAGATTTTTAAATTTTGAATTTGCTTATACTCAAACAGTATGAAATCTCTTTCGAAAGAGTTAATACTACAAAAGTATCAAGGCTGTTAAGTTCTATTTTTGAATTTTTAAAATCAAATTAACTAAACATGATTTTTGTCATTATTGACTCTTTCTAAATTTAAAACCATGTTTAGTTACAATGAAAATGCACACAAAAGAAATCATTAAATTGAGAAGTTAACAGCCCTGCCACAAAAGTATAAGTCGTCTTCCTATCGTCCAAGACAATTCTTGACCCATTTCAACCCATAATAAGACAAAAACAAATATCAATATTTCTCATATCATTCCTTTTTTACATTTTTAGGATAATAGAGCGTTTCATAAACGAGCTTTTGGTATTTGGCACACAGCAAAACGCGTTGAGGCAGTACAACATGGTTGTTTTTCAAGCGGCGCATAAGCATTTTATAGTCATAGCCAAACTCATAAGCTATCATTTCTCGGGTTTTTAGAGGTGTTTCCATGATTATTTTTTGTTGCAGGTTTTAAGCGATTGATTTTGTAAATAACATAGAGCCGTTCTGAACATACCGATCAAAAAGGAAAACAAAAACCCAACATCGTTGCCAATTAGCAAAATAAATAACCGTGCGGACAAAATACAAAAAGGCTGTCGAAGTGTCGAAGTGTCGAAGTGTCGAAGAAGTTAACACAAGGTTTTTTATAAAGTAAGGTTTTTTATGGCTAAATATTGAAAAAAAAATTAACGCTCAAAGGTATAAACTCTACCTCGTAAAATTTATAACAATTTGTGGTGTTTTTCGGTAATTTTTTTTGGAATGTGTATTCATTTTCTTTTAAAACAAAATATTTTCGCATAAAAAAGGCAAGCCCGAAATGCCGAACTTGCCTTTTTTATGCGAAAAATATGAAAATACTGAGGGGTATCTTAGCTTTACCACTTAATCAAAATATAAATAACTATGTCCATCATCATCGAAAACGAAAACTTGCGTGTCATCATTCAACCGAAAGGTGCAGAATTAGACAGCATTGTGCATAAACAACATACATTAGAATATTTGTGGCAAGGCGATGCCGCTTTCTGGGGTAAAAAGTCGCCTGTTTTGTTTCCGATAGTTGGCACTTTGAAAGGCGATACTTACTCTTTTGAAGGTAAAAATTACACCTTACCGCGACACGGTTTTGCACGTGATAAAGTTTTTATTGTTGAAAACCAAACAGCGGATACGGCTACTTTTTTGTTGACGTCTGATGAAGAGCGTTTGAATGTGTATCCTTTTCATTTCGCCTTTCGATTGCATTATGCCTTGAAAGACAATACTTTAAGCGTTACTTACGATGTTCATAATAGGGCGGATAGTAATATATATTTTTCAGTAGGCGGGCATCCTGCTTTTCGATTACCATTAGTAGAAAATACGGAATATAACGATTATTTTATCGAACTCGATACAGTTGAAACAAGTGGACGACACCCCCTCAGTAAAGATGGTTTGTTGGAAGTTTTAACAAATCCTTTTTTAGAAAATACGAATAAAATCCCTTTACATCCATCGTTATTCTATGAGGATGCCGTTGTTTTGAAGCATTTAAAGTCAAATACGATGGCAATTCGGTCAGATAAAACGCCACATGGTCTGCGTATGACATTTGATGGATTTCCGTATTTTGGTATTTGGGCGGCTAAAAATGCGCCTTTTGTGTGTTTAGAGCCGTGGTGTGGGATTGCTGATTCAGTTAATACGACACAGGATTTGACAGAGAAAGAAGGCATCAATAAATTGGCTAAAGGTGAACGTTTTGAGCGCACTTGGACAATTGAGCTGTTTTAAAAACGGGGTGTCTTATTTCTAACAAGAAAAAAACCTTCTGTTCCTTTACGTTGGTACAGTGGCATGAGCAATAACCCATCTTCTGCTGCTTTTATGACCCCATTTTGGTCTTCTGCAAGCACTTCACCCGCTTTGACTGCTTGAAAGTTTTCGTATCCCGGGCGCATCTGAAAATGGTCGTTGGGCTTGAGCATATGCACATACAACAATTCAACAATCTTTGGCAAATACCTCGAATAATTTTTTAAAATCATATCATAACGGCTCCCAAATTCTTGATTATCAAGGGCTTTAACCACCTTTATGGTATTAAACAGCCATGCGACCATACGCTGTGGAGAATGTGCATCTTCATGTTGTCCTGCCTCAAAAGCTATGGAAACGGTTGGAATACCAATATTTTCCGTCTTAAAGTAATGCAATGTAGTGCCACCCGTTTTGCCGACCATACCCATAACGACAGGCACATGCAGTTGCGTCGCGATATTAAGGCTTTCTATATCATCACTGACGATACTGAAAATGCCACCCGCAGCCGAAGTCGTATGAAGGTCAAGGACAACAAGGCGGCTTGGTTTGTATTCAGCTATCTCATTTTTTATGGTCTGGATGAGTTCTATCAGTTCTAAATCTTCATAGATGAGGCGAGATTCAGGGATTAAACGCACTTTTTTCACATTTTCAAGCGTCATAATTCGATTGAGGTCTTTCTTAACAAAACGCAAACGGCGTTCATAAGCCTGAATATTGCCCATCAAACCGACGATACGACCCCTAAACGCTAAACCCGCACGGCTGTTTGCGGTATCCTCAAGCCTTGAAAAAAAGGTATGCAAGGCTTGAATACCTGCGGGTTCGTTGCCATGAACGGCAGCAAGGACGATGATAAGCACACCACGTTCAGTGCCTGTATAGTGACCGATTAATCTCTGCAAGTTGGTTCTGTTTGGGTGAGTATTGAAGCAAAAGTATTTAGAATGTAAAAACGTTCATCATGAACCGTTTTTCGATGCCATACTGAGGGGGTATGGTTTTTAATAATTTTGCTCAAATACTTACATTTTAGAAAGTCGCAAAGATAATTTTTTTATCGAAAATCAGTTGCCAACGGACATTGGAACGTCCAACAACAATATTTCAGCATCAGATTCAGCTTGAATTGTCAGCATGTCGATGTCCGAAAAGCCCGCAGCATCGCGTTTACTGAGGGGTTGTCCATTGACCGTAACATTGCCTTCGATGACAAAAGCATAAACACCATTGCCTGTTTTTTTAACAGAATAAGTCTTTTCGATGCCTTTTTCAAGCGTTCCTAATGAAAACCACGCATCTTGATGAATCCCAATCGCCTCTGCTTTTTCTTCATCAGAGCCAATCGGCGCAACAACGATTTGCAATTGATTGACACGGTCTTGTGGCAAAAAAGAACGTTGTGCATAGCGTGGCGTCACATTTTTGACCTTCGGAAACAGCCAAATTTGTAGCAAATTAATCTCTTTTTCATGGCTGGCGTTAAATTCAGAATGCCGAATACCCGTACCTGCCGACATGATTTGCACCTCATTTTCTTGAATAACGGCTTCGTTGCCCATCGAATCTTTGTGGCGCAGCGAACCGCGTAATGGAATCGTGATGATTTCCATGTTGTCGTGCGGATGCGTACCAAAACCCATGGCAGGTGCAATGATATCGTCATTCAATACGCGAATAACGCCAAAGTGCATCCGTTCGGGATTGTAATAGTTTGCAAAACTAAACGAGTGATGTGCGTTGAGCCAACCGTGGTCGGCATGACCTCGTGTATCCGATTTATGAAGCGTGATATTTGCCATTTGATTAAAATTTTAAATTTGAATACTCTTTTAATGTACGATGTACGATGTTAGATGTTGAATAACATCGTACATCTAACATCTAACATCATACATCGTTTAAGCTGCTTTTACAAGCTGAACGTTTGCCAACAAACGCACATCGTCAGAGACTAAAACGCCACCCGCTTCTGTGGGTGCATTCCAAGTCAAGCCGAAATCAGAACGTTTTATCTTACCTTCCAGTTCAAAACCAGCTTTGGTATTACCCCAAGGGTCTTTGGCGATGCCTAAAAAATCGGCATTCAGTGTCACTTCTTTTGTGATGCCGTGTAGGCTCAATTCGCCAGTCAATTTGCCGTTTTCCAACGCTTTGCCAACAAAAGTAAGGGTTGGATGTATTTCAGCATCAAAAAAGTCAGCACTTTTCAAATGTGTATCGCGTTGTTCATTGTTTGTCGTGATGGATGCAATTTGAGCTGTAAAGTTGATACTTGCACCTTCAAAGTCATTGCCTTCAGTGGTCGCTTCGCCTGAAAATTCGCCAAAACTGCCTGTGACAGTCGTAATCATCAAATGTTTTACTTTAAATTGGATTTCGGTGTGTGTTGGGTCTATTGACCATTTATTCGTTGCCATTTTTTTAGTTTTTTTAATTAATTGAATTGATTTTAATTTTAAAAATTTATGACTTCCAAATTTATGTGTATAGACACTTAATTTCTAATAAAAGTTCATTTTTAATTCCGAAAAAAATTAAAAGCAGTAAAAATTGAATTAAAATTTTAATTCTTATTTGTTTAAAAATGACATAAAAAAAGCCTGCGCGGCGTATAACGCCTGCAAGCTTTCGTTTTTTAACCCCACTCAACAAAACTGAATCGCATACTGAGGGGGGCAACAAAATTATTGAGAGAATACTAAAACCTTATCTTTTCAACTTTTAAGGAATTCCCAATCGTCTAAAACACGGCTCTTAGGATTATGCCGTTGACTAAAATTTTGTTTTGACACCTTAAAAGCTATTTCCACTAATAGCCACATTACTAAAAAAATGAGAATTTTCATAAGTCAATAGATATGTTTAATGATAAAAATAAATATACTTCATCAATTTGCTTACAAAAATGTGTCCACTTTTAATTATGATGCAAATTAGTGATTATTTCGTAAATGAAACCTATTTGAGTACATTTATTTTTAAAAAAACAAAAAATATTAATTATGTAATTTTTTTGCGTATAAAATATTATAAACCTTAAATGCCTTATATATCTTATATGGTAAAAAATATAGTTTTTTTTACCATATAAGGAATTTAAGGCATTTAAGGAATTTAAGATAACAAGTAAAATTTGAAAATAAATACATTCGGCAAATTGATTCAGACAAACTATTTTCTTTTGGGTGTAGAACAAAAAAAAAGGCAAAGAACCCATATAAGATTCTTTACCTTTTGTCTTTACTATTTTCTTTTGCTTTGTAATCTGTTGATTGTCAAAATATTGCCGATACATTATTTATAATTCAGCCATACTTTATTGCTCCTTCCCTAATTTATCCCCCCTCAGTATTCTGAACCTTTTTCGAGCTTCGACAGCTAAAGTAGAGTCTGAAAATTCCGTAAAAAGTCTTTCATAAAGCAATTTCGCCTTATTCTTATCATTCAACCGCGTTTCATAAATTTCAGCCATTTCAAACAGGGCATTATCTGCCCGTATTTCTTCTTTATATTTTTCTAGAATCTTTTCAAACATCACAACAGCTTTTCCATAATCTCGCTGTTTTTTATAGACTTGTGCTTTCAGATAAATCACATCATCGTCGAGCGAATGAGCAGGAAAAAGCATCGAAATCGAATCCAATTTTTCAAAACCATCTTTATACTTGTTCTGAAAAACCAATAATTCGGCTTCAGCATACATCTTTAAGGCAGTTGTATTCGAGTCAAGCCCCGTATTGTCCATAATAAAAACACTCCTATCAATGGCATCATTTGAAATCAATTTGGACGTTGAGGCTTTCAACACGTCAAATTGTGCTTTTGCCCAATCAAAATCCCCGAAAAAGTAGCTCAATTTGGCATTTTTGAAACGGGCTTCATGCCCCAAAACATCGTCTTTGTAGAGTTTATCCACTTGTGAATACAACAAAGTCGCTTCCCAACGTTCGCCCCGAATCAAGTAAAAATCCCCGAGGCTCAATTTTGCTCTTGACTGTACTTCTTTATCAACCATCGGAAAATCAACAACTTCCTCCAAAAGAGCAAGGGCTTTAGTCAAGTTTTGCAAGTAAAAAGCCTCCAATTCCGCCAATTCTGAAATAATAGACGCCGTTCGTGCATTCCGTCCCACTTCATCTAAAAAAGATTCATATTCTTTTTCAATCTGTATAAGTTCTTCATTTGTAAATGTATAGCCTTCTGTTAGTTTCCTTCTTTTGCACGACAAAAGGTTTTGTTTCGAAATGATAAACAAGGGTGATTGCCGCCCTTTGTCCGTTACAATATACGTAAAACCTTCAATTGCTGCATCGTAATCATGGTCTTCGGCAGCGATACTGGCAAGCCCAAAAATACGGTTACCGTCTTCGCCATTCATCCGGTCTACCGCTTTGAGTTGCCGAAAAGCATTTTTATAGTCCTTTTTTTGCAAAAATACCCAAGACAAAAGTTCAGGATACGCGAGAACCTTTGGCTCGTCTTGAATACGTGCATACAACTGGCTTTGCAACTCCGTTTGTTCTTCGGTACCCGTCGCATTACGCATCAACATAGATTGTACTGAGGGGAGGTAGCCTGGATTTTCCTTTATCGCACTCAGATATGACTCAATCATCATTGGTATATCATCTTTTCGACGGTACAACTCAGCAAGATTATAGGCAAACATATTCTTATTTCTCAGCAACTTACCGCCTTGTTCGTAGGTTGCCAAAGCCAAATCATAGCGCGCCATCGTGCTGAAATTTGATGCTAAATTGTCAATCATATAACGGTCGGAAGGTAGCCTGTCAATCGCTTTTTTAAACTGTTCAGCGGCATCGTCATTTTTGTTTTGACGCTCATATAGTTTTCCCAACTGTACGTAAAGTGTTGATTTTGAAGGCTCTTTCTTTATTTGCTTCGTAATAATTTTCTCTGCTTCGTCAAAACGACTCAAATCCATGAGGCATGACAAATACCTATCGAAGTAATAATCGCCTGAGTTTTGTACGTATAATTTCTCATACAAAACAGCCGCTTTTTCTAATTCACCATTTTGAAAATATTGTTCCGCTAATTGTGGATTGGGTTGCCCTACAAGCAATAAGGGCGCGATGAGGAGTAAAAACAAGAGTAGCTTCTTCATTTTATCGCTGATTGAAACTGTTTTATTTTGATGTATTGATTCCGAAAATAGACCCATTGAGTTGAACATACAATCCCTGTATCTAACCCAAAAATAACGTCTTTTTTTCATAAAAGTTGCTTCTTTTCACTGAACAGCGCACTACGTAGCGTTTTTATGCATCCCCTTTTTTTGATGAAGAAAAAGAAAAAGCAACGTACCTAATAACGCACCAATCATATTCGCTAAGCCATCCATGACATCAGACATTCTATCCTGACAATAAGCCCCTTGAAACCATTCCAAAAACCAACCATAAACACTCGTAAATAGCGCGGTACGAATCGCAAAATTTAAGGAAATCACCCCCCCCTCAGTATCTTTTCTTTTTCCGCGCAATATCAACCATGTTAGACCGCCGTAGAACAGGAAGTGAACGATTTTATCCACTGAGAATAAGCTGTTCCAATTGGGCATGGCGGGCAAATCCTTACCTGGCAATACAGACAGGATAAAAACAAAAATGCCCCATGAGAGTGCAGGGGCGTACGATAATTTTGTATTTTTCATGTTTTTAATGTGCGGACAACTCACTTTGATAAGCTTCAGCATCCAAAAGAGATGCAACATCAGCAATATTAGCCACTTTTATCTTCACAATCCAACCGTCACCGTAGGGATCTGTGTTGACCAATTCAGGTTCCTCTGTGAGTTTTTCGTTAAATTCTAAAACCTCACCTGTAATGGGCATATACAAGTCTGACGTTGTTTTGACGGCTTCGACAGTACCAAAAATTTCATTGGCTTCTACCGTTTCGCCTACCGTTTCAACTTCAACATAGACGATATCGCCCAATTCGCTTTGCGCGTGGTCGCTGATGCCGATGGTTGCTGTATCACCTTCAAGGCGTACCCATTCATGCTCTAATGTGTATTTTAAATCAGATGGAAAATTCATAATGGAAAAAATATTGAATGATGATTGAATTTGGATGAAATTTTTCGGCTCAAAAATAGAACTTCGCAGGGATTTTTTTTAGAAAATATTAGAAAAAACATTGAAATACTGAGTGGGTATCTTTTTAGTAATGAGATGCTGGACGTATGACAGCAAGCTTTGGTGTTTGATGGGCAATACTGTTTTAGAGACCGCTTATTTAGAACCTAAATTTGTGAATATATTGCGTGATTTTTTTGAAGAATACATCCAAGCATTAAAAAAGATTTATCAAACCAAATTCACCGATAAATTTGCCCAAAACTTAGCGGAACAAGTCGTTCAAGACCTACAAGGAGGCATCATGTTGTCGCTACTTTACAAGGACGATAGTTATACACTCAAAGCCTTTAATCGGGCTAAAATGCACGTTCAATAAGTTTTTTTTGTTAAGATTATTTAATGAATATTCAATAAAAATAAAAATTATTATGGAAAACTCAACACTTACACAACGTCTTCAAAATGAAGTTTCAGAACTGTTGAAAACCGTTGAAAAAATACCAGAACAGGGGTTTTTCAAGCAACCTCATGCCGAAAAATGGTCAATTGGACAAAATATTGCGCATTTATGCGAATCCTCAAAACCATTAGTCAGTTTGTTTGGCAAGCCCGAATTGATGGAACAATTTGGCAGAAGCAGCTGCACGTCTCAAACTTATGAAGGCGTTAGGGACATGTATGTCACCGCTTTACGAACGCCACCACCCAGACTTTTGGCTTACCGACATATTGATACTGAGGGGTCAAAAACAGAAATATTGGGTAATTTGCAATCAATATCCACCAAACTGCTTGAAAGAGTAGGCAATTTCAGCAATAACGATTTAGACATTTATCAAATCAAACATCCATTGTTAGGTTTGTTAACGGCACGAGAGATGTTGCATTTTACGGCATACCATACGCGGCATCACCACGATATTATAGAAAAAATAGTTGTATCGTTTCCTGAATGAAGATTCAATAAAATTTTATACTCTTAATTTTGAGAGCCGTATGGTGTTTGTACTATGCGGCTTTTTTTAAGTCGTCGAAATTTTAAATTTCGACGACTTTTGGATTTTTACAACTATCCCTGCGAATAAAGAGCCATGCGGTTGCCTTCTGTATCTTCAAATGTAGCCATGTGTCCATTTTCAGGCGAAATCATGGTTTTAGGACGGATAATTTTTCCACCAGCAGGTTCCACGCGTGCCAACATAGGTGCGAGGTCTGCGCCGCCGTCAAAATAAAGCAGTGAGCCTTCATGAGAGGGCGTATATTCTACATGTTGAACAATTGCGCCAGTCGTAGCACTCGAATTTTCTGGTCGTTGGAAAAAAGCCATTTTCAAGCCACCAAAGTCTTGAATATCAGCTATTTGCGTGTCTAAAAGTGCTTCATAAAACGCCTTAGCTCTGGCAATGTCGGCAGATGGAATTTCGAACCAAGTAATGATATTTCTCATTCTGAATGGTTTTTGATTTTAAAAAAATAAAGTTTAAAATAATTTCAAAATTAAAACTTTTGGTTTAAAAACAAAGCAGCCAAGGCCGTTTTTCGACAAAATACTGAGGGGTCATTTTGTTTCTCAATTTCTTTGTTTTTATGAGCAAATCACGTAGTATTGCGTAAATTCTGTAATGAACAGATGAGAAAAATTGATTATTGACCTATAAAATCCTTATTTAGATGAGCCGTTTGACACCTTTTTCCCGTTTTTTAATAACCCTGGTGATTGTTGGGGGTATCTTTTTTGCTGTGCGTCAGTTTTTACCACAGTTAACCGATAAATTCCGCAAAAAAGAAACGACCGAAACCACAACCAGCGGAAATACTTCACCTAATGAAGCGACGACCCCTTCGACACAATCGCCTTCAACTTCGGCAACTACAACCGCCAATCGTCCCCGTTTTGACTACTCTCCGCCTGAACCCAATGGTGGCAAACTGAAAGGTGTGGTCGAATTGGGCGCATCGGGGTTCAATTCATTCATCATCAGAGTGGATGGTCAGAAAAATTGGAAATTGGAGAAAGCGGATTTTGGTGCAAGCCTCGTTTATGAAAAATTGACCAGTGACGACGATGTGAAAAGTGGCTTAAAAAACTATATTTCGGGTATGCTCAGTTTTGGTGTCAGTCCGCGTGAGATTCATTTTGTCATCAGTTCAGGTGCTCAAAAGGTAGAAATTACTAAGAAAATTACGGATTATTTGAAGACAATGGGCTATATCGTCAACCTCGTAACAGCTGAACAAGAAGGCAAATTGGGCTATAAATCGGTGATGCCTAAGGACTACGAAGACGATGCTTTTGTTGTGGATATTGGTTCAGGAAATACCAAAATGGCTTGGTCAGAGGGCGGTAAACTCACAGCTTTAGAAGGTTCCGGTGCGAAATATTTTCAAAATAATATGTCGGATGCGAGTGTTTACAGTGAAATCAAAGCAAAAGCTGAAAAAGTACCGTTTCCAAAACGCAAAGCCTGTTTTATCATCGGCGGCGTACCTTTCGAATTGGCTAAACAAGTGCGTACGGGCAAAGAGCGTTATACGGTTTTAAATGCGCCTGACCAATATTCTGCTAAAGATGCTAAAGGTAAAGCGGGTCTGAATATTTACAAAGCCATTTCGGATGGCACCAATACGCAACAATTTGTCTTCGATTGGGATGCGAATTTTACGATTGGCTTTCTTTTGGGGCTTCCTTATTAAACATTGAAAACCGTACATAAAATGTTGATTTTCAATAAAATACTGAGGGGGTGCGGTTTATAATAATTCTAAAAATTCTAAACACAAGCAGCTCAATAGCCTCGTATCTGATGATACGAGGCTATTTTATTCTCTGTGAGGTTTCTGTGAATACTCCCCTATAACTTTGCATTTGCACTTGGTAAAAATAATAATTTGATATGATTTTCAGAAAAAATATAATCCTTTTTACATTGTGTTTATGTGCAATCGGAATCATAAACGCACAAACAGATACGACAAAAAAAAATCCCAATCGTTTGAAAGTCATAGGATTACCCATTGTTTTTTATACCCCTGACACAAAATTGGGCGGTGGTGCAGGTGGGCTTTTGACTTTCAATTTCAAAAGTGATTCAATAGGTGCGCGACGCAGCAGCGTGACAGTTGGGGCAGTTTATACGCAACTGAATCAACTATTGCTTTATTTTCCATTCCAATTTTTTCCGCGCAATCAAGCCTATTGGTTGAGCGGCGAAGTGGGTTATTATCGCTATGTTTTTAATTTTTTTGGTGTTGGAAACAATGTACCGAGTGACTACATCGAAAAATATAGCGCAACTTTTCCGCGTGTTCGGTTCAATGCTTCAAAGAAAATACGACCTAACTTGTTTGTCGGTTTGCGCTATGCTTTTGATGATTTTACGTTTACACGTGTGGATTCGGGTAGCATTTTAGAAAAACGTCAGTTGACGGGTTCTATGGGCGGGCGTGTTTCTGGATTGGGTGCGCAGTTGAACTATGATACACGCGATGCCTTATTTTTCCCGCATAAAGGTACTGTTGTTGAAGCCTATTTGTACGGTGAAGGAAAAACAATGGGCAGTGATTTCAGCTATCAAAGGCTCTCTGTTGATGCGTCAAGGTATTTTCCAATTGGTAAAAACAGTGTGTTAGCTGTCAATGGCGCAGCAGTTTTGTCGTTTGGCGATGTGCCGTTTCATCAAATGCCGGTTATTGGAGGAACGAAGCGATTGCGTGGTTATTTTGAAGGCAAATATCGTGATAATCATCTGTTGGTACTACAAAGTGAGTGGCGATTTCCTTTGTATAAACGATTCGGCGGTGTCGTTTTTGGTGGTTTTGGCGAGGTAACGGATAAACTTTCTCGATTGTCATTTGAGCATGTGCGCTATAATTTTGGCGGTGGACTTCGATTTACGCTTGACAAAGCGCAACATATAAACATACGGGCTGATTATGGCATTGGCTATAAATCGAGTGGGTTTTATTTTACCATAGGTGAAGCGTTTTGATAGTTTAATAATATTTTTTTATAATACGTTTTATAAAATTTTAATTTTCCCAAATGTCTCGCAACCTTACAAACGAATGAATTTTTGAGCACCTACAAAACGCCTAATACCTTGATTATCAACATTTAAACGAATAAAATAGACGCCTTTTGGCAACTGCCTAACATCAATTTCAAAATTTTCAACGCCACTTTCTATATCGTTTGTAAGAACGATTTGACCATTTGTATGGACAATTTCAATTTTTTTATGACTCGCTTCTTTTGAAAAAAAACGAATGTGTAATATATCAGACGCGACGGTGGGAAAAATTTCAAAAAGCCCCCCCTCAGTATAAATTGGTGTTGCACCTAAATTTGTCAATTGTTGTTTGTGAACGGGAATATTATAAAACAATAAAATACCTATATTCAAGGGATTAACAATCCAATTTTGAGAGAATGAATCAATATGGCTCAAATAACTAATGCCTGTAAGCCCTGTGGTATCCCCTACAATCGTCAACTTGATGCGGTAGTTTGCTGCCGAACCACCTATGATTTGCGCCTTGCATCCCTCTAATCGGAAATCAGCCCATGGATTACCAATTACCCTTAAATTACCCGTGATATTTTTCATTTTTAATGTAATCTCATTGGGATTTGAAAAAAAAGCCTCCTTAATATCAGGCGGACGGGTATTAACAGCTGAATAAGTATAGAGTTTGGCTGCCAATAACTTGTAAGCCTGCTCACCTATTAAATCGTAGCCATTCGTATATAAAAAATGACATCCATCATGGCTCAAAGCTGGGTTATTACTCAGGATTTCAATATTTGGAATTTCGCTTGCTAATTGTCTTTGGGCTTCAAAAATTTCGGGTTTGATGTGCGTACATGCTCGAAAACGAATTTGAAAATAGAACACTGGCGTATTGTAATCTTCTTTCCATTGGCTATAAAGTTGCTTAAATTGATTTTTGAAAGAATCCACGGGGGTTTCCCAACCATCTGATTCGCCTTGCCACCATAATATTGCACGGACTTTTTTTTCTACTTCTGCATTCTTCAATCGGGTATAAAGAATGCCATAATTGCCTTCTGTATAAGGATTTACAGATTTACGCATAAACCATGTTTGTGTAACACCGCCATAAGCTTCACAAAAAATAGCGACTGGGATACGTTCATTTTCGATGATTTTTTTAGCAATTCGAGGAGCCCATCTGCTTGGTGACGTATAATTAATATCATTCCAACCAAACTGGTCTGTATAAGAACGCATAAATGGATCATAATCAACAGGCTCGGTACGTCCAATACAATTCGATTGCCCATTCACGATAAAAACATCGCCCGCAACCACTTTTTCAGCTTTTGCAAGGGTAATTTCTTCTTCATTTTTTTGAGCTGTCAACTCTATTTTATAGTTTTTAAGCTCTGCTTTTATGACTACAGGGATTTTAAATGAAAATTTTTCTACATTGGTCGGCATAGCCAATGTATAGTTTCTTTCTAAAACGGTATCTCGCCATACCTTAACTCTCAACGTAGTAATATTTGCTGCACGAGAGACGCTGCCTTCAACCATGTAAGTCCCTAAATTACTGAGGGGATCACGTGGAATGAGTTGATAGTTTTTAGGGAATTTTAATAACTCAAAACTATTTTGAGCTGATAACTGTAGAAAAAATGAGCATAAGATGATGGTTAAAATGGTTTGTCGCATAGGTATCAATTGGTTTGTTTATACATTAAATCATATATGAGTTTTGTGAGGATTTTAACCTGCTTTGCGACAAAAATACACTAAATACTGAGGGGGGTCAAGTGAAAATTTCAAAAAAAATAAAAATAAAAATGCGGACTACGTTTTTACAACATAATCCGCATTCAATTCTTAAATTATATAAGAAGGTCGAAATAGGTTTTATAAAGACTTTTTAAACTTCAACTTCACCACCTCTGTGCCTACTTTTATACCTTGTTCCACACCTTTTTCAATGGCTTCTCTGTAATGAATGCCACCATATAGACGAGAAATGCCTGCCTCTGCGGCAAAGTCATAAAAAGATTTGAAGGTGCGTGGTGCGCCATTTATATCTGTCCGATTGGCATGAGTCGCATCTGTGAAGGTGTAATTGTTGCCAAAAGTCTCTGTTAAAACTTTTGCCGTGGCACCGCTTTGTACTGAGTGTCCCGATGTGTATTCAGGAAATGGTGGCGTTTCAAGCAACGATATAAATGTTGAATCAATTTTTGAGCGAATGAAAGAAATCGGACGAACGTAATTGTAAACATACTTCCATCGCCAGCAAGAGATGAAAGCATCTGCGACACAAATACTCACTTTGGCGTAAACTTCGACTGATTTAGCAAGGTTATATTGCTCTTTTTTCAGTACTTGAGTAGCAATAGAAATCGAATGTCCTGGAGGTGTACCTGGTTGTCCTGGGTCATCGCTCCAAAATTGAGCTATCGTTTTCTCCTCTGGTTTAATGTTTTTCACTGTACTATAGACCAAAAAAGCCTCTTTATAGAAAAGCGAAGACGTATCCGACGAGTAAGGTATCGGTGTACTGGGTTGAGACAATTCAGCACTTTTGGTGATAAAAGAGCGGTTGAAACCCCAATATGGTTGTAAAGCAGATTGATATTTAGGATAAGTAGGCACCCAAAAACCGATGCCTGTAGGTAGGTAATAGTTGGTAGGGAAATTTTTAGTATAACCCTCGTGCCCACCATCCGTCTTGGACCATTGGAAAATGATACGCGCCACTTCTTGCCCCCATTTTTTTGAGCGATCTAGCGTGGCATCGCTGAATTTATATTTAGCTTGTAATACCACATCGTAATTGTCTTCAAGTGTTTGCACCTGTGCGAACGACGTATTGTTCATATTGGCATAATAACTTTTGGCAGCATAAGCCATCGCCGCATTAGCCGCAATTGCCCAATTGTATTCTAAATTCAAGTCAGGTGCAGCAATTTTAGGCATATCTTGTAATTGCCCTTGTAGCGATTGATATTGCGACATACCTGGTACGACTGCTTCATAAAGTGTTACACCCGCATATCCGAATGCTCGCGAAGCGACAGGAGGCGTAAAACCCGCACCATTCTTCGTTAAATACCGAAACATATCAAACCAATCGTGGGCAACTTGGGCATCTTGAACCTCTGTCGGTAAACTGGTATACAGAGGTTCATCTTTCATACAAGAAGTAACCGAAACCGAAATAAGGATGAATACTAAAAGGGATAGAATGAGTTCTCGTTTTCTCATGTTTATTTAAAAGATTTTAATGACAATAAGACATTTATTAATAGTATGTCTAAAGCGATTTTCAATAATTGCGCCAAATTTTATTTTTTAATAATTTATGGCTTTATATGCTTGAGAATGCTTCAAAATGCTATTTATAATCCTCAATATTTATCTTTTCATCACAAAAATCGTAATCGTGTTCGATATTGGAGGCAACTATAGTCAGACGAGTACCCCCCTCAGTAAAACGGCTGATGAGTTGACGATACCATACGACACCTTGTGCGTCGAGGTTGGTGGTCGGTTCGTCGAGGAGTAAAATAGGAGAATCAGAGCAAATTGCCAAAGCTAATTTGAGCCTTTGTTTCATGCCCGATGAGAAGTAACGAATTTCTTTGTTTTGAGATTTTTCAAATCCTAAAATGTTAATTAAATCGTTGATTTTTAGTGATTTACTGAGGGGTTTAAATTTGATATGAAACTGAATCATTTCTGTCAATGTCAGTTCTTCGATGAGTTCGATATAGGGTGCAGCGTAGCTGATGTGTTTAAAAATATTGTCTTCGTCTTGTGTGTTACCGTTTACTTGAAAAGATATATGTCCTTTTGAAGGGCTGAGATGTCCGCTCAATATTTTCATCAAAGTAGATTTTCCTGAACCATTGGAACCTAATAAGGCGTAAATTTTACCACTGTCGAAGGTCATACAGATGTCTCTAAAAATCCATTCATAGCGAAAACGCTTACCAACACCTTCCAGAATAACTTGTGCTGTATGATTTATCGTTTTTGATTGTTCGGACACCCCCTCAGTATTTTTCAATAAAAAATTAGTTTTGCTTACCATTGGAGGCTCGGAAGCCTTTGATTAAACCACGCGTCGCTTGGTTGACGAAATCGAGAATGGCTGTTTTCTCTGATGTGTCAGGAACTGTTTCTTCGATATAATTGACAGCTTGAGATAAATTATGCCCTCTAACAAACAAAATTCTATACACATCGCGGATATTGTCAATTTGCTCAGGTGTATAACCTCTACGAACCAATCCTACTCGGTTGACACCTGCATATGACAAAGGATTTCGTGCTGCTAATACAAAAGGTGGTACATCACGCGGCACCAGAGAGCCGCCGCCGATAAAGGCATCATTCCCAATTTTGACAAACTGGTGGACTGCAACCATACCGCCCAAACGTGCAAAATCCCCTATTTCGATATGACCTGCTAATGTGACATTATTCGCTAAAACAACATTATCGCCTATAACACAATCATGTGCGACATGGGCGTAAGCCATGACAAGGCAGTTTTTGCCAATAATCGTCCGCCATGTTGCTGTGGTGCCAATATTGACTGTGCAATATTCACGAAGTATGGTGTTATCGCCAATTTCAAGAAACGTTCTTTCTCCTTTATATTTCAAATCTTGAGGTGTTGACCCGACTATAGCACCTTGAAAGATTTTACAATTACGCCCCATGCGCACGCCGTCCATAATACTGACATGCGGGGCAATCCATGTTCCGTCGCCGATTTCCACGTCAGCAGCGATAGTTGTAAAAGGTCCAATCGTCACGCCTTTGCCGATTTTAGCCTCGGGATGTATGACACTTAGTTGGTGGATATTCATTTTTTCTTTAAAGTGGGTTATGGATTATGGATAGTTTAACAACTATCCATAATCCATAACCCACTGATTTATCAGTTTCTTTTTTGAACAAGAGCCGTCAATTCAGCTTCGGATACGACTTTATTGCCGACATAACATCGTCCCATCATTTTAACAATACCTCTACGTATCGGTTCTAACAGTTCGAGTTTTAGGAGCAAGGCATCGCCAGGAAATACTTTATCTCTGAACTTACATTTGTCAATTTTTAGAAAATAGGTATCCCACAATTCATCGTCAGGTACACCTGTGAGGGCAAAGATACCACCCGTTTGAGCCATGGCTTCCATTTGTAAAACACCTGGAAAAACAGGATTACTTGGAAAATGACCTTCAAAAAACCATTCATTCATCGTCACTTGCTTCATAGCGACTATACTTGTCGGTGTTATTTCCAAAACTTTATCAACCAAAAGGAACGGATAACGATGTGGTAGTTTTTGCATTATCTGGGTTGTATCCATCACAGGTTTTGCCGAGGGGTCAAATATAGGAATACCTTTGGTTTTTTTTTGCTCTACATAATGGCGTTTTAAAATCTTAGCGAAAGCAACATTCGACGTATGACCTGGTTTTTTAGCTATAACCTTTCCTTTTATAAATTTACCAACCAAAGCCAAGTCTCCCATAACATCCAAGAGTTTATGTCGCGCTGGTTCGTTGTGAAAACGCAAGTCAGTCGTGTTCAATATGCCTTCATGCTCAATTTTAATCTGCGGTTTGTTCAGTTTTTTAGCTAAATCTGCCAATTCTACTTCAGACATCATGCGGTCAACGATAACGATGGCATTATCCAAATCGCCACCTTTTATCAAGCCTTGATTGAGCATAAACTCTAATTCGTGGAGGAATGCAAAGGTTCGTGCAGGTGCGATTTCCATTTCATACTGAGGGGTTGAATCAAGCGTTGCGAATTGCTGCCCTAAGACCTCGGAGTTGAAATCAATCATGGTCGTTAAGCAGTATTCTTCAGCAGGCATTGCGACATATTCAGCACCTGTTTTTTCGTCCTTAAAAGTAATTATTTCTGTAATGTCGAAATACTCACGGGCTGCATTTTGTTCTTCGATGCCTACTTCAGTTATCTTTTGTACATAAATCAAGGCAGAACCGTCTAAAATCGGCACTTCGCCACCATCTATTTCAAGTAATACATTGTCAATATCTAAACCTATAAGTGCTGATAAAATGTGTTCGACTGTACTGACTTGGGCTATACCTTCTTTAATGACCGTCCCGCGATTGGTTGCAACAACCTTATTCGCATCGGCGGCAATGAGGGGAGCGTCAGGCAAATCTATACGTTGAAATTTATATCCGTGATTCTCGGGTGCTGGGCGCATCGTCAAAGTAACGACCTCACCTGTGTGCAAACCTACACCTTTGACCGTTGCCGCTGCTTTGATTGTGCATTGTTTCATCCTCATGTCGAGTGATTTTATCTCTTGAAATTGTGATTTTCGGGGTCAAAGATAGATTTTTTTTGAAATTTTAAGGGTTGTGAAATTTTATTAGTTTAAAGGATTGAGGGAGTTTCTTTGTTTTATTCTGCTAACAGTAAAATTCAATTGGCTCTGATTGATGAAAAGAAGATTAAAACTAAATTTTCAAGCACCTTTTTCTAATTTCACACCTCATATAATATCCATTTTTGCTTTAAAAGAGAGCCCGCGGATGAAATTATTATGCTATGCGTTATGTCAATAGTAAATACGAAGTGAAAATACACAGATAGGACTTGCTATTGTTCTACCTCGTTCCAATACATTTATAAACTTAAATTATTTTTTCATTATGTTTCAATCAGACCTTTTTAAAGGAAAGACAGCTCTTGTCACGGGCGGTGGTTCAGGCATTGGGCTTGAAATTGCCAAACAATTTTTGATGCTGGGTGCCGACGTTTATATTGCTGGGCGCAAAAAAGAACGACTCGAACAAGCTGTGATGTTTTTGCACCGCTACGGCAATGGCATCAAAGCTTTTGCCTTGGATATTCGCGATACGGAAAGCATTAAACACCTTGCCGACTTGATTGAAACACAAAGCGGTAAATTGGATATTCTTATCAATAATGCGGGCGGACAATTTCCTTCTCCAGCAGAAGATATTTCGGAAAAAGGGTGGAATGCGGTCATCAATACCAATCTGAACGGCACTTGGTTTGTGACGCAGGAGATGGCAAAACGCTTTTTTTTCAAGCAAAATGCAGGGAGTATTGTCAATATCGTCTTAAATAACTTTAAAGGCTTCCCCGGTATGAGTCACTCAGCGGCTGCCCGTGCGGGTGTGATGAATTTATCAAAAACATTGGCAATTGAATGGGTAAGTCGAGGCGTGCGCATCAATTGTGTTGCGCCAGGCATCATCTTATCATCGGGTTTAGAAAATTATCCCAAGGAAATGGTCGCGGGTATTGAAGCCAAAATACCCATGAAAAGGCTTGGAACAGTTCAAGAAGTAGCAGAATTGACGCTTTTCTTAACACATGCTGATTATATCACTGGTGAAACGGTTTATATCGATGGCGGGAATCGGCTTTGGGGTGATATGTGGGAGATTTGATGAAATAGGCATGATAAAAAAATAACGACCCCTCAGTATAAGGAGTCGTTCTTTTTTTATCATGCCTATTTCATAGTTATCGCACGCCGTGCATTAATTTTTTAATGCCAGGTCGCATCACAATAGAGAATGCTGCTAATACGAAAGAGACGATGGCGAGCATCCAGACATGAAAGCAATCATGCGCGTCGGTACTAATTTGCTGACATATGATAATCCAACAGGAGAAATACAAAGCTCACCCATCGTATGAAACAAATAAGGACGATGCTGTTGATTGCTCCCATCCCCACCCACCTTTGACTAAAGGTGCCATGAAAAATAAAACCAATAAAGACCTCATGCCATAAAAGGAAAAACGTTCCCACATTTCCGTAAAAAACAGAATGAAAAGCCCTGTAGGGTGCCCTATGACATTGCTTTTGAAAAAATCGTTTGTCTCGTTGTCTGACATAAATAGATTTTATTTATTTGGTTTGATAAAAGAAAGTAAGGAAATTGGTACAAAATTGTATTTTTTACTGAGGGGGGTATTTATTTCTCCATATTCACGCCAATATAACTCTTCTCTTTTATGTGTGGAGACACAAACATAAAGACGACCGCCGTTGCCGCGCAAATACCTGTAAAAAGCCAAAAGAATTTTGCGCCTTCAAATTGTGCAAAAAAGCCACCTGATTTGATATTGTTTTGAATAACAGAAACCAAGACATTACCCAATGTCACTGAAACTAAGTAACAAGCCATGATGGTTGATTTCATCGAAGGTGGTGATTGCGTGTAGGCGTACTCCAAACACGTAATAGAAATCAAGACTTCACCCGCAGTTAAAATCACAAAGGCTAATATTTGCCAACCGATGTTCGGTGTTTCCCCCGCATCAATCCATGTTTGAATGATAGCAATAACGACAAATGACAAAGCAGTTAACACCAATCCCGCACCGATTCTACGCAATGGCGTGGCTTTGAGACCTACTTTTTCGAGCGCAGGATATATACCAAATGAAAAAATAGGAATAAATATCAAGATAAATGCTGCATTGACAAACGAAATTTGCTCTGCTTGCCATTGAATACCAAGGAATAAAAGGTCGCATTTTGTCGCTTGAATGACCCATTCAGATTGGCTTTGATCCCATAAAGCCCAAAAGAAAGGCACAAATGCAAAGACGGAAAGGACACGCCAAACAGATTTTACACCATCTATGACCTCTTCGCCATACTCTTTTGCGGCAGAATCAAATCCACCTTTTGTAAGGGCGTAAAGATTGATACCTACAAAATTACCAGGCTTTGCAAACCATTGTTTTTTGAAAACCAATGCAGAAACTAAAGATAAAATAACAAAACCTAACATAACAGGTCCTGTGCCTTGGTGCAAATACTTGTCAAAATAAATATAACTGATAAGCAATGACATAAAAGCAGAGACTAAAATGACCAATTTGTTATTATCTCCCTTAGGCGGTACTCTAACATATTTGTTCCGACCTGCATAAAAAAAAGCCGTTGCAATAATCATTGCTATAGCAGGTACACCAAATGCCACAGACGGTGAATAATGCGCTTTTAAATAAGGAATCAAAAGAATGGATAATACAGAACCTGCATTGATAGACGCATAAAAAGCGTCAAAAGCTTTGGGTAACAGATGCGAGTTAGAGTCATCAAATTGGTCCCCCACGTTTGCCGATACGCAGGGTTTGATGCCCCCCGCGCCTAAAGCAATAAGCATCAAAGCTGATGTAAAAATAGCCTCATTGTTGACAAAAGCCGCCAATGTCAAGTTGCCAATCACATAAACGATTGATAAATAAAGGATTGTCTTATATTTTCCCCAAAACCAGTCGGCAACCATACCGCCAAAAAGGGGTAATAAATAACTCATCGCTACGAAGTCATGGGTCGCTGCGTTGGCAGTTGCCTCTGCTTGTTGCACGACTGTCGGGTCAGTACTGCCCGTCGGATTGTAAAATTGGGCGACCATAAAAGTCGTCAAAATGGCGCGTAATCCATAGTAGTTGAAGCGTTCTGCGGCTTCGTTGCCAATAATATAACGAATCGCCGACGGCATTTTATTAGATTTAGGTAATGCATTTTTTACCTCTGCTGGTTCAGCCATAATTGGGAATTGGTAGATGAAAGAATTTAATTTTAAAATTGAGGGCTAAAATAGATTTTTTTTCCTCAATATTAATACAAGGACAATTTTAATTTGTCAAACGCTTATTTTTATCAAAAATTCGATTCGTAATGTAAGTAAAAACCGCCTTGACCTTTGTGATTAAAACTATACTCAAATTGCCACAACATACCATGATATGCTAAAAAATCAAGTCCAATGCCGCCGCCATACAACAACCGATTATTGAAATCATTGAGCGGTTTATACTGAGGGGTATAGGAATAGCCAATGTCGAAATTGCCATTCAAAAACATTTTTATGGGCAATATCTCCCAACCTTTTAGTAGCTTATTCTTTGTATAGCGTGATAAATCATAGTCTTTATCAATCAACTGAAAGCGGAGGCTGTTTTTTAAAATGCCAAAATCGTAGCCATCAACGACATATAATTCATACCCACGTATGAAATCACCCCCATAACCTAAGGCTCTTTGAAAATTATAAGGCTGTGTTTGACGGTTGAGCGTCGTCTTCCCACGAAGCATCGTTTCGATACTTAATTTTTTAGACAGCTTAAAATATTGCGCCCACCGCATACTCACGTTGAGAGTATGGGCATTGTCTTCCTTGAAAAGTCCCGACTTATGGACATTTATACTCATAAGATGCCCTTTCATGGGATAAGGTCTGAAGTCACGTGTATCGTTCGAATAATTGTAAGACAGCCACGAATAGGCTTGAATGGTACGGCTATCGAGAAAATAATCCCGATTTAAACTGGCAGTTATCGACGTATCCAATGTTTGTTTTGAATAGCCAAAAGTTAATACATGTTTATCAAACAAACCGGGCGAATAGGTGAGGCCGCCCGCATAGGAAAGTCTAGTAGAAATACTTTTCAAGGGATTTCTAAAAAAAACCACCCGATTATTAACCGTCGCATAACCAATTTCACGGTTTGTTGCGTATAAATAATTGACAAATCCACCCGTGGTTTGCTTTTTATCGAAATAGGGAAAACTGTAGCTTAAAGAAAATTTGGGGGTATAACCGAACTGAATAAGTGCCGACAACGGATCTCTTCTGCCTGTGAAGTTGCTGTGGGTTAAGCGAATCCCATAATTTGTACGGCGCAAATCGTGGTGCTGTTCTTTCCACCACACATTAAAATCACGGTCAGCTAACTCAAAAATAGGAATCGGGAAAAAAAACCAACGCTCTACAACACTAATGACGATGCTTACTTTATCATCAAAAGACCAGTTTTTGACATTTATTTTCACATCGTTAAACATATTGGTGTTCAAAAGGCGCAAGCGATTTTCTTCTAACTTAATTGCCAATTCACTGAGGGGTATCGTATCGCCAATATTGATGGTAAATTCTCTCGTCAAAACGGGTGATTTCGTTTTATTGTTACCTTCAAAAATGAAATCACGGATAATCGCTGTTGTCGGTGGACTTTGAGCGAATGTTTGAAAAGATTGTATGAATAAAAGTATAAATAAAAGTAATCGCATATGCAAAGGAATGAATTAATGGCGGCATTTTCAAATGCAAAAAATATCTATTTTCAGTAGGAAACAGCATCTTTGTATTTTATGAACCCCCTCAGTATATCATCAAAAATAAATGACCATGAAAAGTCTGATATTATTTTTTTGTTTTTCAATTTCTTTATTATCAACAACTTATGCACAAAATAGGGATTTTTTACAAATCCAAATTGATAGAGCTAAGGATTATGAAAACCGCTATGATTCTTTGAAAACAACAGGGTTTGTCATCGGTTGCATTGACCACGACTCGACATGGATTTTTCCTTATGGGCGTGCATCCCACACGAATCAAGAGAAACCCAATGCCACCACTTATTTTGAAATAGGCTCATTAACCCAAACGTTTACTGCCTTAAATATTCACCTCTTGGTAAAAAAAGGTATTTTACATTACGATTCGGTGGTCAATATCTACTTAAAACGAGAACAACGTTTTCCCATGGGCAACAAAATAACTTTGCTTCAACTCATCACGCATACGAGCGGGTTACCAAAATTTACAGACGATTGGGGCGCAGCCACAGAAGATAACGAGCAACCTTATGCTCATTATACTGAGGGGGGGTATTTTATTTTTTTACAAACCTACAATTCCACAGCTGGACAGCAAGGGCGTTACCAATTTTCAAACCTCAATTTTGTGTTAGCAGGTCAAATTTTAGAAAATACCCACGCGGCTGTGCGTTGGCAACCCTTTGTCGATAAAACATTAGTGCCGTTGGCGCAAGGCTATAATTTAGCAAAACAAGCCGTTGCCCCTTGGGAGATTGCACCCATTTTCAAGCCTGCTATTGGTGGCTGCACCAGTATGAATCAACTTTTAGCATTTACGAAAGTACAACTCAATTTAGATAGTTCCGACAAAAAAAATCTTTTAAAAGAAACCCAAGTACCCCTTTATCCTACAAAAATTAACAAATATACTTACATTGGTAAAGGTTGGCACATTTTCAAAAAGAAAAGAATACCCCTCATTTGTACGTCTTCGGGTGCTTCAAACGGTCATTCAGCCGTCATTGTGTTTGTGCCACAAACCCAAACAGCTGTTGTTGTTTTAGCTAATAGTCGCGCCCTGCAAGGAGAACTGGCAATGGCTATTTTGAAGATATTGAATAATAATTGGAAACGAAAATTTGGAAAGAAATAAGGAGCGTCTGGATACTGAGGGGTACGATTTAGATTAGGGTAAATTTCCCTAATCTTCCGTTCAATTTTATTTAGGCGGATTGTTCGTATTTGACGTCCCATTCGGATTTTGTGAAGGCGAATTCAGAGGGTTATCAATATCATAAATATCTGATTTGGATTCTGAACGTTTCATCTTACTGTCTTCGATTTGATTCATAACTTTATCGGTTTCTCCCAAAAAATCTTGAACAATAGGTTTGGCATTGCCTATCACCTTAAATGTGCCACGCCTGAGTGGTTCAAGATATTGATACGACATAGATGTCATTTTCGTTTGTTCATCGAGCATGCGCGCACCATCTGCAAACCAAATCAGAACACTGTAAAAGAAAGAAAAAACAAGTGCTAAAATGAATCCACCAAGGACTTGATTTGGTAAATCGAGATTTGTCACTTCCAACACACCTGAAATCGCATGACCGACCATGCGCAATAACCACATGGAAATAAAAAAGGTCATGATAAAACCGATAACAAACATGAGTGGGCTGTACATATCAAAACCTTGCTCCAAAGCACGCGTCATATAAGGCGAAAACTTAAACGCTGCCATCAAGGCAAGCACAAGAGATATAACCTTAAATACGGAGTTGATGATACCATCTCTGAAACCTAAATAAAAGCCATAGGCAGCGGCGGCGGCGAATAATATATCAATTGTCATACCTGTACCTCTTTCATTTTGATTATTGTGTAAGATTTTGCTCAAAAATACATCGCAATTTGCTGTAAATCAACACCTTTCGATGAATCAAGTATAAATATCGCTACAACTTGCTTTTTTCTTAGCTTGAAATACCATATTCTTTTTAGTTTTAGACGACAAATTTAATGTATAGGCACATGAGCAATAAAAAAATCGAAATACGTCCATTTGGAATGATATTTTTATATTGTTTTGTAATATACTACATTTTAATGATTTATGGTACAAATATTGCCCATACAGATTTAATATTAAACGAGCATCCTATTTTTTAATTTTACATGTATGTTTCAAGAACTTAATATACCAAATCACAGCAGTTTCATCAATGGCGAAGAGACCTCATCAGATACCCATCCGTTGAGTATTCTCCTCATTGAAGACAACCCTGGGGATGCCCGAATTGTCGAAATTTTACTCGAAGAGTCTGATTTACCCCAATGTCATATTACCCATTGTCAGACCTTAGGCGAAGGCGTCAATCGTCTTTTAGAAAATGACTTTGATGTCGTTTTGCTTGATTTATCACTACCAGACTCCCGTGGTTTCGAAACGCTGCAACGCCTTATATCAGCAAAACCTGATGTCAACGTTGTCGTTATGACGGGTTATACAGACAAAGCTTTAGGCTTGAATGCTGTTAAAGCAGGTGCACAGGACTTTTTGACAAAAGGTGGATTTGATGCAGATATATTAACAAAAACGCTTCGTTATGCGATTGAACGTAAAAATGTTCTTATAAAATTAGCGGCTGCTACACGTGCCCGAGAAGTCGCAGAAGAATCTGCTCGTATGAAAGAACAATTCATCGCCTCTATTAGCCACGAAATGCGGACACCCATGAATGCAATTTATGGCATGTCGAACCTATTGGCGCAGACCACGCTCGATGTAGAACAACGCAGCTTTATTGACTCTGTGCGTCAATCAAGCGAAATTTTATTGGGTGTTATTAATGATATTCTTGAAATTTCGACATTGCAAAATAGCAAAATGAGCTTTGAGTCCAAAAACTTTGATTTACATGAGTTGATGTTCAACCTTGTGAATGTCATGCAATATAAAAAAGATGAAAAACCCCTTGAATTTCAATTGTCTATTGACCCCTCAGTACCGACTATCTTGAATGGCGATAAACTGCGATTGAATCAGATATTGTTCAATATCGTTGGCAATTCCGTTAAGTTCACAGATGAAGGGATTGTAAAAATCGATGTGCAAACTATTGATAATCAATCAAATATAGTTATTGTCCGCTTTGATGTTACAGACACAGGTATTGGTATCCCAGAAGACAAAGTGGATACGATTTTTGAATCTTTTACACGTATACGAACAAAAGATAGGATTTATGAAGGTACAGGTTTGGGTTTAGCTATTGTCAAAAACCTTGTTCAGTTGCAAAATGGACGTGTTTGGGCAGAAAGTGCTTTAGGTAAAGGAACTAATATGGTTATAGAATTACCCTTTAACAAAGTCAATACAAATGTGATAATAGAAAAAACTGTTGCCCCCCCTCAGTATCATGAATCAAAAAAGAGAACTTTCCGCCTTCTTTTGGTCGAAGACCATAAAATAAATCAAATCGTCGCACGTAAAACTTTGGAACGTCAATTTGAAAATATCATCATTCAAATAGCTGAAAACGGAAAAGAATGTCTGGAAATCCTAAAAAAAGGCAACGTTTTTGATATTATTTTGATGGATATTCAAATGCCCATAATGGATGGGACTGAAACAATTGCTTATATTCGGGAGTATATACCTCATATTAAAACGCCAATTTTGGCAATGACGGCTCATGCTAATATTTCAAAGGACGATTCATTTAAAACCTATGGTTTTGACGATTATGTTTTAAAGCCTTTTGAACCAGAGCCATTTTTTGAGAAAATTCACTATTATCTAAACACAAATAGTGGTTCTTGAAATTAGGTATTATCTTGTAATTAATACGTTATATATTTAATAATAAACTAAATAGTATAACGACTGAGAAAATTCTATTATTAACACAAAACTCATATACCGCTCATGAGTACCACTACTTCATTTCAACACATTAATTTCGAGTACCTCGAATCTATGACGGGCAAGGATGCCGATATGATGAATCAAATGATTGAGATGCTTATTGATGAAATTCCGACTGAAATCGTCAAAATGCAAGAGTCTGTCGCGTCAAAAGATTGGGAAGAGGTTTTTCAAATTAGCCATAAACTTAAAACCACACTTGCTTTTATCGGCAACAACGATATAACGTCACTCAACAAAACCATTGAACATTGTTCACGTTATCAGATTGATATCAATGAAATTCCGCCTATGGTCGAGCAGCTTTTTGAACTGTCTGAACCCATTATGAAGGAGCTAAAAACGGCAAAATACTGAAAATCATACATTTACGCGTCTCTTAAGTGTGTCATTGCTTGATATCCTTGAAAATCTATACCCCCTCAGTATAAAGTCTTTTGTGGAAAGATGCTTGATGATTTATTTTTTGCGCTCAGTAACAAACATCACCAACTGCTCTAAGGAATTTCGTACATCAGATTCTGGAAACCCTTTCAAAATGTCAATAGCTTCAAATCGGTAGCGACGCATTGCCTCTTCCGAATAGTTAAGTCCACCACTCAGACGGACGAATTCTATGACTTCTGCGACCTTTACGGGATTTTCGTTGTGTCGTTTCACGATATTGATAATACGGTCACGCTCTTTTTTAGGGGCTTGATTTAAGGCATAAATAAGAGGTAAAGTCATTTTTTTCTCTTTGATGTCAATACCCAAAGGTTTTCCTACATCGTCTGTTCCAAAATCAAATAGATCGTCCCTTATTTGAAAGGCAATGCCAATTTTTTCACCAAAAAGGCGCATCTTTTCAATCAAATCCGCATCTGTTGTGGTCGAAGCAGCCCCTACAGCACAGGCAGCAGCGATAAGTGAAGCCGTTTTTTGCCTAATAATATCGTAGTAAATATCTTCTTTTATGTCTAAACGGCGGGCTTTTTCCATTTGTAGCAATTCACCTTCTGACATCTCTTTGACGGCATTTGACATAATCATCAACAGCTTAAATTGGTCATTTTTCAAAGCCACTAATAAGCCTTGTGATAGGAGATAATCGCCGACCAAAACCGCAATTTTGTTTTTCCACAAAGCATTGACGCTAAAAAAACCACGTCTTTCGTAACTATCGTCCACCACATCGTCGTGTACAAGTGACGCTGTGTGCAACAATTCGACCAAAGAAGCCGCCACATAACTTGCAGGATTGAAAGTGCCACAAAGCTTTGCCGCAAAAAAAACAAACATAGGGCGCACCTGCTTGCCTTTTCGCTTCACGATATAGTACATGATTTTGTCAAGCAACGCCACATTGGTCTTCATCGAATCTCGAAAATGTTTTTCAAATTCTACAAGTTCGTTGTCTATAGGTTTTTTAATATCGTCAAGTGTCATATTGCGTCAAGTAAGTGAAGCTGAATGCCGCTGTTAGTCATTTTTCTACATTGTTAATTCAAAAATGACTAACAAAAAAGATCGACAAAAGTAAGTCGCTATTTTCAATATTTTTTGAAAATAAAAAAAAGCCCCCCCTCAGTATTTTTTGTAAAAAGCCATGCTTCCGCTTGGAGGAAACATGGCTTTTGCAAAAAAGTTATTTAGCTGCACAAATAAAAGGCAATACTCTCCTAGGAACATAAAATAAATAAAAGCATGTTTTAAATAGTTAGCTTTGCGCTCAAAATTGATAGTATGTTAGAAAAATATCCGTCTCATATTGAGCGTCAAATGCAATTATTTTATTCAAATTTGAAAGAGCGAGATCAGCGTCATTATGCTGCTGTTGAGGCTCAAAAATTGGGTCATGGCGGCAAAAAATACATTCAGCTTTTATTCAATATCCATCAAAAGACCCTTAAAAGAGCTATTGATGAATTGAGTAATCCTGAATTATTCGCGTCTCTGCCGACCGTTAAACAGCGTCGTCCAGGTGGTGGTCGAAAAAAAAGTGTTCATTATCCCGACAGCCAAGCTCAACTTCACGCTCTGATAAACCAATATAAAGCGGTAATTTGTTATACACCCATTTAATTATAATTTTTATTCTAAAAAATGTAAAATAATTTCCAAAATTAGAATATTTAACTTAAGTTTGTTAAACCTATTTTTAGAACACGCACTTTATTCATTCGTTTTGTCGGAACACATTCTGCCTATGATAAAATTGATGTAAAAAGTATTTAAAAAATTCTAAAAAATGATAGAAGAGATTCAAAATTTAGATGATTATCTTGAAATTATGAATAAAATTGAATTTTTTATTCAAAAAGCAACAAATAAAGGGGGTGTAGATACCTTGCCGCAAGAAGAGTTTAATGCCTTAAATGACTTATCTTTGATGGCTAATGCGTATGAAAAAAATGTTAGAAATAGCTTTTTAAGTCCACCTAAAACAATTAGTGATGCCTTAAAAATAAAGATGATGCAATTGCGATTGAAACAAAAAGATATGGCAACTTTATTGGGTATTGCTGAATCACGTCTTTCAGAAGTATTATCGGGCAAACGTAAGGTGAATATGGAGTTGGCAAAAAAACTCAATCGAATTTTGAAAATTGAAGCAGAGTTTATTTTACAAGCTGCTTGAAATTATTATAAAAATGGAAACTAAACTCGTCTTATATTGAAAGTGCTTTTGAGGGAGTGCCGTATAGGAGCAGTACCCCCTCAGTATTTAACTCGTTTTTAATCGTATTTTCTAAAAAAAATAGTCAAAATGAAAATAATAATCACGCTCACTTGCTTTTGTCTCGCAACAATATTATGCGGTCAAAACACCATTGTCAAAACAGCCAACGGTAAAGTCCAAGGGTCTTTTAATACTGATAAAACCATTCGCAGTTTCAAAGGTATTCCTTTTGCTGCGCCGCCTGTCGGTGACTTGCGTTGGAAAGCACCTCAGCCTGTTAAAAATTGGACAGGCGTGAAGGCTTGTACAACCTTTTCCGCCAGCCCGATGCAGAGTAAACCTGTGCCATTTATGTGTTGGTCGGAGGAGTTTATTGCACAGCCCGAACCCCTCAGCGAAGATTGTCTCTATCTGAATATTTGGACAGCCACTCAACCGAAAAGTGAAAAACGCCCTGTTTTTGTTTGGATTTATGGAGGCGGTTTGTCCAGCGGTTCGAGCAATTGCGCTATTTATGATGGAGAAGATATGGCTAAGAAAGGCGTTGTATTCGTTAGTTTAAACTACCGTGTCGGTGTTTTTGGCTTTATGGCACATCCCGAATTGAGCAAAGAATCGGGTCATAATGCTTCCGGCAATTATGGTTTTATGGATCAAATGGCAGCTTTGCGTTGGATTCAAAAAAATATCGCAGCGTTTGGAGGTGACCCTAATAATGTCACCATTGCAGGGCAATCAGCAGGGTCATTTAGTGTAAATGCCTTGGTAGCATCGCCTTTGGCAAAGGGTTTATTTCACAAGGCAATTGCTCAAAGTGGCGGATTATTTTCAAAAAGATTAGGGAAAAATTTCCCTGATGCCGAAAAGCAAGGCGAAATGGTTATGCAAGCTGCAAAAGCTACCAATATTACTGATTTGCGTAAAAAATCAGCTACCGAAATATGGACTATTTCTACTGGTAAAGGCATTGATAGGTTTGGAACGACCTTAGATAATTATGTCTTGCCCGCTGATATTACCAGCCATTTTGCAAAGGGCTTGCACAATGATGTGCCACTACTGACGGGGTGGGTGACAGGCGATGGCGCATTAATGGGAAGCCCCAATACAACGCTTGAAAAATTTAGAAAAGATGCCCAAACCAATTATGGTGATAAAGCCGATGAGTTTCTAACCATATTTACTGCCCAAACAGACGAAGAAGCCAAAGCTGCTCAAACGAAAATGGCGATGTTTGGCTTTGCTGCCTTACCCTCTCATTTGTGGGCTGGTTTCAATAAAAACAAATCCTATCTGTATCAATTCACCCATGTGCCGCCTGATAAGCCCAATTTTCCCAATTATGGTGCTTTTCACACGTCGGAAGTGCCTTATGCCTTGCATACCTTGAAAACTTGGAAACGAGATTGGCAACAAACAGACTATGATTTAGAAAAAATCATGTCCGATTATTGGGTCAATTTTGCTAAAACGGGCAACCCCAATGGGCAAAATTTACCTGAATGGAAAAGCTACGATAAGCAATCAGGCAATATTATGGAATTGGGCGATAAGGTGGTTTTACGTCCGTCTTTATTTAAAAAAGAGTTAGATTTTTTAGAAAAAGTGCAACGATAATCAAGATTACAGTATAAGATGAACAAAACGAATCAAACCAAAGAGCATTTCCATTCCATTAATATATTGCGAGGTTTAGCGGGCACAACAACCCTCGATGCGACACCCACATTTGGCACGCTATCCGTGCAAACCATTTACGAAGCATCCCCCCTCAGTCGTCCGAATAAAACAAATAGCCGAAGATGGAAAATTTGTTGAATCCCGCTATGGCAGCAATACAGGGTATTTTGTTCGTAAATTCAGCGTTGTTAGTAATGGTGATGGCACGAATGTGGTCAGTGCGGCAGGTTCTTACGGCAATGATTTGCTTTACAGAACCACCGTTTTGAATGAAAATTGGAACAACAACACAGACAATAATATTGGTAGAACGGATATTTTTAAAGACAAACTCGGTCATGTCCTTTTGACCCGCAAATACATCAAAGATGCTAATAATGCTTATCAAAACGTGGACACCTACAATGTCTATGATGATTTTGATAAACTCGTCATGGTTATTCCGCCTGATGCCACTTCTGCCACTGACCAAAACGGCAGCATCAATCTGTCTTTGGTGTTTGAATACAATTACGACAACCGTAACCGCCTCATCAAAAAGAAAGTACCTAATGCCGATTGGGTATATTTCTATTACGACAACCGTGATTTATTGGTATTGACGCAAGACGGCAATATGCGTACCCCTCAGTATGGTGGGGCTTCAAATAAGTATTTGGCTACACAATACGATGATTTAGGGCGTGTTTTGAAAACGGGTTTTGTCTATGTTACGCCTACTTTGGGGGCAGATTATACCACACCTATCAGTATCAGTGAAACAGAAAAACTCACCCAAATCCGATATACACCCCAGAGTCAATTGGTTCGGGTGTAATACAAGATTTAGCGATTTCGCCGTTAATCAAACAAGCGATGATGGATATGGCAGCACCGTATAGAGGAAAAAATGCACTGGAAATGCCACCCATAAACGACAACAATGCTGACCTATTCAGTGAAAAGATGGATTACGCCAGTCCCGATTCACGAATGAATGTGCCTTCACAGTTCAATGGCAATATCTCGGCGGTGACTTGGCATGTGGCAGGGCGCAACAATCAGGGCTACGGTTTCACCTACGATGACATTGATAGATTGACTGAATCAAAGTATTTTGACATCTCGGAAACGTATTCAGGTGGGCAAGCGTTTTCCAATTTCTCGACCGACAATAAGTTTTGGGAAAAACAGACCTACGATGTACGGGGTAATCTCCTAAGTTTGCAGCGCAATGGTTATAAATTGGGGGCATGGACAACCAATAATTATGTGGCAGCGATCATATTCATCGCGATGGCGAGCCAACTATTCGCACAAGCGCAAAGACTCGACACCGTCGTGCTGTCCGCTCGGCAAGTATGTTCATTAAATTAACGCACACCCATTAAGCCATACAACGACATCGCTGGGTTCGGTGTTTTCACCGAACTCACATATTCGGCAGGTCTCCGACCTACGAAGATGATTGAAAGAGGCGTAAAGCAACTGCTGCCGTTTACGTGGGTCGGAGACCCACAGAATAGTACGATTCGGTTAAAAAACCGAATCAAGCGGTGTCGTTCTTTGTTGTTGGTTTGTAGGGTGGAAAAAGGAAGACCCGTGCCGAGCGGTTTATTCAACAATTTACTTTAAATATTCAAAAGGTAAATTATTAAGATGCTCAAGTGTAACTTTAAATTGTTTTGAAACTAATATTAAAAAAGATTCAATAGTAAATGATTTTACTGATGAAGATGGTAAGAAAGTGCATTATGTGTATCGGAAACTTTACTAAACGCTGGCGCGTAATGTTCATGATTTTAACCACCAACACCCAAACAAACGAACGGCGGCACTGGTGTCGGTATTTTCAGCTAAAAGTGTCATATTTTCGCTCATTTTAATCATAAAAGATAAAAAAAACAAAAGAAGTATGAAAAAATACATACTCGCCGCCCTCATGCTGCTGACGGCTTTCATCAGCGAAGCACAAAACAACCGCACCGACACCATTATGCTGTCGGTCTATAACACAGGCAGTCGCTACCACTTGATACCCGCCAATTTTGGCAGCCTCACCTCGCGCAACGGGCAAATATCTCACATAGTTAACTTGACTGTTGCTTGTTTTAACACTAATATTGTCTTAGAACGCGATGATTCTAAAATTGCTTTACTCTCGAATTCTGATTTTGCGGAAATTCTTAATAAGAAATTTTGTTTCGATAATAGTATAGGAGATAGTCTAAAGCTTTATTTGACAAATGGATATAATGAATCAAGTCTATGGTACTTACAAATATCACGTTATTTAATTTCAGATAGTTTATATCAACAAATATCAAGGTCTTCTCCTTGTAAAGTTTATAGAAAATATTTTGATAATGGTTATCCAAAGAGTAGTACTTATTCCTTTGAGGAAATACGAACAGCTGCTGCATTTTTGATAAAAAACAATGTATATGTGAGTCCAGATAATATTTCTTACTATAGCATAGGTGAATCACCTTGTGTTGGAAAAAAGCATAAGAAAAAGAATAAAAAACATTAAAATATCACTCACCTGATTTCGGCTTTTAAACCAAAGGCAATCAATTTTCAATATAAAGTCAAGCTAAAAAACGACCGTGTTCGTCTTGTTTTTCATTAAAAATCACCACTATACTGAGGGGTATAAAATCCCCTTAAGCATTCATAACAAAAACAAAAAAGATGAAAAAAGTCATAGCATTTCTCATATTCACAGCGATAGCGAGTCAAGTATTCGCACAAGCGCAAAGACGGGACACGGTTGTTCTGTCCGTTTACAACAACAACCAACGGTTTATGTGATGAAGAAAAGCCGATGTTTCCTTTTGAAGCATCGGCTTTTTCAATTATTATCGATTCAAATGTTTTTTAAGTGTTTAGTGTATTGTTTTTGGTGTTTAGATATTGCAGAAGCAATTGATTTTCAATGCTTAAACCGATTCTAAACACTCGATTACTAAATACCATACACTTAATCTTCTTTAAAATTCCAAAGCGTTAAGAATCCTGTATGGAAGTTACCCTCTCTAAAATCTTTATTTTGCATTAATTTTTGATGAAAAGGAACGGTTGTTTTAACACCTTCGACGATAAATTCGTCTAAAGCACGTTCCATTTTACGGATACATTCCTCACGAGTTTGTGCACGAACGATGAGTTTTGCAATCATTGAATCATAGTAGGGCGGAATTGTATAACCGGCATATGCATGTGTATCAACCCGTACACCATGTCCTTTAGGCGTGTGAAAAGACGTGATTTTGCCAGGACTGGGACGAAAATCCATAAATGGGTCTTCTGCATTGATGCGGCACTCCATTGCACACATTTTTGGCAAATAATCAATGCCACTGATAGGTACACCTGCTGCAATTTTTATTTGCTCCTTGATAAGGTCAAAGTCTATAATTTCTTCAGTTACAGGATGTTCAACTTGAATCCTCGTATTCATTTCCATAAAATAGAAATTGCGGTATTTATCCACTAAAAACTCCACAGTGCCCACACCTTCATAGTTGATTACTTGAGCCGCTTTACGCGCCGCCTCACCCATTACTGTCCGCAATTCTTCGGTCATAAAGGGTGAAGGTGCTTCTTCAATCAGTTTCTGGTGTCGCCGTTGAATCGAACAATCTCTTTCTGACAAGTGACAAACGTTGCCATATTGGTCGCCCGCGATTTGAAACTCAATATGACGGGGTTCCTCGATGTATTTTTCGATATAAACGCCATCATTGCTAAAAGAGGCTTTGGCTTCGGCACGCGCCATATTCCAGTTTGATTCAAATTCCTCAACATTGCGAACAATACGCATACCTTTACCACCACCGCCTGCCGTAGCTTTGATGATGATGGGGAAACCGATTGTTTGGGAAATCTTCTGTCCTTCTTTCGAATCAAGCACCAAACCATCTGAACCAGGGATAACAGGCACACCCGCCTTAATCATGGTCTCTTTCGCCGTCACTTTGTCACCCATCATACGGATATGATAGGGCGTAGGTCCAATGAATTTAACACCGTATTCGGTACATATTTCACAAAAATCAGCATTTTCTGCTAAGAAACCGTAGCCTGGGTGTATCGCATCTGCATTAGTAATTTCGACAGCTGCCATCAAACGTGGTACATTCAGATAGGACTCTTTAGATGAAGGCGGACCAATACAAACGGCTTCGTCAGCGAATCTGACGTGTAGAGAATCACGGTCTGCCGTAGAATAAACGGCTACAGTCTTGATGCCCATTTCCTTACAGGTGCGAATGATACGCAGGGCTATTTCGCCACGATTGGCAATAAGTATTTTTTTGAACATATTTCTATAGATGAATTATGAAGCATGAATGATTAATCATGAGTGATTAATGATTATTTATCATTCATGGTTAAAGACTACCCTTTTGGATCAACTAAATATAGAATTTGGTCATACTCAACGGGTGACGCATCGTCTATACAGATTTTTACAATCTTACCTTGAACTTCCGATTCGATTTCGTTGAATAGTTTCATCGCTTCAATAACACAAACGACTTGACCTTTTTCCACCTTATCACCTACTTTAATGTACGGCGGTTTGTCTGTACCTGCTGCACGATAAAATGTACCGACTATGGGTGATTTAATTTCTAAATAATCTCCCCCCTCAGTAGCAGCGACGGAAACTGTCGTTTTAGGCAAATCTGTTGGCGTAGGTGCAGGAGCTTGTGTCTGTGCAGCAAAAGGTGCAGGAGCTGAAGCAGCAAAAGAAGGCTGTGCTGCCACAGAAGCAGAAGTATGGTATATCTGCTGCTTACCACTGTTGTATTTTGATGTGCGAATCGTGATTTTTTGTTCCCCGTCTTCGAGTCTAAACTCTGCAAGGTCACTTTTGTTGATGATCTGAATAAGAGACTTGATTTCTTCGAATGTCATATTTGGTTGATTTTTATTTTGTCAGTAAATTAAATAGAAGGTGATTAATAGTTAAAGAAAATTGCCTACATAACGTAAGTATATAAGTCGCATCAATAGGTTGACGAAATTAAAAAAATCGTACATCTTCAAGCCTATAAAAGCATTACAATAATTCAAAATCATTACAAAACTAAACAAAAGGCAGTTTTCAATTGGCAATTATAGGGAATTTATTTGATTCCCATAAAAATATACCCATCGAAATCTGCCTTTTGTTTGGTCAATTGGTCATTCGCTATTTGTTATTAGGCCATTAGAATGCTAAAAAATGACTAATGTCCCAATGACTAATGACTCTGTTATTTATTAACACGCTCCATATAGTCGCGAGTTTCTGAATTGATTTTAATTTTATCGCCTGAATTGATAAACAAAGGCACTTTGATTTCCGCACCTGTTTCAACTGTCGCTGGTTTAGAGGCGTTTGTAGCCGTATCTCCTTTCAAGCCTGTTTCGGTATAAGTCACTTCTAAAACAATATTAGAAGGCAACTCTACCGATAGAACGGTCTCGTCTTTTGCAGAAAAAAGAACATTGACCATCATACCTTCTTTCATCAAGTCAGCATTGTCTACCATGTCTTCTGCAATCGCAAACTGGTCATAAGACTCATTATTCATTAGGTTCAAACCCATTTCGTCTTTGTACAAAAACTGGCAGTCGCGCCGTTCAACTTGTACTATATTAATGGTGTGACCGCTTGGAAAATTGTTCTCCAAAACACTGCCCTTTGTCACACTCTTCATTTTGACATAAACAAAAGCAGCCCCTTTCCCAGGCTTGATATGTTGAAAATCAACTACTTTGAAAATATCGTTATTGTGTTCAAAACAAACACCTTTTTTAATGTCGGTCGTAGAAGCCATTTATGATTGA
>JAYTUQ010000027.1:0-2955 GCA_043744455.1 Saprospiraceae bacterium | reverse complement strand
AAAAGCCCAGCAAAGCTTGTCCTGCCCAAACCGAAGCTGATAGCGAGCCGCAGCCGAAGATAACAACGTCATGCCCTGCTTGCAGCAATACCTTTGTTAGCGGCTGGCGATAAATTTAAAACTTGTTTGAATAAAAATATTGCTGCCTGAATAAAAGGTCGAAGGCAGTTTGCATTTGTAAATATTGCCTGCATCTAAAAGCTCTCAAAGTATCCGTTCCAAAGAAATTTTGCAATAAAATGCCACCACCCTGTCCACCGAAAACTGCCTGTAAACCGGCGGACACATTAAAGCCAGGTGTGAATAGTGAGCTGCAACCGAAAAAAGCAAACCGCCACACTGTCCACCGAAAACTGCTTGTAAAAACAAAAACACTTTTGACCTTTGGTATAACTTTAAAACTGCCAACCAAAAAAGCCCGATGCCAACAGCTTGCGAAAGTAGCAGACTGTAGCCAGTTTCCCGAAGCCCACCGCAACAAACGAAGTGGAAACCTCGTAGCTAAAAGCAGTCACCAACTGAGTTTGGAAATGTTGTTTGAATTAAAGAACTGTCATGTGTCTACCGAAAACAAACTGCTAAAACGAACACTGTTTGCAACCTGACCGATTAAAATGTTGCTTGATGTGTCGAAGGAAAAAACTGCGACAGCGAGACTGAAAACATTGAACTAAGCGTCTTTTATTTTTTATAAAACGTCGCCATGAATTCGTTTGAAACCAGCTTGCCGCTAACGACCGAGTATTTGCGAAGGCAGGGGATTCATTGAACGTCCAGCCCGGAACAAATGCTGATTGAAAAACTGAAATTGAAGATAACAACTAAAAGCCAAATTACTAACGTCCAGCCGAAACTGAAGCTGATAGAGAACTACAGCCGAAGGTCACAACGTCCAGCCCTGCCTTTGCAAATACTTTTGTTGGGCGAAGTGCTTACTACAAACATGCTGATATACTAATTTGGCAATTAAAAAACTGTTTCGAAAATTCTTTTTAAAATCTTTTCAAAACTAGCTTGCTTTAGTGAAGATATTCTTGAAATGACTTCATCAGTAGTATAAGACTGGATTAATTGACATTTAACATATGATTTCTTGGAGAGAGGTTTAGTTAGCATTGAATTGTCTAACTCGAAATTAAATTCTTCATTCATTGAATTTGACGATATCATTACAGCGTAAAAGATATCTTCTGTTTCTAAAACGTTCGTGTTCGAGATAACTAATGCTGGATGAGTTTTAAACTTGCCATTGGGCAGTTCGTAATTTAATTCAACGATATCCCTTTGTTGAACTCTCATTATAAGTATTTAGCAATTGCTTTATTCTTTCTTTTCACAATCGAAGTTTTCAAATTCTCGTGCTCTTGCAATGCCGCAATTAAAGCTTTCGGTTTGCTAATAGATGACACTTTCTTTACAAAGTCTAATGAAGAAAGCAAAGAAGAAAGTTCCTTTGCTTTATTATTTGAATCCAACTCTATAATTAATGTTTGCATTTCGTAGTTTTTTACAAATTTAAGGATTTTAGCCGTTATTAACCGCAAACTCCAAATAGCATTTCGCCCAACGCTCAGGGCTTGGCGATGCTTGGGAAATCAAGGCTCGTCTGCCCGTAACAAAAGTTAAATTAATAATTAAAAGTTGAAGATATGAACAAAGGTAAAATAGAAGAACTTCTGCCCGAACCGCAGCCGAACAATGAACAAAAAGGTGAAGATACTTCCGTCCACCCAAGTATTGCCAAACCCCCTGTTGTGCGTTCGCCTTTATTGAAGGACTACATGCACTTGTTTTTAGGTTGTAATGTTTTTATTGATAGTCCAAACGCAGCTTTCAATAAAGATATTCTTGATTGTGATTTACTTGAAAGACTTTACAATGATTTACCGATTGATTTATATAAACTAATTCTTCGTCCGTTAAGTGATATGACAGAAGATGAAGCTATTGAATTAACAAAACCAATTGTAGTTTATGGTGATTTGGAAAATGTTAGAAAATATGAAACATACAAAAATATTTATGGTAGAATAGTTGTTTCATGGGGTGAAGGGTTAAGAGAAAAATATTCTCCAATGGATGAAACTTTTTTTTCGCCTAAACAAATTTTTTTCCTATTGTCTAACCATTTTGATTTATTTGGATTAATAGATGCTGGTCTTGCGATAAATGCTGTGTCTGAAAGGTGACGCACAACGGTAAGGCTTGGCGATGGGCTGGTATTTTATAATGTCCAGCCCGGAACCGAAGCCGATTGAAATACTAAACATGAAGATAACAATTAAAAGCAGATTTATATTCGTCTGCCGGAACTATTGCTGATAGTGAGTTGTCGCCGATTGCACTTCCGTCAGCCAGCCTATTGCCAAACCTATTGTTGTGCGTTCGTGCTATTTTTATGAGGCGTTTTATTTTGTCGCAACATAGATTTCAACTTCGGAAAAATTTTTTGAAAAATTGCTAAAAGATTTTTTCTATCCTTGCTACACATTGTTTTTCCCATTACAGATTGAAGCCTGTAGCAAGTTATGTGGCAATTCATGTCTACAGAATTACTCTTTACTGTTATTTTCAACTGTTTGTTTTGTTGTGCTTTTTTTTATAAAATAAACAATTGAAAGTACGGCAATAAAAATACTTGCACCAATTATCTCTTTCCATTCCAACTGTATAAAGAACCATATAAGGACCAGCAATGCGGCAACAGGAACTATAAGTCCACCTGGAATTTTAAAACTGTCTTTTTGCTTAGCTTTTTTTGTGAACCTGAATTTAATAACAGCTAATACAACACCTGCATACAACAGTAATAAAGAAGCAGAAACAATTATGGCTAATTGCCTAAAGCCACCGGAGACTGCTACAATTAAAGATATGGCTGAAAACGTAATGATGGCATTTACAGGCGTAGCGAGACGCAGATTCACTTTAGCAAGAAAAGCAGGCAATATCCTG
>JAYTUQ010000026.1:0-2959 GCA_043744455.1 Saprospiraceae bacterium | reverse complement strand
TTTCTGTTCCGATTATATAAACATTATTATTCATCCAATAAAGATACGGGGTTTATCCTTGCAAACACTCGTTTATTTTATAATAACTACTTAATATTTTGTACGGCTTCAATGTTGTTGCTATAAAAACTTGTCTGCTTTATCTTTAAAAAGTTCAGTGAACACGCTCATTGAACAAGCTAACGTGCTTATTGAACCAATAGATTATTTTCTTTATCAAGACAATCATCTTGTTTACCAAGACACCTTATCTTCTTTGTTTAGACAATCATCTTGTTTATCAAGACAATTATCTTCTTTTTTTAGACAATCATCCTATTTATCAAGACACCTTATCTTGTTTGTTTAGACAATCATCTTGTTTATCAAGACAAGCATCTTCTTTGTTTAGATAATCATCCTGTTTTTTATGATGAACATCTTGTTAGATATGTGTGCAAACAGTCGGTGTTAGGCTTCAAAAAGGTTGTTATACTGAGGGGGGGTATTTAGCGGTTTACCTTATTGTCAAAGCGCTTTACAAAACTAATAAACCAAAGTCTGACAGGGCATTAAAAGGTTTGTTGTACCAAAATAAGTCAAAATCTTCTAAGCCAGTGGCTTCATAATCGTTTTTAATATCTTGAAACGTCAATATTGCGCCTTTTGTAGCCGCCATTTTAGGTAAAATATCGAGCAGCCAATCACTGTGCTGCTTATTTATTTTTAAAGTAAAAGTCTCTTTTTTATCGAAAAAAGACAACGTTGCCATATCCGTTTGTTTACCTTTTTTTGTTTTTGTAAAATACTGAACAGAAGGTTGACCCCCCAACCAAACGATTTTAGCGGTGGGTTTGATGGATAGATTTAAGTCTTCGGCTAAGGCATTTTCAATATAATCATGCGCAATTCTTGTGCGTGGCACTTTAAAATCAAACCAATCAGACAACGGCATGTCGAAACCAATGCCGTACATATAATTGAGCAATGATTTTTTTAAACCAAAACTAAACGCATCGTGGTCAGCACCCTTTGGGTCAAGATGAACGATGTCGTTATTGGCAAAACTGCCCATCGTTTCGGTCTCTTTTTCAACGCCAAATTGTTCGGGAAACAAACCCACGGGACTGTGGGCTGTCATAGCGAATTGATGCCAAAAACCCGATTGCAAAATGCCGATTGCAAACATTTGACGCACCATTTCAAGGGAATCTATGGTTTCTTGTGCCGTTTGAGTTGGGAAACCATACATCAAATAGGCATGAACCATGATGCCTGCTTCAGTAAAGTTGCGGGTCACCTGCGCCACTTGCGCCACCGTAACACCTTTTTGTATCAATGTCAACAACCTATCCGAAGCAACTTCCAAACCGCCTGAAATAGCGATACAACCAGAGGCTTTGAGCAAGCGACATAAATCACGGGTAAAGCTTTTTTCAAAACGAATATTTGTCCACCAACTCACAGTGAGCTTGCGTTTGATGATTTCAAGTGCCAATGCCCGCATCAAAGCAGGTGGCGCGGCTTCATCCACAAAATGAAAGCCGTTTTGCCTTGTTTGAGCTATTAATGCCTCTATTCTATCGCACAACAGACTGGCTGTAACAGGCTCATAAACTTTGATATAATCCAAAGAAATATCACAAAACGTACATTTTCCCCAATAACAACCATGCGCCATCGTCAGTTTGTTCCATCTGCCATCGCTCCACATGCGGTGCATCGGATTCACAATTTCAATGACCGAAATATACTTATCCAACAACAAATCGCTGTAATCAGGTGTGCCAACATCGGCTTGTTTATAGTCTTTTGTAAAACTATTATTGATGTATTCGACCTGCCCCCCCATGCAGGTAAAGGTGCGTTTAAGCAATTCAAGTGGGCGTTTGCCGTCTATGTGCTCCAAAAGATTGTCAAGCGGTGCTTCGCCATCGTCAAGGGTAATAAAATCCAAAAATTCAAACACACGAGGATCAGAAAGAGAACGCAATTCCGTATTTGCAAAACCACCCCCCATCACAACTTTTATGTGTGGATGATGCTGTTTAAGCCATTGCCCACAACGCAAAGCACTGTAGAGATTGCCTGGAAAAGGAACACTAATGGCAACGACCTGAGGTTGTTTTTCTAAAATACCCCCCCTCAGTATATTCATCGAAATAGTATCAATATAGGTATATTTCGCTTGTAAAGCAGCGTAAAGTTCATCAAAACTGTTGGCAGACCGCGCCAATCGTTCAGCATAACGGCTGAACCCAAAATGAGCATCCACGCATTCCATAATCACATCTGACAAATCTTCAAGGAAAAGCGTTGCCAGATGTTTTGCTTTGTCTTGTGTACCCATTGAGCCAAAAGCCCAATCGAGGTCGTATAGTTGTGCAAAACGAGCCGCTTCGGGTAGGAAATCTTCTTGACAAATGAGGTGTGACAACGTCGGGTTCTTGCCTTGTAAAAACAAAATAACAGCATCAATGGTATGAATATAATGGTCTTTCAACGCCACGATGCGTTGTGCATTGTCAGAAAGAGTTTTATCAGACGATTCAATTTGAGCAAACAAATCCGTCAAGCCTTGTTTTGAAAATAAGGCTAAAATAACCTCAATCCCCAAATCTGTTTGAAAAGATGTGATGTTCTTGGTATTCAAAAACCCTTTGATATACGCCGTTGCAGGATACGGCGTATTCAATTGCGTAAAAGGCGGCGTTATTAAAAAGACTTTGTGGCTCAAAATGAATTATTTTGGCGTGAAATTAGGTCGTTTTTAGGGAAAAGAATGGTAGATAAAAGACAAAATGTCATCCGTTATATTTATGTGATAGAAATGCGGCAATTTTGACAATAATTTAATTAAATAAAAATTTAACATCTATTGTTTAACTTGACTTTGTTAAATTAGGAATAAAACGAATATTTCTAATTCATGATGAATTTATTTTATATTTAGATTGAGTTGCTTTAGCCCTTTTAAATA
>JAYTUQ010000025.1:0-11687 GCA_043744455.1 Saprospiraceae bacterium | reverse complement strand
ATTTTAATTGATCTTGATCAAAAACAATTTGAAGAAAGATTTGAATTGGTTAATCGGAGTTTAAAAACCGCTTTTCAATCCGTTTTTGGAACTGAAATCGTGGATAAAATCCAAAATATCAATGAGTTTTTAACAATTACTACACATGATTCGACTATCTTGATTGCTTGTTATTTCACCAATATCAATGGTCAAGGAGAATTAGAAACCGTTTTAAAAACTATAAAAACACAAGAATCGCCCTTTGCAGATTGTCTCTATGAGTGGCAAAATTGTTTAAAAGCCAATGGAAAAAATATTTCACAAAAGGATTTTGATAAATTTTGGTTGAGTAATTATGTGCGTTTTGATACTTGTAGTCGAAACGATAAAAAACAATCCGAACGCAAATGCAGTATTCAAAACCTTGATTATGTTTTAGAACGTAAACCTCAAATATTTGATTTTGACAATGTCTTATTAGCAGATTTAAAACATTTTTTAGCCTTATTCAACGCCTAATGCGAGGAATTCCCCCTTTTTCATTTTTAAAGTTAAGGTTAACAAACTGCTTCATAAACAAAACTGCTACTTTTGCGTTTTACTTTCAGTTTTTATTGAAACTTAAAATATCCAACCAATTTTTATAATTTAAAACATCCGACGATAAGTGATGAATGAAGTGCTAACGTCTAATCCAGAAATATCCGCCGAAAATTTAGCTTTTATCCAACAATCTGCACGTGATTTTGCAGAAACACACATACGTCCTTATCTAATGGATTGGGATGAATCTCAAGAATTTCCAATAGACATGATGCACAAAATGGGCGAATACGGCTTTTTGGGCGTACTCGTACCTGAAGAATATGGCGGCGCAGGGCTTGATTATCAGGCTTATGTAACCATCCTTGTAGAAATTTCTAAGGTCTGTGGTTCTATTGGTTTGTCTGTTGCGGCACATAACTCATTGTGTACCAATCATATATTGACGTTTGGCAATGAAGAGCAAAAACAACGTTGGTTGCCGAAATTGGCAACAGGTGAATGGATAGGTGCTTGGGGATTGACCGAAGCGAATACGGGTTCAGATGCTATGCGGATGCAGGTTGTAGCTGAACAAGACGGCGATTATTGGGTTTTGAATGGTGCTAAAAACTGGATTACGCATGGCAAATCAGGTCATGTGGCGGTTGTTTTGGCGCGCACAGGTGAACTTTTGGATTCTCGTGGTATTACAACTTTTGTTGTTGAGCGTGGTACTGAGGGGTTCTCGGCGGGTAAAAAAGAAAATAAATTGGGGATGCGTGCCAGCGAAACAGCAGAAATGATTTTCGATAATTGCCGTGTTCACAAAAGCCAAATATTGGGAGAATTGGGTGAAGGCTTCAAACAAGCGATGAAAATATTAGATGGTGGGCGCATTTCGATTGCCTCATTATCGTTGGGTATCGCCAAAGGTGCTTACGAAGCATCTGTTAAATATGCTAAAGAAAGACATCAATTCGGGCAACCAATTGCCAATTTTCAAGCTATTGCCTTCAAATTAGCCGATATGGCGACGCGTATTGAAGCAGCGGAGTTATTAACCCGCCAAGCAGCTAGTTTGAAAAATGCCCATAAAAGAATGACCAAAGAATCGGCAATGGCAAAATATTACGCTTCAGAAGTTGCTGTTTGGGCATCTACGGAAGCCGTTCAAATCTTTGGTGGTTATGGCTACACGAAGGATTTTCCTGTTGAAAAATTCTACCGCGATTCTAAATTGTGTACGATTGGCGAAGGGACGAGTGAGATTCAAAAACTTGTTATTTCGAGGGAAATACTGAGGGGGTAAAATCTCATTCTGTTTTGTTCAAACAGCTTTGAAAATATATAAGGCGTTATCCATTAAGTTGGTTAACGCCTTTTTTTATATTCACGCATTCTCGTCTTTTCTATTGGCGGCTTAAGCATCAGCGAAGTAGGAATATTAGTGATTTACTTCAGTCATTGAAATTGTTTGAAAAAAATTATATTTGGTTAACAAAAGAAAGATAAAAATAACTTTACATAAGCATAGTAGTAATTAAAAATATAATTTTAGATTTACGTCATCATAAAATGCTTTATGATTTACTGATGAAAACGATACTGTCTTCCAAACCTTTTTGTTAACGACTGCCCAGTCAGTTCCTCATTTAGTTGCTTTTGAAGTAATATTAATTTTTTATTGACTATCAATAGAGTAATAACCCTTACTGCATTTAAATTAATTGTTTGTTTGACACTTACTTTATGCTTAATCCAATATTCACTCATTTCTTCACTCTTTAATTAACAGTTCTTGATGAAAAAGTTATTTTTTTTAAATCGCACTTTCGCTATTTTGAAACTTTGTACTCTTCTCTTGGGGCTATTATTAAGTTTCAATAGTTTTTCACAAACCCAAATTATGGGCAAAGTAGTCGCTGCGACAGACCAAACAGGCTTGCCTGGTGTTTCGGTACTTGTAAAAGGAACGTTCATAGGTACAGTCACTAACGTTGATGGTGCTTACGCGCTCAATGTGCCCAAAGATGCGACATTAGTATTCAGTTTTGTGGGTTATGCAACTCAAGAAGTCGCTGTTGGCAATCAAATCAAGATAGATGTCAACTTGTCAGAACAAGATGCTGCCCTCAGTGAAATCGTTGTGACCGCTTTGGGTATAAAAAAAGAAGCTAAAAAATTGGGGTATTCAACGACCACGATTTCAGCAGAACAATTGACTGAAAACCGCTCACCAAATTTTATTAACTCCATTCAAGGTAAAGTGGCTGGGGTCAATATTTCAGGGCTGGGGACAGGTCCCGCCGGCACGTCCAAAATCAGAATTAGAGGACAATCTTCTATTTCGGGTCAAAACAATCCACTGATTGTTGTGAATGGAGTACCGATTGATAACACCAACTTTGGAACAAATCCAGGTAATGCCAGTGCCGACAACTCTATTGGTGTGCGCGGTGGTGGCAATACTTCCGACGGTGGCGATGGTCTGTCAAGTATCAATCCTGACGATATTGAAAGCATGACGGTTCTAAAAGGCGCAACAGCTGCCGCTTTGTATGGCTCGCGTGCAAAAGATGGGGTCATAATGATTACTACCAAAACTAAAGGAGATAGTAAGGGCATTGGCGTATCATACAATACTAATTTCACGAATGAAACGCCTTTGGATTTTACAGACTATCAATACGAATATGGGCAAGGCGAAAATGGTGTCAGACCAACCGCCGCCAATCCGACTTCAGGTCAATGGTCTTTTGGTGAAAAATTTCAACCTGGCATGACGCAGGTACTTTTTGATGGCGTAACCGTTCCTTATACACCTGTAAGAGACCGTATTCGGTCATTTTTTAGAGATGGTCAAAACTTTACAAATACCATTTCACTCTCCACAAGTGGTGAGAAAGGCGGCATGAATGTGTCTTTTGCCAATATGGATAACAAAGGTATTGTGCCGAATAATACATTCAGTAGAAAGACAATAAATTTAGGTTTTGCTTACGAATTATCACCAAAACTTAGTTTTGCTGGCAATATCAACTATTCAAACGAATTTAATAAAAACCCGCCTAATATTGCCAACCAAGACAATTCCATTCCAACAGTCTTGTATAATTTGGCTAACTCAATGCCACTTGATTTGTTAGACCAAAAGAAATACAATGCTGCGGGCAATGAGTTTATTTATTCACGGTTTCAGAATCGGACGAATCCTTACTTTACTTTAGCCGAGCAATTTCAACGCATTCGTAGGGATAGGATTTTTGGCAACGTCTCCGTCAAATACAATATTCTACCTTGGCTTTTTGTACAAGGACGTGTGGGACAAGACTTTTGGTCGCGTGATATTGAATACAATAACTTTCCAACAGGACAAGCCTCTTTAGCAGCTGCACCTGCAGGTTTTGTGAATGGTACATTTACACAAGAGTCAAGACGTTTTAGAGAAACCAATGCTGATATCTTAATTACAGCTTCTAAAACTTATGGTGATTTTGGCATTGACTTAACGGCAGGCGGCAATCAAATGTACCGTCGTGGTGATTTAAATTCTGTTTTGGTTCAAGATTTCGTTGTACGTGGTCTATATACGGTCATGAACGGACGTGTAAAAGACCCGATTTATGGATTATCCGAGAGGTCAGTTAATTCCGTTTATGGTTCAGGTGAGTTTTCTTACAAAAACTTTTTGTACTTAAATGCAACTGTTCGGAATGACTGGTTTTCAACATTATCGCCTGCAAACCGCAGTATTTTATACCCCTCAGTATCATTGAGTTACGTTCTTTCAGAATCGTTTACCAATCTTCCTGCATGGTTGCGTTTTGCTAAAATCAGAGCCGCATATGCGGAAGTGGGCAGTGATACTGACGTGTCACCCTATTCTAACAACTTATTTTATGGCATCAACGCCAATCTTATTGCCAACCCAGCGGGTGCCTTACAGCCTGTTGGTGGTTCTCAAGGCACAACTTTGCCGAATCCCAATTTGAAACCGATGCGCGCTTCGGAAAAAGAAATTGGTTTCGAATTAAAGTTGTTTAAAAGTCGCGTCAACGTGGATTTTGCCGCTTATCAAAAATTGACAATGGATCAAATCGTGTCCGCACAAATTTCGGACGCTTCAGGTTTTGTCAATACATTGATTAACAGTGGAAAAAGCCAAACCAATGGTCTTGAATTACTTTTAAATTTAGTGCCTATCAAGAGTAGAGACTTCAAATGGGATGTGACTTTTAATGGTTCTTATAACAAAACAAAAGTATTGAGTCTATTAACCGATACAGAAGGTGAAAGAATCACCGTCGGTACGCACGTTTTCAATGGTGAATTGCGCCAAGTTGTTGGTCAAGAAATGGGTCAAATCTATGGTTTCGGTTTCAGACGCGATGCGGCTGGCAAAATGGTTTTTGGGGCAAATGGTATCCCTTTACGTACAACAAACTTAATTTCATACGGTAGTGCTTTGCCAAAATGGGTCGGTGGTATCACCAATAGTTTTAACTACAAAGGTTTCTCTCTTTCAGTTTTGGTTGATTTCAAATTGGGCAATATGATGTTGTCTGGCACAAACTTCAACTTAGTACGTCATGGTTTGCATAAAATGACCCTTTCGGGACGTGACCAAGGCGGCATTGTCGGTGTTGGTGTGAATGCTGCGGGCGAAGTCAATGCAGTCAAAGCAAATCCGCAAGACTATTGGTCAGTTGTCCGCTCGTTAGCCTTGATTGAGCCCGTTGTTTACAATGGTGGTTATTGGAAATTGCGCCAAATAACAGCAGGATACGACATCACGCGCTTCATTCCAAAAGGTCTCTCTTTAAAAAGTGCGAAGCTCAGTTTTGTAGCCAATAATGTCTTTATGCTTAAAAAATGGATTGACAATATTGACCCCGAAACGTTTGGTTATTCATCAGATAACCTTGTGGGTATGGAATCAACAGGTTTACCTTCAACACGTAGTTTAGGGTTTAACTTAAATGTCAAGTTCTAATGAGGCGAATAGACCCCCTCAGTATTTTTAGCAAAAAAATTGAGATTTTTAACACATTTCCTAATTAAAAAAAATCTATTCAATGAAGAATATACTTAAAAAGCTCATGCTTTCAGCCGCCTTTATCATAGTGGGCGGTCTTTTTACAGGCTGCGACAAAGGTTTTGATGAATTAAACATCAATTCAACGGCTGCAACAGCTATCAATCCTGTTTTTACACTCAATAACGCGACCATTAATTCATCGTTTGCAACGTCAACTATTCTTTATGAAACGGGCATTGTTCAACAAATGGTTACGCCTAACTCTGGCGTTTTAACAGGTGCCAATTTCAATCAAGACAACCGCGACAACACGGTTCAATCTTGGCAAAAATATTATCGAACAGTTATCAGAAATACGCAAGACGTTATCAGTCAAAGTAAAACGCTTTCGACTCGAACCAACCTTGTCAATATGGCAAGAATCCTCCAGGCTTATGCTTTTATGGTGCTCACTGACTCGTATGGTGATATACCCTATACAGATGCTGGAAAAGGCTATACTGACCTCTTGTTTTTGCCAAAATACGACACACAGCAGGCAATTTATACGGGTATTATCAAAGAGTTGACTGAAGCCTCCACAGCTTTAGATGCTTCAAAAACAATTGAAGCCGCAGATATTTTATACGGTGGTGATATAGCCAAATGGAAGAAATTTGCCAATTCGCTTTTGTTGAGAGCAGGTATGCGTTTGAGCAAAGTAGATCCCGCACAAGCCCAATCAGTCGCCTCAAAAGCGGCTCAAGCGGGTGTCATTGAGGTCAATGCCGACAATGCCGTTATCAGACACGATGCCAATTATGTCAATCCTACAGGAAATATGTTGAATTCAACAGAAGCAGCGAATATCTATTTAGCGGCTCCTTTTGCCGATTATTTGAAATCAACAAATGACCCACGCTTAAAATCCATTGCGGTTCGTTATGTGGGCGCAAAATCAGGTCCTGAACAAACGGCTGCGAAAGCTTCAACTGACCCCTCAGTACAAGTGGGCATGCCTATGGGTTTTGACAACAACACCATCTCGACGCAAGTCACCAAATTTAATTTGGCGAGTTTCTACGATTTTAGTCAAGTGGATAGAACCCGAATGACTAAAATTACATCACCCACATTTTTAGTAACCGCTTCCCAAACGCAATTGTTGTTAGCTGAAGCTGCACAAAGAGGATGGGTAACAGGCGTAGTCGCTGACCTTTACAACAAAGGCGTTAGGCTGCACATGGAGCAATTGGCTGCTTTTGATGCCAAATCTGCCGTCACTACGGCGGAGGCTGATGCGTACTTAACCGCAAATCCATACGCCGCAGCTAAGGCTTTGGAGCTGATCAATACGCAATATTGGATATCTTCTTTCTTAAATGGGCCAGAAGCTTTTGCTAATTTTAGAAGAAGTGGCTTCCCTGTTTTGTCACCAAATCCATTCCCTGGCAAGGGTATTAAGGGCAATTTTATCCGCCGTTTGACTTATCCTAACTCTGAAATATCGGTCAATAAAACCAATGTAGATGCAGCTATTGGTCGTCAAGGTGCTGATGATTTGGATTCAAAAGTGTGGTGGGACAAATAAGAGTCTATTACGAAACAGTTATTCTACGCCCCTTGATAGTAAACGACAATAAAAAACAAGGCGTTATCCATTTGCTTGGGTAACGCCTCATTCTTTTTATTAGATTAGGCATAACAACAATTTAAGATTAGATACAACGATTTGAAAACAAAACATAACAAACGCCTGAAAAATTTAACTTTATAAATATTTTGACACGTCAACTGTAACAATTATTTTTACTACCTCAGAAGTATTTCAAAAGTATTTACAATTCAAAATAAATTGAGATTATGGCTACTAAAAATCAAATTTTGGACATGACCCCGCTTGGGATGAAATTTACAGTATTGAAAACAAGCGAAGATACCAACGGAAAATCCCTTGACTTGTATTGGGAACTGCTACCCGGTTGCAATATGAAAGACCCTTTGGTACATACGCATCCTAATGCGATTGAGACGTATGAAGTTTTGGAAGGAGAAATGGAGTTTTATGTCAAAAACAAATGGATAACGGCTAAAAAAGGGGATAAACTGACCGTTCCCATTGGCGTAACACATGCTTTTAGAAACCCCACGAATTCCGTCGTAACGGTTTACAACACGCACGAACCAGCTTTCAATATGCAAAGCTACTTTGAAGATGTCTGTAAAGTATTGGATAAAGTAACTGAAAATAGAACTCAGACATTCAAAATGAATTTAACAACTAAACTCTATATGGGTGTGTTGATGAATAATTATCGGCACGAAATCATTGCCAAAAATCCACCTGATTTTGCTATTAAAATTCTTGGATTTATAGCAAAGCTTATGGGATTAAAATATTGAACCTAACACCCCCTTGGTATAGTTTATCCCCTTTCAAATCAATAACCCGACGATTGGAAAACCATATTATGGCTATGTTCACCTACTTTATCCCTTCATTGACTACCTTTGCGGCATCTATAAAAGGTAAGACACGTAAGGCAAAATGAATAAATTAAAAATAGGTGTATTCGGTGCAGGGCATCTCGGCAAAATACATTTACGCTGTATTCTTCAAGCCAGCGAACGGTATGAACTGGTCGGTTTTTACGATGCTGATGCACAAAATGCGACTAAAATAGCACAAGAACTGAATATCAAGGCGTTCGATTCCCTCGAATCACTTTTGGACGTTATTGATGTGGCAGACATTGTTACGCCTACCATTCATCATTTTTCCGTAGCGAAAACAGCCATACTGAGGGGTCGACACGTTTTTATTGAAAAGCCTTTGACCCATACGGTAGCTGAAGCCGAAGAATTATTGACTTTGACACGTCAACAAAATGTAAAAGTGCAAGTCGGTCATGTTGAGCGTTTCAATCCAGCATTTTTATCGTTGGGTGACATTGTCCTCAATCCTATGTTTATCGAAGGTCATCGATTGGCGACTTTCAACCCGCGAGGGACTGATGTTTCGGTTGTACTTGATTTGATGATTCATGATATTGACCTTGTTTTGCATTTGGTCAATTCAGAAGTTAAAAATATTCATGCTTCGGGTGTCGCTGTTATCAGTGCATCACCCGACATTGCGAATGCGCGTATTGAATTTGAAAACGGCTGTGTGGCAAACTTAACTGCGAGTCGTATGAGCTTAAAACAAATGCGTAAAGTCCGCTTTTTCCAAAGAGATGCGTATTTAAGTCTCGATTTTTTAGAGAAGAATGCCCAAATTATTCGCTTGTTAGACAAAAATACTGAGGGGGGGGATTTGATGGAAATGGATACGGCATTCGGTAAAAAATGGATAGATATAACCATGCCTGAGCCTATGGCGGTCAATGCGATTCAATTAGAATTGGAAACATTTGCCGATTGCATTGTCCAAAATACACAACCCAAAGTGACAATTGAAGACGGTTATCGGGCGTTAAAAGTGGCGCATCAAATTATTGAAGTGATCGGTGATACCACTTTGTCGTAGAATTAAAAAACAATGCAATGGCTTACTTTCAAAAAACACTTATTCTTTTAACTGCAGCTTTTGTTTGCCTTTTTTTTAATGCTTGTGTCAAAGAGAATCAGGTACCCGCCTATCTCTATATTCCATCGTTCACATTGACGACAACGGCAGGACAAGGTACAGCCGCACATAAAATCACAGATGTTTGGGTCTATGTGGACGGTATTGCGCAAGGTATTTATCAATTACCCGCAGAATTTCCCGTGGTGAATCTGGGCAACCATGACATAAAGCTGTTCCCGGGTGTGCGTAACAATGGCATTAAATCTAATCCAGTTATTTACCCTTTCTTTAGTTCCTTTACAAAAACAATGAATTTGGCATCAGGCAAAATAGATACGTTGCGCCCGACGACAACCTATGTCAGCAGCACAAATTTTAAAATATTAGAAAACTTTGAAATGGGGAATACCCTGACTTTTGATAAAGACAACACCCCAATTTTTCGTTTTGGGCTTGTTGACAACGGGTTTGAAGGAAAATGTGCAGGTTTGACAATGACAAAGACCAATTCCTATTTTGAAAAAGGCATAACGACGAAGGTACAATTGCCCGATGCGTCTCAAAATATATATCTCGAAATGCACTACAAAACGCAATCGCCCCTTGCAGTGGGTGTGTATGGTACGAGTATAACGAATACGACAGGCTTGACGACCTATAAAGTGACGCTCTTTCCAACTGATGTTTGGAATAAAACCTATATCAACCTGACCAATGAAGTGAAGGATATGCGCCTAACCGATTTTCAAATTGTTTTCAGAAGCCTAATACCTGATTCTTTATCAACGGCGACTGTTTTGATTGATAATATTAAATTGTTACAACGTTAATTTTATTTTCGCCGTACACCATGCCTCAAATACTGTTGAGGTACGAAATCCCGATTCTTTCGGGGAGGGGTCTTGAAATTTGGATATTTAAGAATTTTGGAACTAAAAAAATGACAAAACAGCGCCGTATAGACACTATTATATATTCCGCAGCCGACTTTTTGACGGCAATGACGGCATGGACTTGTTTTTTTTTATATCGAAAATGGAATGTTGAAGGTATAAAATGGGGCGATTTCGGTGTATTGAACAACCCAAAATTTGCCGCAGGGGTTATTCTTATCCCTATTGGGTGGATATTGTTTTATGCTATTTTTGATAAATACCGCGATATTTATCGCCTTTCCCGCTTGACGACAATTGCACGGACTTTTTTCCTCACCTTCTTTGGCGTTTTATTTTTGTTTTTTACACTTATACTCGACGACTTTGTTACGGGCTATGCGTCTTATTATCGTTCATTTTTCACTTTATTCATTTTACACTTTTTTTTGACCGTAACGATACGGATGATTATTCTGACACGTGCGAGTCGGCGTTTGAAAGCAGGCATCGTCAGTTTTAGAACGCTCATCATTGGCGGCGATCACAACGCTTTGGAACTATATGTGGAAATTGCAGAGCGTGAGAAAAAGTTAGGTTATAATTTTGTTGGTTTTGTGGATTCTAATGGCAACTCAACAAATGTTTTAGAGCAACATTTAACCAAACTTGGAAACATCAGCGATTTATCAAATATTATCAATGCCCAAGGCATCGAAGAAGTTATTGTTGCCATAGAAACGAGTGAACATGGTCGCATGAAACATATCCTTGATGTGATGTTCGATTTTGGCGACCGCATCCTCATAAAAGTCATTCCCGATATGTATGACATCATGGTCGGCACGGTGAAAATGAATCATTTATACGGCGCAGTCCTCATTGAAATTCGGCAGGAACTCATGCCCTATTGGCAGCAAGTTGTCAAAAGATTGATTGATATTACAGCCAGTATATTGGGTATTATTTTACTTTTACCAATCTATGCTTATATCGCTTTACGGGTCAGAATATCCTCAAAAGGACCTATTTTTTATTTTCAAGAAAGGGTCGGACTCAACGGTAAACCCTTCAAAATCATTAAGTTCCGTTCGATGTATATTGAAGCAGAAGAACAAGGACCCATGCTGTCACGCACCGACGACGAGCGTTGTACGCTTTGGGGCGCGACCATGCGCAAGTGGCGGTTGGATGAAGTTCCACAATTTTTTAATGTTCTGATTGGCGAAATGTCTTTGGTTGGACCGCGTCCTGAACGGCAATTTTATATTGACCAGATTATGGTGTGTGCGCCGCATTTTCGGCACTTACTGAAAGTTCGTCCAGGCATTACCTCTTGGGGGCAAGTGAAATACGGCTATGCTTCGACGGTTGATGAAATGATTCAGCGTTTGAAATTCGATATTTTGTACATCGAAAATATGTCGCTTTCCCTTGATTTTAAAATTTTGTTCTACACAATTGTGGTTTTGATGCAAGGACGAGGGAAGTAGTGGATAATGTATAGTGGAAAGTGGATAATGTGGAGTCGCCCGTAAAAAGTTGACAAAAAGGAATAGAAAATTTAACTCGATTAGAGTAAATTTTTTCTTTAGACAAGGTATTTAAAATTAAGCAATTACCTTGATATTTAAAATAGTTCTTTGACATTGTTGTAAAGTTAAAATGTGTTGTTCGAATTCCCTAGGCGTTAAATTTAAGATGCCACTATGATTTCTAT
>JAYTUQ010000024.1:0-2996 GCA_043744455.1 Saprospiraceae bacterium | reverse complement strand
CCTCTTTAGCAGGCTTTTTTTAGGACCTTTTTGAAATCGTTTTTAAGGGGGTCAATTTGAAATGGCGAAGGGGGGTCAGTTTAGCCGGAATTTACAATAATACCACCAACAACCTCATCAAGGCTATTAGATATTAATGTTTCATACTCTTGAATGTCCATGGTTACTTGAATAAGTCTGATTTAAAAAATTCATAAACAGACATATCAAGTGCTTTAGCAATTTTTTCAATGTTTGCAACAGAAACATTTCTTTTGCCTTGTTCAATGCTTGCAATATAGGTTCGGTCAAGCTCACAAATAAATGAGAATTTTTCCTGGCTGAGTTCTTTTTTAGTTCTTAGTTCCCTGAGCCGTTTTCCTATTTTTACTCGTATGTCCATTATTGCAAAGATTCATCTTTGTAGTTTATTGGACAACGGACTATAAGTATAGGTTAGAAGTTAGCAATAGTAAGTGTAGAATCTTGGTGCATATTGTTGGAAAGGCTTGAATCGTGTAGGATGTCCAATAGGGTGACGCATAACGTTCGAGTATTTGCGAAGGCAGGGAATTCATTGATTGTCCAGCCCGGTACAAAAGCCCAATTGAAAATATATTGTTGAAGTTATAAACTAAAGCTGAAAATTGAACGTCGAGCCCGAACCACTGCTGATGCTTGCACATAGCTGATGTTACATTGTCCAGCCCTGCTTTTGCAAATACTTTTGTTGTGCGATGCCCTGCTTCCCACGAAGCGGTGAATTTGCAAGTCAAGAAGGTCGTAATGATTTATTTACTGCCTTATTCTTTTAAATCTTTGAGAGCATCTTCCAAAAGCGCCTTGTCGCTTTTTTTAAGTGCATCTACTACATGATGCCAAATGTGATGTCCATGTGATAACTTTCCCATTGGTTTACCGGTGGGTTCGTCTTCTTCCATTTGACCAAGCATGTCTATTTCTTGATGATACTTAATTGCTATTTGAGCTGCTTTAATCAGATAAGTAAATGCTTTTATATGCTCGTCACCGCAAATGTGATTTTGTGCTATAAGATAGAAGGTATGGAAATCATTTGAATCTAATTTTGAAATATTGGTTTCGTTGGTATTTAGCCACTCCTTGTCTCCGTCATGAGAAGTGATATTTGCTTGAGTATTCGTAAATTCTTGCGGTGTCAGTTGAACTGATTGTTGTGGGGACAGTTGAACCTTATATAAGATAGCATAGTCAGAAAAATTTTTGTGAGAGTGATACCTTTCGCATAAATCGTTTGCTATAAATTGTTTAAGTTCCTTCATAGTTTGAAATACTCTGCATGTGTGTCCATTAACTGAAATTGAATCGCCATCAATTGTTTCACTGAATACAACAATTCTGTCTTGAAAATTTTGGAGTTTTGAAAAGTCAGCATTACCATTTTGTTTTATAAATCCATTCCCCATTTTTTTAGAAGTAAAATCACTATTGATTATGCTCTCCATTCTTTTAGTATTCTTTGAAACTGACTTGCCCAAAGTTGATGAGAAGTTGAATTTGATTTCAAGTTTATCTGCGAAGTCAATTCTCTCAACAAACACGCCTCCATCATCAGTGATTGGAAGAAACACGACAGAATCATCACAAGCCACTGCTGTAAATGGTAAGAAAAGATTTTTAAAATCGTCTGGAAACGGTTTAGAAGCATCATTACCTAACTTCTGTGTGAAAATATGAATGACAACTTTTGATTGCGTTTGGTCATTGCATCCCTTTTGTTCGCAAGCTGTGAAAGCCAAAAGAATGATAAATACCCAAAGTGTAGATTTGTTTTTTCTCATTGGTGTTTTATTAATTGACGGTGTATAGGCAAAGATGCCACGAATTGTTGGAGATTATTTGTTGGAGTTACATTGTTCAATTGAAGGTATAATAATTCAATAACAATGTCACGCCTTGCGGCTTCGCTGGGCTGACTCTTGCATAAAATTTCAACATCATTATCAGTAATGAGACCAGTAACATTAAGAATGGACTTAAACCTTTTTTCCTCAACATCAGTTGAAAGTTTGACTTGGACTTCTTCTTCAGATGGAACTATTGAATGAGGACACTTATTTGGTATGGCAGTAAACTGTATGAGTTTTGTTGTTGTAAAAATTTCTTGTGGCACTGCCGCATGTCCGCCAACATGTAGATTAGCATTTCGTTCTTGATTTGCTGATAGGAAAAATTTTACATAGAATGCAAAGAAGTGTTCAGTATATTTTATATGAATTGCGGCAGCAACAAGAAAAAGGAAAGACATTACATATACTGGCATTTCTACTACTCCGAAACCTTCTTTAAGAAAGTAGATTTTAATCCCCGCAACAACGAGAATTATGAAGTAGCCCAAGTTCTTTAGTCGTTCTATCGCTTTTATTTTATTATCAATTGCAGCTACTGCACCATCGTCTGATGAATACAAGATTCTTAAATTATTGAAGTAGCATAAATTGCTGTTTGGGAAAAGCAAGATGAAGGCAATGCCAAAATCCATTATAAAACCTACGCTGCCTATAACTGCTCCAATCATACCGAGAGATGCCCCAAACGGTAATGCAAGAACAAGCGCACCAGTGACCTCAATTGTAAGAGCAAGCAAAAACATAATGAGATGGAATGTGTATTTGTCGGAGTTGAAAAGTCCTGGCAATTGCATGCTTGCAATAGCGTATGGTCTTTTGTGAGTTCTTAACCAATTCTCCAAGCTGTCGTGTGGAGTGAAAATGTGATTGTTAATGTCTCGTAAGATTTGCATGATGTTTGGTTTTTTTTATTGTTAAATTGCAAAGGCGAAAAAGTAATTTTTTAGTTGGCATCGTCAGTCATTTTTTTGAAATGTTTCATGTCAAGCAGTCAGTTTGATTGTAGCACTGTCCCCATAGGGTTTCGCACAACGTTCGAGTATTGCTGCAGTTGGGGAATTGACCAACTGTCCGCCTGGAACTGAAGCTAAATTAATAAACAAAAGTTGAAGTTAACCAACAAAAGCC
>JAYTUQ010000023.1:0-11763 GCA_043744455.1 Saprospiraceae bacterium | reverse complement strand
GACTGTTTTGTTCTACCATGATTTCAATTGCGTTTAATTAAGTACAATAGTTCGTTGCGAAATTAAGCGGTAATCGTATCAAAAGTATATAGTTTAGTGATTTGAGCCTTAATTTTTGTGAATCTTTGACTCAATTCGTTTCCTTATCTCAAAAAGCCCATTGCCACACCACCATCTACGTTAATCGCATTGCCTGTTGACTTATTCAACAAGCCGCCTACCAAAGCGAACGTGGCATTGGCAATATCCTCTGGTAAAATAATCTCATTCAAAAGCGTCCGTTTGGCATAATAGGCGGGTAATTCTGCAACCGTGATGCCGTAAGCTTTCGCACGTCCTTCTGCCCAACCGCCTGCCCAAATATTGGAATCAGCAATAACGGCATCAGGATTAACCATATTTACACGTATTTTATCTGCCCCTAATTCGGCTGCCATCAGGCGTGTACCATGCGCTTGTGCGGCTTTTGCCGACCCATAAGCGAGGTTGTTTGTACCTGAAACAACGGCATTTTTTGAAACAATATTGACAATATCGCCACCAAAACCTTGTTTACGCATCACTTCTACAGCTTCGCGACTAACGAGAAATTGACCTTTTACTAATATATCGTACACCTTATCCCAATCAGCAATTGTATGGTCTTCAATCGGTTTCGACAAACTGATGCCTGCATTATTGACGACAATATCTACGCCGCCAAAAGCCAAACACGCATTTGCCAAAGCTTCTGAAATTGAGTCTGAATTTGTTACGTCAAGTAACGTTGTTGCAACGGCATCTTTACCAAAAGTGTTGATAAATTCCGCTTCTGCACCTTCTAAACGCTCTGTATTGATGTCGTTTAGAATCACACACGCCCCTTCGGAAGCCATTTTTTTAGCAATGGCTTTCCCGATGCCTCCCGCACTGCCTGTTACTAATGCCACACGTCCTGACAAGGGTTTCGGCTTAGGCATACGTTGCAATTTGGCTTCTTCTAACAACCAATATTCAATATTAAACGCCTCTTGACGCGGCAATGACGTGTATTCAGAAATGGCTTCTGCACCACGTATAACATTTATCGCATTGATATAATACTCTGACGCTAAACGTGCCATCGTTTTGTCCTTCGCAAAAGTGAACATACCAACGCCTGGTAACAAAATAACAACAGGGTTCGGGTCACGCATCGCAGGGGAATTGGCATGTTTACACATATTATAATACGCCTTGTAACCTTCACGATACTCGGCAAAAACTGCATCTAAATAGCCTTCTTGATTTAATTTTGAAGAATCGAGAACCAAAGGCGCAATTTTTGTCCTTAAAAAATGGTCAGGACATGATGTACCAAGTGGTGCTAAACGGGTCAAATCGTTGGAATTGACAAACTGCAAAACCGTATTAGTATCTGTAAAGTGACCGACCATTTTGCGTTCTGACGAACAATACCCCCTCAGTATTGGGGCGATTTTTGCCGCTTGTTTCGTCCGAACTTCTTTTATTAGACTTTCTATTTTTGCACCACCAAACACAGGGCGTTTTTTGCCATAATTATCTTCAAGGTATTGCGCACATTTTTCGATGACTTCTAAGGTATTGACATAACTTTCGTAAGACGTATCGCCCCACGTAAACAAGCCATGCGAACCGAGCATAATACCTTTCAAAGCAATACCTTTAGCCGCATTTTCTTCTAAACAGCGCCGCAATTCTAAGCCTAATTCAAAACCTGGGCGTTTCCATTCAACCCAACCAATTTCACCGTTGAACAGCTCTTCCGTAATCTTTTTACCGTCTTTGGCTGCACAAATAGCAATAGCGGCGTCAGGATGTAAGTGGTCAATGTGTTTAAAAGGCAAAAAACCATGCAAAGGTGTATCAATTGATGGTGCTTTTGAAGCCAAATCGAAGATACAGTGGTTAAACAATTCCACCATTTCGTCTTCAAACGCTACGCCACGATAGACATTTTCAAGGCTACGCAAACGGTCGATATACAGCGCCGCACAACCCGATTTTTTCAAAGTTCCGATGTCACCGCCTGAACCTTTAATCCACATAATATCAGTCTCTTTACCCGTTAACGGGTCTTTATCGGTGATTTTGACGGAAGTATTGCCGCCACCATAGTTCGTCAAGCGCAAATCTGCACCTAAAATATTTGAGCGATAGATGAATAGAGCCACTTCGTCTCCTGCTAATGATGCGGCTTTTGATTCGTCCCAAAGGTAGCTGACGTGGTTAAATTGAGTTGTCATGTAGGGAAATGTCATTGTTTGATAACCAATTTTATTATAAAATATTTTCTAACACGAATTTCACAAATTACACGAATTTTTCTAACAGTCAATTGCGTAATGGGTATCATTCGTTACTAAACTTCAAAAAAATCGCTAATGCTAATGTTGGCGATAAAACTTACAGAATGTCGTGTAATTAGTAAAAATGAGTGTCCGCCTAAACAGTCACAAGTGTTTAGTGCAACACAAGTTAAAAATTGAAAAATACCCCCCTCAGTATTACATCACTTTTCGAATTAAAGTTATCAAAAAGTAGATTTAGAACAGTTTATTTTTTTTGTCAAAAACACCATACAAATATAATTTTTTATAAAAAGTTAAAAAATCAAAATTATATTTGTCAATTATTTCACAAAGGAAAGAATACTGTGGTATATTACACTTATCGCTTTTGTCAATTATTTTATACTTTCTGATATGAATGTTTATAGGAAATACTTTAATGACGAACAGCTCCACCAATTAGCTGAATCCGAGCCGAGTTGGGGTGTCAACGTCATTACCGTCGGTCATTATGTGCATGAACCACATAAAAAATACCCCGATCCTAAGCATCCGGCTTCTCATTATTTTAATTGGGAACGCGGTCGGCGGCTCAAAGAATTTCAAATGGTTTATATCTCTAATGGAAAAGGTGTTTTTGAAATGGAAAATGCAGAACCCATTGTGGTTGAAGGCGGTACTCTTTTTCTACTTTTTCCAAATATTTGGCATCGGTATAAACCTTTGGACAATACGGGTTGGGAAGAGTTTTGGGTTGGTTTCGATGGTCATTATGCCGAATATTTGATGCGACATGACTGTTTCGACGCACAGAATCCTGTTTTGAATATGGGTTTTAATACTGAATTTTTGAACATATTTATACGTCTGATTGATACCGTTAAATATGAAGGCGTTGCTTTTACCCAAATTTCGTCTTGTCTGGTCATTCAACTTTTGGGTTTGGTCTATGCCTCCGCTTTGATGACCGAAAAATCGCGTACCCGTCAAGAGCAAATCATCCGCGCGGCTCGCTACAAAATACATCAAAATTGGTCGGATAATCTTGATTTAGAAAAGTTGGCTTCTGACCAAAATGTCAGCTATGTTTGGTTTCGCAAAGCGTTTAAGGACATCATGGGTATATCCCCAGGTCAGTATCATTTGAATTTAAAAATTGAAAAAGCAGCACTTATGCTTAGAGAAACAACCCTTTTGGTCTCAGAAGTTGCCAATGAAGCGGGTTTTGAGTCGGAATTTTATTTTTCACGTATTTTTAAAAAGAAAATGAATGTGAAGCCTTCGGATTATCGGAAGGGGGTTGAAAAGTGAATTAATCTTTACTTTCGTATATTTTGATAATTTTGTGAAAAATTACACTGTTAAATGGATTATATAGATAAAAACTTAGACATAATTGCTCAATGTATCATGAACAAAACATACATTGAATTAGAAACAGAAAGATTAGAGTTTAAAGACCTTTCCTCGAGTGGCAGTTGGTCGGAGCTTTATCGAACAGTTTGTGCTTTCTTAAATTCTAACGGAGGGATTATTGTTATAGGGATTAAAGACAAAGGAAATGAAAAAGATAAAACCAAAAGGCATTATAAATTCACAGGTTTCAACTATGACCATGAACCTAAACTCAAAGAAGTAAATAAATTATTTACAAATGCAGCGAATCAAAAAATCAATTTAAGTCATTACTTTTTAATCCCTGAAATTAAAGATTTTTTAAATGGAAAAGTCGCTGTTATTTATGTAGATGAATTACCCGATGACGAAAAATACGTCTATTTTGAAGGTATAGCTTACCAACGCAGGTTTACAGGCGACCACCCCCTCAGTAAAAATGAGATAGAAGAATATGAAGAATTAAAAAATGAGGTTATAAAAAAACAAGAATTAACGATTGTTAAAGACGCATCGCTTGATTTGTTGAATATAGATTCACTTAATCAATATATTTTACGATTTAATAGAGGTAAGAAGAAAGGAGAAACCCTTAAAGCCAATTTAGAAAATGCCTTATCATTCCTAACACGTGAGAATTTTGTTCGTGACAATCAACCTACTTTGTTAGGCATGTTGGTTTGTGGCGATTATGTAGAAAATTACATTCAAGGTAAATGTGAAGTTGATTGTTATGTCATATCTCCTACAAAAGTGGCACAAAATAAAGCAGTTTTAAATGATAACATTATAGGATTGATAGAAGGTAGTTTCAATTTTATTTGGCGTAACATACAAATTGGAGTAGGCTATGCTAAAGGAGGAACAGCAGAACCAGAATATCCAGAAGAATTGATACGGGAATGTATTAACAATGCAATTGCTCATAGAAATTACAATACAGACAGATTTGTTATCATCGAAATCAGGCCGCAAGAAAATTTAATGATTCGAAACCCAGGGGCTTTTCAACGAAGACAACGTATTCATATTGATACTGATTTCGGAAAAATTAGACGGATTATCCCTATTCAAGTTGCCAGAAATCCCAAATTGACACATTTACTAAAGAGTTTCGACTATTGGGAAGGCAAAGGAAGAGGTCTCACTTCATTAATTGATGTCTGTTTAGAAAATGTTATAGATGTACCATATTACATTTTAACCGAAGGTGAAATCAAACTTTTTATCCCTAAAGGCAGGGTTTATGATGACGATATGTCATCTTGGCTAAATAGTTTTGCAGGATATATTGAAAAGAAAATAAATCGACAACTCAATGAAGATGAAAAAATTATGTTAAGCTTTTATCGAAAATCAGAGTTGTTAAACCGTGTAGAAAACTATACAATATTACTCACAATGGATAATAACCATAAAGAAGTTATTGCCAATTTAGAGGAAAATGGTTTGATTTTTAAAGATCCTAAAAGTCCAGAAATATACCCCATTTATAGAGTTGACAGAGTTTTGATGAAACCCGATTTTTCCGAAGAGTTAAAATCCATTTTTGGCAGTGAATGGACAGTGTTAAAATCTGAATATAGAGAAGTATTAGATGCCATTTATCTGCATACTGTATTTGGTCTTCAATCGGAAACAGTAAGTGCCAATAGTGTAGGTACTTTTGTTTATTTAAATTATAATAAAAATTTGACTGATTTGAATGACTATGAAAATTTCAAACGAAAGATTAGAAATATTTTTAATCGTCTTGAAAGTAAAAAATTCATTGTGCGTAAAGATAAAAAGACAAAAAAGGAAGGAGGAAAACCTGATTTTATCATTAATACAGATTTTAACTCAGAAATAAATCTTTTCAGTGAAATCGAATGAAAGCCTTAAAGAAAAGGCTACCCGAACAGGACAGCCATTTCCAAAAATACAACCAAAAAAATAATTATGCAAAAATCAAAATACCTCTTTTAGTTGGTTTCGGCATCACTTAAACGACCTATAGCACAACTCACATAAGATTTGGCAGTTGCCGCCAATGCGCCTAATCCTACCATTGTTCCCACTTCCGGATAGCCTATATTTTTCAAAGTGTTGGTCAATACGAGCCGATTGACCCCCTCAGTATGCGCAACAGAAACTTCGTCTTTATCGAAATCAATTGTTACATTTTCAACGCCATTTATGTTTTTAAGCATTTTTTTTATGGTCGAACCGCAGCCGCTGCATTTAAGATTTTCTATTTTTATAACTTCCGATATTGACATTGTATTTTTATTTTAAATTGTAAACCACTGAAAATCAAATATTTAATTAACAAAACATTTAATTAACAACTGGCGATTGAGTATCAAAAGCATATTTAATTAAGTCATAAGTTGTCAATATACCCACCAGTTTTCCATCTTTAACAACTGGCAATGCATGAAACTCGTTGCGGTGAAACAAGGCTGCTGCATGACTGACTGTATCGTCAGGCGAAATAACAACCGTATCGGTCGACATCACCTCTTCTGCAAGTAGCGACTGGAACAGTCTATCGTTCTTCTCTGCATTACTTTTGGAATGAAAAAGGTCAACACAATTCGACACACGATATAAATCGAGCCTACTGATGATGCCTTTCAATTCCTCGTTTTCAACCACGGGAATATGGTGAAACATATGAGAATCAAATAATTCTTTAACTTTATCAAGCGTCGTATTCGGTGTAGTGACAACAAGGGTTTTGGTCATGATTGAAGAAACAGGCGTGGTAGTATTCATTATCAATGGTTTATATTGTTTAAAAAAAATATTCAACTTTCTTTCCAACGGTAATCACATATACTTTTATGTAGCATAACATCCCTTAGTATCTGACTTGACGCATATCAGTTATGTTCAAAAAGCCAGCTAAAAGGCTTAATGATTTGTTCTGGTTTTAGTTTAAATTGGTCAATACCATATTGTCGAATATAATCAACAGCCTCTTCTATACTGTCCGTAACAAGAAAAAGAGACGTATCGGTTGCCGATATTGTCCCACCAATGACCATACGATTGATATGCGCAATGAGGTCTTGATGAAATTCCTTGTCAAAAATGACGACGGGAAAGCCACTTAGCTTTTTAGTTTGGATAAGCGTAATGGCTTCAAAAAACTCATCTAACGTTCCGAAACCTCCAGGCATGACGACAAAAGCATACGAATACTTGATTAACAAGGCTTTACGCACAAAAAAATATCGTATATCCACCCATTTATCGAGGTAAGGATTGATTTTTTGCTCAAAGGGTAAAATGATATTGCAACCCACAGAACGCCCACCCACATCTTTTGCGCCCCGATTGGCAGCTTCCATAATGCCTGGTCCACCGCCCGTCATGATGGTAAAACCGAGCTTAGCAATCTCTCCCGCCAAGGCTTGTGTTTGTTTGTAAAATGGATGATGCTCATCGAACCGTGCCGAACCAAAAATGGTGACGCACGGACCCACAAAATGCAAGGCGCGAAACCCTCGAATAAAATCCATTAATACCCAAATAGTCATCTTTAAATCTGCCCATCTCGTTTGCGGTCCTTCGAGGAAGCGTATTTCTTCTTTTCCCATGGTTGATATTTTTGATTAAATAATACTGAGGGGGTCAAATCTAGATAATTATTTACATCAAAAACACTTTTTTGGGCATCCAAAAAATGAATCACCGAACAGCATCATCATTAGTCCTCTGATTATAAACCATTTCAATCGCTGTATTGCCCGATTCTTTGCCCTTGGTCTCCTGCTCCCCAAGCGTCCATTTACCTGTTGCCGTTATTTCAAGCCAAGTCCCCATTGACTTCTTAAAAACTTGTACAAATAAGCCATAACGAACGCTGAGAAATTGCTCAAATTCACTTGTTATCGTCTCATTTGACAATGTGATAACCCCTTCTTTGAGCAAACCAATCTCTTCAAGCGTTTTTTGGTGGTCAAAAATCATGTACTTTGACCATGAAACGGATTTATCTTCTTGTGGGCGGGTGAAAAATTCAATTTTCAAATGCGGAAAAAGCTGTGAAAAAGCCTCTTGGACAGCTGCTATTTTTTTTGAATTTGTGAGAAGAAATTTCATGATAATTGGTGATTTTATTAATGGAAAATGAATAGTAGATATTGGATAACGGATATTGTGGACATGCCCAAGAATGATTGACAAAAAAGGAGTTGAAATTCAACTCACAAAATCCGTTATATTAATCCTCAAAATGCAAAATCAACATCGGTTTATCCGTCGAAATAGCGACACTTTGCGTCACGCTAGAGTGCATGAGGTTCTGCCAAAAATTGCGCTTTTTGTTGACAAAAGCAATCAGGTCAATATCATGTTGCGTGGCGTATCTCTGTAATTCCTTGACGACATCAATACTATTTATGGTGTGCATTTCAAAAGCAACACGTGGATCAGAGGCTTCAAATAACTCATCCCAAATCGTTTCCATAAGTTGCTCGTCATCGCCTTTGCTTTCGTTAACATGAACGAAATGAATATTTGCTTTCAATAATTCAGCAAAATCCGTGATTTCACTCACTGTTTTAGGCAAAGTGGAGGAATAATTGGCAGCAAATAGAATCCGATTAATTGGCTTCCAAGTCGTATCGCGTGGCACAAGGACAACGGGGCAATGTGCTTTATTGGCAACTTCAAGTGACACCGTGCCTATGATTTTTGAGACAAAATCTTGCAAACCCGTCGTACCCATGACGATTAAATCCACATCGTCGCGCTTCGAGTAATGAATGATTTCATCAATCGAATTGCCTTTTATGATTTTAGATTGTACTCTGTTTTTCACCATCACAGGCGTATCGCTGTTTTCATTTTCGATGAAATCTCTCATCGTTTCATTCAACGGCACTTCATCGTAAATGGAAATGGACGGAATAGAAATTTCCGAAGCCGGCAAATAATGCTCTTTTACGTGTAACACCGTAATTTCAGCATCAAAAGCTTCTGCCAAGACTTGTGCGTAGTTGTAAGCATTGCGTGAGGTAGCGGAAAAGTCGATTGGTACAACGATATTTTTTATATTTTTCATGATTTTATTTTTTAATGATGCATTGGAAGATTGGAAACATGGCTTTAGGGATATCCAAAAAATCTGTGCCAGCCAAATTATTACTCAATTTGGGAACATAAGTTAAAAAAGTAAGCGGTCACGGATGACCGCTTACCGCACCCAAACAACATTTAAAACAATCCTTTTACAAGATAGCTATTAATTTATTCGCTTTTTTCTTTTCAATTATATTCATAAAAATAGTGAATAAATAATTGATTTTCAATTGATTACGTTACAAATTTATACTGAGGGGGTGCGTTTCACAATGACAAAACTCATGCAGGATGTTGATGTTTCGCATCACTGTACAAATACAATATCGGTAGTTGGGTATGGCGTGACAGGTCTTTTGAAACGCTGTGGTGATTAAACCTATCCCAAAAATCGCGGTGATGCGATACCACAACGACCAAATCTATCTCTTTCTTAGAACTATATGTCCAAAGCCCCTTCATGACCGATTTCGCTTCAACAGAGTTAATAGAATACGGTATGCCAGGCGCATATTGCTTAATATAATGACTGAAAAAATAACTTGTCGATTCTTTCATCTCGTCATTTGATTCTGTTTTGACGTGGACAAAATGTAAGTTTGACATAAAGTATTTTGCCCAATCAACGGCAACTCTCAATGTCCCTGATTTAGCTGAATCTTCTGACGCACCATATAAAATATTTTTAAACCCTTGAAAATCAGCTTTTTCTGGCACCAATAGAACAGGGCAATGTGCCCCTTGCGATACCTCCACGGAAACACTACCGAGTAACCTATCGAACCAATCTTTTTCGCCCACAGTACCTAAAACCAGCAAATCTACTGAGGGGTCTTTCGATATTTCTATAAGCGTTTCTGCTGCAAAACCCAATTTTACTTCCGTATCTACTTTCACCCGACTCGCAACAAGCGTATCACTTTCAGGTATGTCATTTGCTTCTTTAACAAAATGAGCCATATGCTCTTCATTAAGCGTTTGTAACTCCCCTATCGTAGGTGAAAATTCTACTAAATCTGGACGCGCGCCGTTCACAAAGATTTGGAAAACATGAACGACTTTTATGGATGCTTGAAAATGGCTTGCCAAACAGTGGGCATAATGATAGGCGATAAGTGAAGCGTCGGAGAAGTCGGTTGCAACGACGATATTTTTAAACGTTTTCATAGCTATTGAGTTTTAAAATTATTTGTAAATGGTTGTTTTATAATTTATTATCCAAATTTACGAAATTTTTGAAATTTCGTAAATCTGTTTTTTCCAAAACCATTAACTAGTTTGGTAGTCCGTATCGTGCAAAACTTCCTTTGACAAGGCATTTATGATGTCATAAGTTGTGACAATACCGACCAATTCACCATCTTGAACGACAGGTAAAGCATGAAAACGATTGACTTTAAACACTTCCAAAGCGACGTTAATACGGTCGGTTGGTTCTAATTTAGCGAGTTTGTCAGTCATAATTTCTTTAGCACGATGCACATGCAGAAGCGTTTCGTTCACAAAACGGTCTTCAAAATGACGGCTCAATGCTTTGTAATAAACATCAAAATCGTTTTTGCTGATAATGCCAATCAAGGTATCGTGGCGCACAACGGGTAGATGGTGGATATTGTTTTTTTCAAAAATATCTTTAATCAAACTTAATTGATCTTCTGGTCCAATCGCTATGACTTTCTTCGTCATAATCGTAGAAACGGGTGCTAAAATGTTCATAATCAGTAGTTTTAAATGTGAAGAAGAAGGATACTTATTTGAGTGCTAATATTACTCTTAGAAAATTGATTTTTAAATATTTAGGTTAGAATTTAACCATCCTAAACTTTTAAAAATGTGGGGATTGAAGGAGGACAGGAAAACTTTAAAAATTTCCCTATCCTATTCTAAATATTTTGCAAACTAATGGGTTTGAGTCTTGGCATGATTGATACCCATTATCTCATAAATCGGACACCAACCGAGTATGGCTGTAATAAACAAAATGGGTGCAATTGGCACAAAAACATAGAAAATAGGCGCAACATAAAAGCCCAAAAAGCCACCGATAATGGCAATTAGCATACCCGCAAAAAAGCGATAAATATTTTCAAGCATACTGAGATTGGTCTCGAATTTCATTTTTATAGTATTTTAAACTGTTAAATAATTTTATTTTGATGTGACAAAATTAAACAGATACTGAAGGGCGACTGATGAGGTGGATCAGTGTTTGGGGTGATTATAATCAATAGCCCTTGATTATTTACTATTATTCATAACAACTCATAACTAATGACAAAGAGGCGCAGGTGTCAGCATCCAAAATACTGAGGGGTCAACAATGTACGCGCGATAGATGAGAAAAACGCCTAAGGCAAATTGATAAACAGGTATGAATCTGTAGAAGCGCCGAACGGCGGAACGATGGAGACCGCGACTCACTAAAACAGTCGCAAGCATCAAAGGCATGGTGCCAATGCCAAAAATAAGCATGTATGAAGCCCCTTCTAATGGATTAAAAGTCATGAGTGAAGCCGCAATTGCCCAATAAACGATGCCGCAAGGAAGCAAACCGTTGAGCATTCCGAGGGCAAAAAAGCCACTTTTATTTTTCAAAAACCGAGAAAAAACCTTTCGCATGCGTTGGGCAAAATGGCGATTCAAAAAAGCATCTAATTGTTCTAAACCTTGTTTTTTTATAGCTAAAACGATGAAAACCAAACCGAAAATGATTGAAATTACTTGACTGAATCCGATGATTGCCAAGCCTTTACCCAAAAATCCAAACAACAATCCTAAAAAAGAGTATGTCAAAATACGCCCAATATTGTAGCTCAATGTCTCAAAAAACACTTTTATCCGTGCCTCTCTGCTGTAAGGCAACATCATCACCAAGGGTCCGCACATGCCGACACAATGTAAGCTGCTGACGAGACCTAATATGAGCGCGGTGTAAAGCATTTTTAGATTTTTATAAGTAATTGATTGCGGACAAAGTATAGGTATAGTAGACGGAAATGGAATA
>JAYTUQ010000022.1:0-11807 GCA_043744455.1 Saprospiraceae bacterium | reverse complement strand
CGCAAAGCCGTATCCACATTCTGACCTTTTGAACGATTGATATTGAAACTTGATAAAAAGTGAATACTATCGTCAATGGCAATACCAAAAACGACGGTAAAAATCATCGAAATACCCGCATCTAAATCCACACCCAAAAAGCCAATGAGCGCACCTGCAAAGACCAACGGAAACAAATTGGGTATCAAAAAAATGATAATCATCCGCACATTGCGCAACATCAAACCCATCAAAAGGGCTATCAAACCCACCTCCCATGCAATGCCTTCGAGCAAATCGCTGCGTACGTACATGGCATTTTTGTCAATAATATAACCCGTTCCAGTACGTCTAAATGTGGTGACGGTTGAGTCCGTATTGGCAGCAATCCACGCATCAATGCGGTCTCCAATAGCCATAACGGAGTCTGCACCCAAATCTGAAATTTTGGTGGCAATGCGTGCTTTAGAACCATCTTTTGACATCAAAACTTGAGACGCTGCTTTCGGTATTTTGTCTGCATAAACTTGATAATCAGCAAATTGCGCAGAATCTTTTGGAAAAACATACCCTTCATTGCGATTACCATTTGTCATTTGACCAATAGATTTATAAATCATCGTTGGTGATGTTACAGAACGAATAGCGGGAATCGTTGCCAAAAATGTTTCCAAATTATTCATTGTTTTCATCACGTCATAATCATTGGCTAAGTGGCCATTTTGAGCAAAAACAGCGTATTCTAAAGGGCGAAAACCTGCGAGTGTTTTTTCAAAAAAGAAAAAATCCTGCGTTACTTTTTGACCAATGGGCATATTGTCTTCGATACTGTAATTGGTTTTTATTTTTGAAATACCATACACACAGACCAATAAAATCCCCACGCAAGCCAGTGTAATAGCACGTGATTGTCTTTTCGTAAAGCCATAAACCCAATCCATAAATTTTTCAATCCGTGTCGAAGACCCCCTCAGTAAAATGAGGTCATTGACATCAAAAAACGAGAATAGGGAAGTGGTAAACAACAAAACGGTCACATAAGCGACCATGACACCTATCGCGGCATTGACCCCAAACTCTTGAATCGGAACGATGCGCGTTGTAATCAATGTTGCAAAACCAACGGCAGTTGTCACGGCAGTCATCAGTGTTGCGAGACCTATCTCCTTCATTGTCAACCATATAGCTTCATTTTTGTCATGCCCACGCCGCAATTCATCTATGTATTTTGATAACATGTGTATGAAATCGGACGTGCCAATGATGACCATCAAAACAGGGTAGAGAGCTGCCATTGCCGATAACTCGCGTCCCCACGCACCTAAAAGTCCGAAAAAAAGCAACATCGAAAGCCCTATAGAAGCCAATGCCAAAACGACTGTTTTCCAACGTCGAAATAAAATAACGATGATGATAGCGACTAAGATGGCAGCTACAATTGACGAAACCAGCACTTCTCGCTTCTCCATCCACACCAATTCCTTTTGAAAATTAGCACGTCCGAGATAGTGATAAGCTGTAAAATTCATCGGTTTGATGAGCGAATCGAGCGCGTGGATGAGTTCGTCGGATTCTTCAAGATTCAGTCTGTCTTTAGTTTTTAGGAAAAGCACGAGTGTATTGCCATCTTCCGAAATGAAGTTGCGGACAAAACGCGGATCGCTCAATATTTTAGCTCTGTCGGTGACATAAAAAGAGGTATCGTCTATGTGAATGGCAGGTGCAGGGATGATACCAAAAAGCGATTTTATGGGCAGTTGAATCTTAGTAAGTGATTGATTGTCAGTGACATAAGGCAAGTCAGCAGACTTTTCTGTTAAACTATCAAAACGTTGTAGAAATGTTTGATTAAACACGCCCATTTCTGATTTTGGTGCTTCTACGCCAACAAGTAGGAAGTTGTCGTCTGTTTCAAAATTTTTAATAAAATCTTGAAAAAATGCTAAATCAGCATCTCCTTGTGGGAAAAACTGTTCAAAATCGAACGAAAATCGCAATTTAGTCGTAAAGAAAATCGCTGCTACAATCAAAATAGCAAAAAGAGGGAAAACGATGCGTCGGAAACGATGAAGATTAAATTTCATAAAGCAGGGTGAGTCGCTTTTTGTAAACTCGTCTTCTTAACTTTTTTGGGTCGTGTTTTGTTTAAAACTTTCAATAAAAAATGAAAGCTGATGTTTTTGAGCTACGAATTAATAAGTTCATTTTTGAGTTGTTATGATATTTTGTTGCATATCAATACAAAATTTGATGTTTTCGAAAAAGTCCAACAGTAGCGGTGTAAGGTCAATAGTGGTATGTGACGCACCTGTATCTAATGCCAAAGCCAGTTTGTCGTAACCGACATAACATGGTACAACTATCAAACTATCTGTGGATTTTCGTTTAAAAGAGTGTGTTTTCATAGTAACCATTTGCGATTTTGGGGTATTTCCCCTGTATAAACACATGTTACGCTTTTATAATTTTGACGAACATGTTTTGCTTTATAACCGATTTCGCGTTTATCTTTACTTGCCAATAGTACCACACCACTCACCAATTTACTCACAATCGAACCAAGCGTATTAGGGTCGTCCAATTCAGGATTTCCAATTAGTACCCATTGGTCTGGATATAATTTACGGATAGTCTCAAAACTCAAAACTTTACTGTGCAATGCTTCCATGTTTCATTATTTTTAACAAAGTTATACGTTGTTTGGCATACAAACAAGACCGAAATTCGGTTTTACAACATCATTTATTTCAGGATATTTTTTTCAAATGATATATACTTTCAGTAAAAAGAGCCGTTTTTCAAGTATAATATTTGAAAGACGGCTCTTTTTATTGAGGAATATCTGTCTATAATCTTAAAATAATTCTCTTTGAATCGGCGGCGTTTCAAATTCCAACAACCACTTCTTGCGGTGCAAACCACCTGCAAACCCTGTCAAAGAACCATCTGAACCAATGACACGATGACACGGGACGATGATGGCAATTTTATTTTGCCCATTCGCAGACGCAACGGCTCTTATCGCTTTCACATCACCTAAGGCTTTTGATTGTTCCATATAAGTACGCGTTTTACCGAAGGGAATATTGAGTAATTCCCTCCAAACCCGCTTTTGAAAGTCCGTGCCTTCTAAATCAAAAGGCAAATCGAAACTGGTTCGTTTGCCTTCAAAATATTCTGACAATTGATTGATTGTCAATTGGTTGTATGTGTTTGAATTTTCCTCAAATTGTCTTTCTTCTACAAAATTGACAGTCCGAAGACCCCCCTCAGTACATTGAACTTCAAGTAAGCCGACAGGAGAATCCATGTAAGCCGTTGCCAAATTTTCGGCGACAGAGCGATTGATTTTGTAAATAGAAGACATGTCTTTTTAATGGTGAATGGTGAATATTTTAATGGTGAAAATTTATCATTCACCATTAAAATATTCACCATTATTATACGGCGAAGGACTCGCCACAACCGCAAGTGCGGGCAGCATTTGGATTATTGAACACAAAGCCTTTACCATTCAAACCACCTAAAAATTCAAGGGTTGTATTGAATAAATAAAGAAAACTCTTTAAGTCAGTGACGACTTTTACGCCATTGTGCTCAAAAACTTGGTCATTGGGTTTGCTTTGATTGTCAAAGTCCATCTTATAGGACAAACCTGAACAGCCACCACTGACGACAGAAACGCGCACAAAATGGTCGTTATCTAAATGTTCTGCTTTCAGAATTTCTGAAATTTTTTCTTTGGCTGAATCTGCTACAAAAACCATTTTTTATAGTGTATAGCGGATAATTAATAGTGGATAGCGGATAATGAGTAGTTTTATTATCCATTATCCATTATTAATTATCCATTATTAGAAATTAAGCTACAACGAGTAAGCCATTTTTAACTTGATAATCCCTGATAGCTGCTTTGATTGCATCTTCTGCAAGGACAGAGCAGTGAATTTTGACGGGCGGCAATGCCAATTCTTCAACGATATCCATATTATCAATCGTCAATGCTTGGTCAACCGTTTTGCCTTTCAGCCATTCAGTCGCCAATGAAGAAGACGCAATAGCTGAACCGCAGCCAAAAGTCTTGAATTTAGCGTCAATAATCATATTTGTGGTCTCGTCAACCTCGATTTGAAGACGCATTACGTCACCACATTCAGGTGCACCGACTAAGCCTGTGCCCACTGATTTTTTTGATTTGTCGAGCGTACCGACGTTGCGTGGATGGTGAAAATGCTCGATTACTTTTTCTGAATATGCCATTGTATGAATATTTTAAATGTTAATTTTAAAAAATGAACTTTTACTGAGGGGGTGATTGTTCGGGTAATGAATTATCACCACTCGTGTTTTCGAACCAATTTTCTTCATTTGATTCAATAAAATCCTTTATTATAGTATCTAATTCCGTTAATAGTATCTGATCTTGCAGCTGTGCAACTCTTTCAATAATGCTACCTTTTAATTCTAAAACATTCATTAGTCCATAAATTTTATTGACAAATATGATTTCAATAGCTAAAATAAGCATTTTTGTTCAAATATCAAAATGCCCCCCTTGATGCCTTTGGCTTCATCAAGCTGAAAGCATGACAGTATTTTAATGCTCTGACCACTCAACCTGCGTCAAGTCTACACCTTCTAAGTACATTTCCCAAATCGGCGACAAATCACGCATGTGGTTGACACCATTCGTAATCGCTTGGATGGTGTAGTCAATATCGTCATCTGTCGTAAAACGACCCAATGAAAAACGTAAAGAAGAATGTGCCAAATCGTCGCCCAAACCCATCGCTACCAACACGTAAGAAGGCTCTAAAGAAGCTGAAGTACAAGCAGAACCCGATGATAAACCAATTTCTTGATTGAAAGTCATCATCAAACCCTCGCCTTCAACGTGTTTGAACGACATATTCGTCACGTGTGGCATCCGGCTGGTTGGATTGCCGTTTATCGTCACTTCTTCGATTTTCATTAACTCGCTTTCAAGACGGTCGCGGAGTTTTGAGACCCGTGCCGTGTCTTTTTCCATGTCTTGCATACAGATTTCAGCAGCTTTACCAAAACCGACGATGCCTGGCACGTTGAGCGTACCCGAGCGCATACCGCGTTCGTGACCACCACCATCAATTTGAGCTGTCACTTTCACACGTGGCTTGATGCGATTCACGAATAATGCACCCACGCCTTTGGGTCCGTACATTTTATGCGCCGTGAAAGTCGCTAAGTGGATGCCCAATTCTTTGACATTTACAGGGATTTTACCCACCGCTTGTGTAATATCCGACATAAACAGCACGCCATGTTTCGCACAAATCTCGCCGATGCGCTTCATATCTTGAATCACACCCGTTTCGTTGTTCGCAAACATCACACATACTAATATCGTTCCTGGCTTAATAGCCGCTTCCAATGCGTTGAGGTCAATCGTAGCATCGTAATTGACATCAAGATAAGTGACTTCGCCACCCATTTTTTCGATGTGTTTGCAGGTATCTAAAACCGCTTTATGTTCTGTTTTTACTGTAATTATATGGTTACCTTTTTTGGCATACATCTCATAAGCCCCTTTCAAAGCCAAATTGATGGCTTCTGTTGCGCCCGAAGTAAAAATGATTTCCTTATCTTCCGCACCAATAAGTTTCGCAACTTGCTCGCGGGCGTAGTCAACGCCTTCTTCTGCTTCCCAACCAAAAGGGTGATTACGGCTGGCAGCATTGCCAAAATGAGTCGTGAAATAAGGCATCATAGCTTCAGCCACACGTGGGTCAACAGGTGTGGTTGCGTTGTTGTCGAGATATATTCTACGTTTCTTGTCCATTACTAATTGATTGATAATCAGGTTATTATTAATTTCAATGTTTCTTTTTAAGAGACTATTTGGATTTAGTCTTTCTTTTTTCAACTGTAAAAGTAACATTTATTGAGTTAAATTGTTTTCATGGTTTGAAAAATTAAAGTAAAAAACTTCACTTACTTTTGTCCCATTATGATAAACAATGTATTCTTACGCATTTTGCTTTCCCCTTTTGCCCTCATCTATGGCGGCATCGTCAAAATGCGGCAATTAAGCTATCAGCTACAGCTCCTTCGTTCTTCGCGTTTTGATGTGCCGACGATTGTCGTTGGCAATCTCTCAACAGGTGGCGTAGGCAAATCCCCACATATTGAGTACCTCATTCGGTTGCTTCAACCTTATATCAATGTCGCTGTTTTAAGTCGGGGTTACAAGCGCAAAACGGAAGGTTTTCGCCTCGTTCAACCCGAAAATACGGCTCTCGAAGTCGGTGATGAGCCGTTACAGTTCAAACGCAAGTACCCCTCAGTACCTGTGGCTGTGGGCGAGCGTCGAGCGTATGCGATTCCGCAAATGATTTATCAACACAACGATATTCAAACGATTCTACTCGACGATGCCTTTCAACATTTGGCTGTTAAACCTTATTTAAAGGTACTCGTAACAGAGTACAGTCGTCCTTATACGAGGGATTATATTTTGCCAATGGGCAACTTGCGCGAGGGGCGGAGTGGTGCAGACAGAGCCGATATTATCGTCGTGTCAAAATGCCCTATTGATATGCAAATTACTGAAAAACAGCGTTTTATAAAAGAAATAAACCCGCTTGACCATCAAAAAGTCTTTTTCAGTTACTATGCTTATGCAACGCCGTATCAAATATTCACCCCCTCAGTAAAATTCGATTTAGATGCTGAAACAGAGGTGCTGTTGGTTACAGGCATTGCGCGAGTGGACTATTTAGTGGCGCATTTGAGTCAACGCGTTAAATCTGTTACCGCTTTATTTTTTGAAGACCACCGCATTTTTACGAACTACGATGTGGCGCACGTCAAAACGCTGTTTGACCAAATGCAAGGACGTAAAAAAGTCATTTTGACAACTGAAAAAGATGCCACCCGATTGGAGTTACATAAAGATTATATCGTTGACAATCAATTGGATATATATGCTATTCCTGTTGAAGTAGCGTTTCTTTTTGATGAACAAGCGGCTTTTGATGAAGCCATTAAAAATAGTCTTTTGGATTTTAAGATTTAAGTATAATCAACTGCGCCGACTTTTTATTTCGTCAAAGAAACTAAAAGCACTTCATAACCCGCACGATGCCCTTCACGCATCCGACAATAGATTGTCGCTGATTTATTTGTTATTGTTTTGAAAACAGATTTACCTAAAGCACACAGCCTTTTACATGATTTCAATATTTGAATACATTTCATACGAAGTGTTAATCAATTATTTTATAGATTCTTATATATTTACTTTTTTTATTGTTAGAATGTTTATTTTTGTGGATACATTAGCTATGTATAAAACTGGTTGCGTAGAAGTCTCCTGTATATGCAAGTTTACGGCTGATGCCTGATGTGCGTCAGCTGTTGTTGTTTTTTTTAATCCTGAAATTTTTACTTACGTCGGAGACGTGCGGAATAGTATATTACGCCTTTGAAAAGGCTTACAAGCGAGCGAGTTTTTTAAGAAGAACTATTACCAGCGAGTGGATTTATTTTTTTAATTTATAGACTGTTTCAAATATGGGTAAATTAGTAATAATAATAATCTTTATTTCAGCTTTATCTTGTAAAGAAAAGAACAATGATAACAACCAAAATGACCATTTAAGCATAACTACAAACTCAAAAAAAACGATTGATAGCTTAGTAAGTCTATCAAATGCTTCTGAATATTCTCAAGACGCTATTAATAATCTTAAGGGTTTCAGAGGATTGATATTTGGATTAAATTTATCAGCAATTGATACAAATTATAGTATATATCTTTCTAAACCAAAGTGCTCTATTGATTCTAACTTAAAAAATTTCGATTTAATTACTCTTTTATATGAAAATGTACAAATAGAATTTCCAGTAGATAATCCATCTAAAAATGCTGATATTAGACTATATTTTTATCAAAATAAACTTTTTGAAATTGAGATATGGCAATATTATTTTGAAGGTACGAAAGCCACATTAGAAAAAACTTTTGGAAAGCCTATTCAAACTTCTGTCGAAGAAGATTGTAGCAAAGAAACACGATTAGTCATTAGAGCCGCAGTGCAAAGATTGAAAAATAAAAATTATAAAACTCCATTGGATCAACTTGATGATATTGATTTAACAACTTTTGGGTGGGTTAACAAATGTGTAAACTGTGGTACTGAAACACCTGTTAGCGAACAACGCTTTGAATATATTGGGCCGTGTGAATATAAATTCAAAAACCAATGGATAGGTAGTTCATCAATAATAAAATATTCTTACAAGCGATATGTTGAATTAAATGGAAATGCTTCAAAAGAATTAATAATTTTTTCAAAAAAAGAATTTAGGGATAGTGTTGATAATAAAATAAGTAAATTTAACAATGAATGGCAAAAACAGATTCAAAAAGGGCAAGAAATAGAGAAAAAAGAACTGGAAATCAAAAAGAAAAAGCAATTTTAAAAATAATTGAACAAAATACTGAGGGGGTACTAAAACTAAACAGCAATAGAAAAAGCCGTTTCACAATCTGCTAACACAATGTTTTAATAAAACTGGCAACAGTTTTTCTAAAGAAACATCGCTAGTTAACCTCTACAAAGGCGTAATATACTAAGCACACACTGACACCAGCACCGCCGTTTGGGTTTTGGTAGGTGGTTTCGAAAGAAGCATGGTAAACAGAGATTTACAAGAGTTTATGCAACATCATCTTTTAACAAAAAACTCATCAATACAAAAAGTGCTTATAAAACTTTTACATATTGGAGAGTTAATCATCATTGAAAAAATAAATATGGTACTAAAAACAAATTCAGATTCCATAGACTTAGGAGGATTCACGATTGGACAATGGAAAAAGAAAAGAGAAATTCTAAAATCAAATCTTGATTATTCTGATGAATGGAAAGAAGCAGTTGATTGGTATAACAACAGATTGAAAATTAGATATTTTGACCCAATGAAAAGAATCGAAGAACAGGCAATAGGAGAAGGATTTTCTTTGGCTACAATTCATTGTGCATTGATAGAACACTTTGCTTCAATAAGCCAAGGGAAAATACATAATTGTAAAAAAAATAATACTTCTCCAAATTATGAATATAAATCAAGTTCAAACCATTTCCAAGATTTTTTAGAGAACTCAAATATGTTTAAAGAATATTTTAGTTTCCAAAGTGACATAGCACCAATGTTTGACGCAAAAGATTTTTATGCAAACGTGAGATGTGCATTATTACATGAAGCATGTACAAAGAATAATTGGAGAATTAATACTTTATCATGTGGATATGCAAATCCAGATAAAAAAATTATGACAATAGAAAGCGGGAACGTTAAAAGATTATTTCGTGATGTTTTGACAATTAAGCTAAGCGATTTTTTAGAAGACTATAAATCTTATTTAAAGTCTGATAAAAAATTACGTTTATATTTCGCAAGAAAAATTGACCATTTGTGCGAAATTACTCCTGATAAAATAAACTACGAATGGTGGAAAGATTTATAAAGTAAATAGAAACCCGCTGGTACGAGGTTTAAATAAAAACCGTCGCTCGTAAGCCTCCCGCGGGCACCCACTCTTCCCCAAAACACCCCAACAAAACCCAAACAAACGAACGGTGCTGATGTCGTTTTTTAAACGACCACCCACTATCATTTGGGTCTTTGACCCGCGAAATATAGCTTTATACTGAGGGGGTACTGTTTCGCAATTCTTCAATTTCTCCCTCAGCCAAGCCTGTTGGCAATAGTTCTTCTCTCGCTTGTCCGCCTCTCCGAAGGCGCAACAGACTAACAAGCGTTAAGTTATTTTAAAACAAGAACGGCTGATACGCACACTGCGCATCAGCCGTTCTTGTTTTTAAAAGAGTACATTACTGTTATTAAGATTCAGTAAATTAAGTATATTGCCGTTCTTGAGAGGCATGAAAAGCCAATACCTCCTCATCCGAAATTGTTTTATATTTGTCGTTTTAAATCAAAAAAAATACTCAAAATATCTTATTAAGAAAGGAATTTTTGCGTCCAGTATTTAAGCAAAAATACTTGTCTTTCGTCATAACTTTAGAACGATATGAACCCAATCCTTAAACTGGTCTTTCGCTTTTTACAAGCCTTAGCGATTATTTCACTGAACATTTATTACAGAAAAGTAGTCTATATAAATCGTTCAAATTTAAGAGCGAAAGGTCCTTTGATGAACGTATCTAACCATGCGAATACAGGACTTGACCCGCTTTTTTCATTAATGTATTCACGTGAGACGTGTAATGTGTTAGCGAATTATAGTTTATTTAAGAATCCAATTTCAAATACCATTTTGAGTACTCTTTTTTGCATTCCTATTCAACGTACACAAGACCTTGCCCCTGGCGAAACGCCCAAAAATGATGATGCTTTTAAGGCTTGTGACGAACATTTGCAGGCAGGAGGCTGCATTTATGTCGCTCCTGAGGGAACGAGTTACGCAGAAAGGCATATTCGAGAATGTAAAACAGGCACAGCGCGCATTGTTTTTAGTGCCGAAGTAAAAAATAATTTCGCACTTGATTTACGTATTCTGCCTGTTGGCATCACATATTACGATGGTTTGAAGTTTGGCAGTGATGTCGTTATCGAAGTAGGCGAACCTTTTTCTGCCGATAGCTATGCCGATGCTTATGCCGAAAATCCCCGTCAAGCGGTCAATGATTTGACGCAAGATATTGAAAATCAATTCATTAAATTAACCGTTAATTGTAACAGCGCAGAAGAAGATGATTTTTTGAAAAAATTAGAAATTCTTTTAAGCAACGATGCACCCTTAGAAATTGAAGCACACCATTGGCGCAGCAAAAAATTAATTGCCAAAATCCATGATTGGCAAAAGGAAGATACAGCTGGTTTTGACAAATTTCAAAATGAAGTTAAGACCTATTTTTCGACATTAGACAGCCTAAAACTGAAAGACGCATCTTCAAAAACGACAAATGCCCCCCTCAGTATTTTAGGCATTTTAGTCGCCTTTCCTGCTTTTTTGATTGGTTTTTTGGGCAATATCATTCCTGCATGGTTATCCAACCGCATGATTTCCTTAGCAAAAGTGCATGAGTCTTATGATTCAACCATACGATTTTGTGCGGGTTTAGTCTTTTTTCCTTTATTTTGGTGGCTACAATCGGAAGCACTTTTTTATGGTAAGGATTTGAACTTTTTTGAAACCTTAGTTTATATTATTGTCTTGATTGGTACAGGATTGCTCGCTTGGCGTGTGCGTACTGAGGGGGATAAAATTTTAAATTTTTATCAATATACAAAAGCGGATCAGGAAGGAAATTTAATGAAATTGAAGCAGCCAATTCTTGATAAATTGAAAGAATTAGTGTGAAATCTTCTTGTTTTTTTGAAATTAACCTTTCATCCACGCAAAACTGCCATTGTTTAATACCCAAAAAAATCCGCCAATAATTAAAGGTGTAAGGATAGATACAATCATGTAGGTGAAGTACCAACGCGGCACTTTTGATCTTTCAATGATTTCTGAAATCAACGAAATAACCAATATAAAAAGCGCAATGGCAGAGAAAGTAAGCGTCAGAATGGTGGCAACATATTCGTTCCACATCCACAAGGCAATGTAAATGATGGCTTCGATGAGAAAAACCTCTGAGATACTGAGGGGGGCATTTTTCATAGTTTTTAATGACTTTTACTTGTGTTTGTTTAGAAAGTGGCATAAAGATAGACACCTAAATCATCTCTTTTTAAAAAATAATCAAAGCTTTTTTTACCTTTGAGCACATACATAAAAATTGAAAATGGCAGAAATAACGAAAAGCCTCAAG
>JAYTUQ010000021.1:0-3014 GCA_043744455.1 Saprospiraceae bacterium | reverse complement strand
AGCGAAGTCGCTGAGCTTGACCATGACAGGGAACATTTCATGTCGCTTTCCAAAAACATGTATGCAGTTGCCAAAGCATTTCCAACAGCAACACCGACATATTATCAGTTTTGCCCGATGGCAAACGAAAGCAAAGGAGCATATTGGTTAAGCGAACAGAAGGAAATCCACAATCCGTATTACGGAAATAAAATGAACGGATGTCCTTCAACGAAGGAAACAATTCAAGTAAAATAATTTTCTTTAATCAATGCAGGACGGATTAATCATCCGTCCTGCATTTTAAAATCGTAAAAATGCTCCACAACTTATTAAAAGATTACCCGAACCTGCATCCGCTCTTTGTGCATTTCCCCATTGTGCTATTGTTGCTTGCATCGTTATCGCAATTCACAGTTTTATTTTTTCAAAAGAACATTCAACTCAAATGGCTCACATTTTTCTTTCTAATCACTGGTTGCATCGGAACCTTCATTGCAATACAAACAGCCGTTCACATCAGTGGCGATGCAGACGATAAAGCCCTTGAAATTTTTGAAACACATCAACGTTTCGGAAATCTCACTTTATGGTTTTCGCTTGGTGCAACTGTTTTGCGTTTCATAGCCATAAAATGGTTCAGCAAAAAATGGTTGGAAATAATTTTAACCGCAACAGTAATTACAATAGCAGTATTCGTAACAATTACTGGACATCACGGAGCTCAGTTAGTTCACATCTACGATGTGGGACCGAAAGGTAATAATGTAATGTCAAAATAAAATTATCAAATGAAACTTCAATTAGATAAAATAGGAACAGTCGGGTTATTTCTTGCAGCATTTGCAACACCTTGTTGCTTTTCATTATTTGCATTTGTCCTTTCTGCATTTGGGTTTGGTTCAGCCGAACTTTTTGGAGGATGGACAAAATATATTTTGGAAACACTTGTTTTAATTTCTCTCATAGGACTTTTTATTTCTTGCCGACAACATCGTTTCACTTATCCTTTGCTTGTTGCAATTCCGAGTGCTGTAATTATTTTTTACGGTTACAATTATAACGACAGTGAGAGTAGGAATAAATTTATTTATGGAGGAATGCTCGGACTTCTTGCAGCAACAATTTGGAACTATCAGCGAAACAAACTTCACGGCAGTTGCAAAACTTGCATCCCAATTGACGGCAAGACAGTTGAATTAGAATCAACAATCACTTGTCCAAATTGTGGACACCAGAAAAAAGAAATTATGCCAACAGATGCTTGTCAGTTTTTTTACGAGTGTGAACAATGCAAAACAGTTTTGAAACCGAAGCAAGGTGACTGTTGTGTGTATTGTAGTTACGGAACTGTTAAATGTCCATCCATACAAACACGTAAAAATTGTTGCTGAAATGAAACTAACAACAGATACAAAAAAGCAAAATACATTCATCATTGCACTAAAAGCAATTTTGAAATTCATTCGCAACTTCTTTAAAAAAGATTGTTGTAAATAAAGAGGGCAACAGCGAAACTGAAGAACGAGCAACAGCGCATCTGAAGAAAAACAAATTAAATAAATAATAAAAATGAAAAACAAAAAAATGATTGCCACCGTGTTTGCTTCAATGCTCATGCTGGTTGTATGCTTTACAGCAACAAATGTTTCTGCACAAACAAAAACCAAATCATCAACAATGAAAGATTGTTGCATGATGAAAGACGGAAAAATGATGTGCATGAAAGAAGGTAAAACAATGCCAATGGAAAAAGACATGATCATGAAAAATGGAACGAAGTGTATGACCACTGGAGAATGTATTATGAAAGACGGAAAGAAAATGCAAATGAAAGAAGGGGAGTGTATGGACATGAGCGGTAAGATGGACAAATGTTCAATGATGAACAAAGACACCAAAAAGAAAACCGAAAAAAAGAATGTTGCAATGACCTTCACTTGTCCGATGCACCCAGAAGTTGCAAGTGACAAAGCAGGCAAATGTCCGAAGTGTGGAATGGATTTGGTAGAGAAGAAATAAAATAAATCAAGAACAATAAACTTTAAATAGAAAGTTGCAAGGTTGCGATATTCGCAATCCTGCAACTTTTGATTAAGATGAAAACCCAATCAAAAAGTATTCTCATTCATTCCATTCCAGAAAAAGTTTTTGCTTACATGGATAACATCGGCAACACCGGAATGCACATGACTAAAAATTCAATGCCAATGATGGGAAGCAAATTAGAATTGAAACAACTTTCAAAAAATGCAACAGGACTTAATTCTAAATTTCATTGGTATGGAAAAATGATGGGTTTTACAATGGACTTTACAGTAGCTACAACCAAATGGATTAAAGACAAGGAAAAAATTTGGGGAACAATTGGAGCAGCCCAAATGATTATCATTGATTGGTATCAAATGCGATTAGTGATTTCTCCCGAAGGACAAAACACAAAAACAGAATTAAGCATTGCTTATACAAAACCGAAAAATATTTTTTTCAAATTCATTGCCTTTTTCTTAGCCCCTTTATATTCTAATTGGTGTTTGAACAATATGCTTAACGACAGCAAGCAATTTCTTGAAACAACTTCAAAAAATAAAATGATAAATCTAAAACCATACTCTGCTTCACTCCTTACATTAGGAGGTTTTCTAATTGCAGCAATGGGATTCTATTTTGTTTTTTTCAGACCGCCTTTGTTACCAGAAGATTTACGATACATGAATTCAACTTTATCAGTTGTCCAAAATAATAGTCCTGATTTATCAGTATGGCTGCAAAAATATTTTTGGGTAATCGGTGGTTATATTTTCACAACTGGTTTGCTCACAATATATGTTGCTCAAACATCTTTTCGCACAAGAACACACGGAGCATTTATCATAGTTTTAATTGCAGGAATTACTTCAATAGGTGCAATGACAATGGTAAATTTTATTCTTCAATCCGATTTCAGATTTGTTTTGTTGGCTTTCACATTGCCTTGGATATTCTCATTGATTTTATATCGTTTTCATAAATAATAAATTTCAAATGGAACATCA
>JAYTUQ010000020.1:0-11858 GCA_043744455.1 Saprospiraceae bacterium | reverse complement strand
ACGAAAGGTGGTAATCCATATATTGAAATCAGAAAAAAAGATGGACAAATTTTAAAAGTAGCAAATTCCAAATAGTGTTCGGTGTTTTCACCGAACTCCCCTATAAGTTCGGTCTCTGACCGACCAAACAAGAGTTGGTATAAAAAGACAAAAAAGTTGTTTGACATAGCGGACAGAAAGAAATGCAGCAGATGAAACAAGTGAAAACATTGTTTCATCTGCTGCCTAAGTGGTACAACAACGACCCCTCAGTATGGCGGCAATGTTTCACAAGTCGTTTGGCAAGTGCGCGGACGAGAAAGACAAGCATACACGCTTCAATACGATGCTGTCAACCGTATGACAGAAGCAGCTTATTCTTGATAGGGAAAGCCATTTTATTTTTCCTAAAATGATACTTAATAAATAAAATTCATAATCCGTTCCGCACGGGAGTTTGTTAAATTAACGCACATCCACTAAGCCACACAACGACAGTGCTGGGTTCGGTGTTTTCACCTAACTTACCTATAAGTTCGGTCTCTGACCGACGAAACAAGAGTTGGTATAAAAAGACAAAAAAGTTGAATTAGGATTTGTCGGATTTTTTAATATGTGTAAGGATTGTGCTACACACGCTACGCGTAAATCCTAAAAAATCCGACGAATCTTGATTCAACATACCCGCTTAATTTTATTCACATATAAAAAATCTAACAAACTCAATATGAAAAAGATTATTTACCTCATTTTTCTATTACTACCCGCCTTACTCGAAGCCCAAAGCAGTGGTAGGGGTCGCAGTGGCGACAGGCTTTTATTGCCCAAAACACCGCGCCGTTATTACACCCAAAAGAACCACCAACGCCTTTTGGCTTCAGATAGAGAGATGGCACGTCGCCGCGCCTTTTTGGATATGTCCGTTAACCTTAATCCTGCACCTCTGACGCAAGATGTGACTTTGCCAGTTGTCGTGCATCTGCTGTATAAAGCAGGTACAAACACACGCGACTTGCCAAAAGAAAGCGATATTCGGCAACAATTGGACATCGTAAGCAAAGACTATCGCCAAACGGTGCGGGTTCAACGGCATGAAGCAGATACAAGAGAGCGTTTTTCAGATAAAAACGCATTAGATACCCGCATTTCTTTTTGTCTCGCTTCCAAAACACCGACAGGTGCAAACACCACAGGCGTTTTGACCGTCCCGACCACCTTGACAACTTGGTTAGCGGATGATAAAATGAAATCGGCAACAACAGGCGGTAGTACCGCTTGGGATACCGAAAAATACCTGAATATTTGGGTGGTTAACTTTCCCGACAGCATCAGCGGTTATGCTCAAATGCCCGCTGGACCCGCTGCCACAGACGGCATTGTGATTGATTACCGCTATTTTGGCAAAAAGCCGAACAACGATAAAGACTTCCCTTATACAGAGGGGAAAACCTTGACGCATCTGTTAGGCACTTACTTAAATTTGTATGAATTGTGGTCTGAAACCGTTCAGTGCGGCGACGATGGTGTGGACGATACGCCGATACAAAACGCACCAACGCTCGGTGCAGTTGACTATCGTTATGTCAGTACCTGCAATGGCAACCCTGTTGTGATGTCCATGAATTTTATGGATAACTCAAACGATGGCAACCTTTATATGTTCACAAATGGACAAAAGAGACGGATGCAAGCCTGTTTGACAACAAATGGTATTCGGTATAAATTGGTTCAATCTGGGGCAACACAATGTACAAATGGCAACCCGAATGCTCAAATCGTACAACAAAATGCCCCTAAACCGACAACACCTCCGTCCTTATCACCTATGAGTTATCGCATTTATCCCAATCCTGCACAAGACAATATCAACTTCGATATTGGCGTAGAAAAAGGCGGCGATGCGACTTTAATGGTTTACAATGCACAAGGTGGTCTGCAAGTCAGTCGTACTTACAAAGTTACTGAGGGGAGTCAATCGTTCACCATTAATTGCAACAATTGGACAACAGGTTTGTACTTCGTACATCTGAAAGTGAATGATGAATTGGTATCAGATAGAGTTTTGATAGAAAGATAGTTATTGGGTAGATTGTCAAATTCGTTAAAACAAAAACTGCTGGCAAATGGTCTTACTTAATTTTACCACCACCGTTAAATAATGCACACCGACACCAGCGCCGCCGTTCGTTTGTTTGGGTGTTGGTGGGTGGTTTGGGAAGAGGTGCGCCGGGCGGGTATTTTATTATTTTATTCGTTTTACATGCTTAAAGTTGCGTTTCGTGAAAAAAAGAAACCGTTAAAAGCATCGAACTGCTTTTAACGGTAATATAAGTTGCACCAATAATTATATATTTCAGCTTAAAAATATTATGGCAAAATCAACAATATTACAGTTGCTCAATATTTGAAAAACAAAAAAAACAGGCAAAAAAAAGCCGTAATCCTAAAGGAATTATGGCTTTTTTACTTTTTATAACGTCCTCACGAAGGCATTAAACGGTCACCACCTTGTCTCTCGACCATCCATTGTGGATATTCTTTTGTCAAAGCACTAACTGTATCCAAACGACTTAACTCATCTGCCGTCAGTCTTAAAGTAGAAGCCGCGATATTATCTTCTAATTGTGCAACAGTTTTAGCACCTATGATGACACTTGTAACGCCTGGCTGTTGATTGACCCATGCTAAAGCGATGCGTGCAACGCTGACGGCGTGATTTTGAGCAATTTCTGTCATCACGTCAATAATATCGTAAGCTTTTTCCTTGTTTACAGGTGGAAAATCGAATACATCACGGCGACTGTCGCCTGCCTTTTCGATGGAACGGCTGTATTTTCCCGATAAAAAACCACCCGCTAAAGGACTCCACGGCATGAAACCAATATTTTCACTTTTTGCCAAAGGCAATACTTCGCGTTCCACATCGCGACTGGCAATAGAGTAATAGTATTGCATACCATCGAATTTAGCCCAACCGTTTTTTTCAGCAATACCATTGGCTTTCATAAAAATCCAAGCGGGAATATTGCACGCTGCGATGTAGCGAACTTTGCCCGATTGCACCATGTCATTCAACCCGCGCATCGTTTCTTCAATAGGTGTGTAGGGATCAAAACCATGAATGTACAGCATATCCAAATGGCTCATACTCAAACGTTGCAAACTTTCATCAACTGAACGATGAATGTGTAAACGACTCAAACCCACATTATTAAGGCTTTTAGCATCCATGCGCCCCCTCAGTTTGGAAGCGATAAAAAGCTCTTGTCGGTTCAATCCGAGTGTTTTCATGGCTTTCCCTAACAGCGTTTCAGATTCACCATAAGAATAAACATTGGCGGTATCAATAAAGTTAATGCCGCCGTCAACAGCTACTTTTATGAGTTCTGTGGCATCATCTTGACCCACTTTGCCCATATTGCTCCAATAACCAACGCCACCGAATGTCATAGTGCCGAAACAGAGTTCTGAAACCAAAACGCCTGTGTTTCCTAAAAATTTGTAGTTCATCTTTTTGAAATTTAGATATGATTTTAGTTGAATAATGTGACCCATTGCGCCCCTTCTGTCGATTTTTGATTGGTTTTTTGTTTAAAAAAGAGTTAGGCATTTAAGTATCTGCATCCTCTTTTTGACTTTCCATTTGCCCTTTATTTGCAATGATGCCAAAAGTAATAAAATAATGTATACTCGAAACTTCTTTTTACCCCCCTCAGTAAATTAGACATCCAAATACTAATAGGTCATAAATAGGCTATTAAACTCACATTTTAAAGATAGATAGCTGTAACATCACTTAGTATAAGGTCGTTTCAAAATGGTTGCATTATTTTATTGTCAACACTTTTTTAAAAATTCTATATAATTATGTTGTATCTATGTGATATTTCCAACTTCACGTTCTCTCCTTTTCAGCCGCTGTTCAAATAAATTTATCAACCTACTATCAAAGCAATTTTCAATGAAACTTATTATTACACTGTTTTTAATCCTTTTTTCTTTCGTTTCACTCAATGCCCAAGAAAAAGGGACGGGTATGATATTCGACCCTCCGACACTGAGGGGTATCCCATACAAAGCCAAACTAACTGCCAGCAGTTATGGCAAAATGCCTGCCTCCGCTTCTTTAGAAAAATATTGTCCAACTGCAGGCGATCAAGGGCGATACAGTACCTGCGTCGCATTTGCCGTAGGCTATCATTTAAGGACGATATTATATGCAAAAACTGAAAGCGAAGCGGATGCCAACGGCAAAACCAGTCTCATAAACCCCAATGCTAAAATTTTTTCGCCCACATATATATATGAGCAAATAAAGGACAAAGGGGACAATAACTGCCAAGGTGGCTCAAACCCTGTGAATGCGTTTGAATTGCTGAAAACATCGGGCGTATCAACCCTTTCCAAGCAGCCCTATCTTTGCGGTTCTAATGTAAGTATTGCTGCCAAACGTGAGGGATTAGACTTTCGCATTTCAGATTATCAAATTCTTTATTATCCAGACGAAGAAGACGATGATATCAAGGTTAATTCAGTCAAAAAAGCGATTTCGGAAGGTTATCCGTGCATGTTAGGCTTTATCGTTGCTAAGAGTTTTTACAACTCAAAAGGAGATGTTTGGCGAGAAGAAAAGTCGGATGACGGACCAACAGGTCAACATGGTCGTCATGCCATGTGTGTTGTTGGATATGACAACAATAAATACGGTGGTTCTTTTAGGGTTTTAAATTCTTGGGGTTCAACGTGGCGTGACAATGGTTTTGTATGGATTCCGTACAAGGATTTTGCGAAATATTCGCTTTTAGCCATTCAAGCTTACCCACCACCGAGAGAAATAAGGATCAATCCGACCCCCTCAGTAATTACACCAAAACCTGAACCAGTCAAGCCCCCAACGCCTACACCCACACCAGTCAAGCCCACACCGCCAAAACCTGAACCAGTCAAGCCCACACCGCCAAAACCTGAACCGCCAAAACCTGCACCTATAACGCCAGTTTTGACCGTCAATCTTTCAGGCGAAGTGTCATTTGTACAAAACACAGGAGAAAAAATGCCCGCTAATAGGGTATTGACACGCAACCTCATAGTCACTGATGATGAAAAAGCATATAAAGAAGACCTTGTCGCTTACCGTATGGATAATGCTTATGCCAGTGGCACAAAGTTTCGTTTTTTTATCACAACCAATTCAGAATCATACATTTACGCATTTGCCACCGATTTAACAGGACAAGTGAATAAAATTATGCCTTTTGACGACAATATGTCGCCACGAATCGGTTCGAACAGTCAAGTTGCTTTTCCTTCTGAAAAGAAAGTGGTGAAAATGGATAACAATGCTGGCACAGATTATATGCTCATTTTGTATGCCAAAGAGCCCTTAGATGCGCCTAAGATGCTTGAAAAAATGAATGCCGCCAAAGGTGGTTTGTCTCAAAAAATCAAAGCAGCGTTAGGCGATAAATTGATTTTACCTTCACAAGTGACTTACAGGACAGCAAACATTGGTTTTGAAGTTCTTAAAAATGCGCAAAGCGGCACTGTTGTGCCTTTGATGGTCGAGTTGAGCCACAAATAAGTAGTCATTCGTCATTAATTGTCAATAGTCATTTTCGTAAATTATAGATTATCACAATAGGGTATGAATAAATTTCATTCATACGTGCTGTCAATGCATCATCATTATTTTAAAATTATAAAAAATAGCATGAATAAAAGTACGCGTTTCATCTTCTTAACACTCATTTTAATAGCCGAGAAAGCGGTCGCACAAGTTCCCGAATTGTGCGTGCCTGCAACCCATGAAGCTTACAAGTTTGCTTTCACCAATGATGACAAAATGATGTTTTCGTTTGGTCAAAATGAGTTGAGGGTTTGGTCGACTGAGGGACCTTATCTTATAAAAAGGATACCCATTGGCGGTGCTGATTCCTTGGATAAAGTCGAATTCTTTGTTCCATCTGACAATAAAAAACTGATTGCACTATTGGGGGATCAGATTCGCCGACTTAATTTACAAACCATGGAATGGAACAGCACGGTTTGGCGCATTGCAAAACCACGCTATACAGGTTTTAGCAAAAATGGTAAGTTTTTGTACTATTTCGTCATAAATGATACCGATACAGAAGCCAATTTATTTAAAATAAATGTCGAAACTGGCGTCATTAATAAGTTAATGACCTTAAAAAAGGAGATTATTGAAAACTTAGGGGCTGATGTTTCAGTCAATAACGACGAGTCTCTTTTGATTTCAGGGAGTGAACAAGGTGGCGTTTTGTTGGATTTAAAAGCGAATAAAGTATTGCGCACTTTTAAATTTGGACAAAGGGCTCTTTTTATAAATGATGCGGGTAATATGATTGTGAATAATCAAATTATCAATGGCAATGACGTAAAAAATACTTTGGAGGAGGTTGAACCACGCACAATGAAAGTACTTCGTTCAATAAAAATAGCCTTAAAAACGGATGATATTCCAGATTACAACGGTACAATTTTGATAAGTCAGAACAATCGCGATAAGGTTCTTTATGAGTTAAATGAACGTTTTTATACTGTTAACTTAATCAATTTTACACAAAGTAAAAGGCAACAAGTTAAATTTAATAATGAGGGATTTAAAATGCACCAAGCGGCTATTGGCGGAGAAATGATTGTAGATGTGAAGGGTATGTCGAGTTTTCAATCGGGCGATGCGGCTTTGTCGGCGGGTGGAAATTATGTTTTTTATCCCAATAAAATGACTGCTTTTAAAATCAATGATGTTAAAAAAGCTTATTTATTTGGCATCATACCCTACCAACCTTTCATGCTCAGCGATTTGAGTAAAAATAATGATAATAAAGTGTTGGCAGGAGATAGAATCATTCATTTTGGCATAAGAGACATCACTTTTACGCAGTTGCCAAAGAGTAAATTTGCTAATTTTATATCAAGTTATCGGCTTTTATCAAGTCAAAAAAGGCTTTTTATGAATGATGTATATTTTAATGGCGATATGGAATTTTCAGGACCTTTTGTATATGATTTGAAAAATGATACCAGTCAAATTAAGCGCCTTGAATTTCCAGATAAAGAGTGGAATGTGAGTGCTATGCGTGAATTTGATACCTTAAATATGCTTGTTTTAATAGGAAATAATCGTTTTGTAACTCTGGACTCACGCACGCTTAAAGTGAAACAAGAGGTGAAATATGGCAATGATTTTTATTTTGAAAAAAGCCCTTTGTATCAAGCCAATGACAACTATTTTTGTGATTTATCGGCAGATAAAACCAAATTAATCATTTCATTGATTCGAGATGAAGATGACAGTAGAAAATCTATTATCGCTTGTTATAGTTTGACGAACAAAGCTCTTTTGTGGAAATATGAATCTAAAATTCCCCTTTCAAATCCTGTTTATACTGAGGGGGGTAAAAAAGTAAGGTTTTTTAACGAGAAAAAAGAGTGCATAACGCTGGATGCTCAGACAGGTAAAATACTAACAACATCCCCGCTTATCCCTAATGCTTCAGAGTCTACGTTTTTTTCAACGACTCAAAGATATGCTTTGAATGTGGTGTACGATAAGGAATCAAGTGAGGGTAATATTTCAAATTACGAAGTATATGATGTAACGAATAAAAAATTGGTTGTTTCATTGCCCATTCAACGAACGCCTTATATCGGTGCCATTTTTATGTCCAATGACCGCTATTTACTCACGCAAGATGAAGATATGAAATTGTGGGATTTAGCAAGTGGAAAAAAGGTGGCTGAAATCATCACTTTTCACAATAATAAAGATTGGATATTGCTCACACCCGATGGTCGTTTTGATGGCTCGCCCGATGGTTTGAAGCAATTATACTATGTAAAAGGTCTTGAAATAATCCCTTTAGAACAGCTTTATGAAGGTTTTTACACACCTGGTTTACTTAAAAAGGTATTTGATGGCGAGGTGACAGATGGTGAAAATATTAAAAATATCAAATCGCCACCAGTCGTCAAAATCAGTGTTCCAGTAGCGCAACGAAACCTTATTGTTGAGGATGAAAATGCGCAAACAAGACGTTTTAAAATCTCTACCGATAAAATGAATTTGACCGTTGAAGCGACTTGTAAGGAAGATGCCGTGTCAGAAATTCGTTTATTTCACAATGGAAAAATAGTTGGCAGTGGTACACGAAACTTGATTGTTGAAGACGATAAAATTGAAAAGTCAAAAACACAAACATTTGATATTCAATTGATTGAAGGAGACAATACATTTAGAGCGGTTGCCCTAAATACACAACGAACGGAATCAAAACCCGATGATATTATTGTCACATACACGACATCTAAAGCCTCCCCTCCAGGGGTTGGGGGTACTGAGGGGATTCAATTGCATGTCGTGGTAGTTGGTATTAATAAATATAAAAACCCTAAATACAGCCTCAATTATGCTATAGCAGATGCTACAGGTTTTAAAGAAGCCATTGAAAAAAGTGGTTCAAGCATTTTTAGCAAAGTTAATTTGACTGCTATCAACGATGAAAATGCCACAAAATCAGGCATTGTTAGCGCATTAGAAAAAATAAAAATGACGGCATCGCCTAAAGATGTTTTTATTTTTTATTATGCTGGTCATGGTGTTATGAACGATAAAAAAGAGTTTTATTTAGTCCCTCATGATGTGACGCAACTCTACGGTGCAGATGATGCTTTGGCGCAGAAAGGATTGAGTGCCAAAGACTTACAGCAATTTTCAAAAGACATAAAAGCACAAAAGCAACTTTTTATCCTCGATGCCTGTCAATCGGCAGGTGCACTGGAGCAAGTCGTAGCGGCTCGTGGTGCCGCTGAAGAAAAAGCCATTGCCCAACTCGCGCGTTCGACTGGCACATACTGGTTGACGGCTTCGGGCAGTGCCCAATTCGCTTCTGAATTTACGCAATTAGGGCATGGCACGTTCACGTATGTTTTGTTGGAAGCCCTAAGTGGCAAAGCAGATACAGGCGATAAAAAAATAACGGTTAAAGAAATTGATGGTTATCTGCAAGAACGCGTCCCTGAAGTCACAGCGAAATATAAAGGGACCCCTCAGTATCCAGCGAGTTATGGGTATGGCAATGACTTTCCGATTGGGGTTGTGAAGCAATAAGTATTTGAATATTAGTGTGTTATGACGCACTGTTTTTCTGATTTCGGGAAAGCAGTATTCATTTACCCACTAACACCAAAACAAACGAACGGTGCTGGTGTCAATTTTTAATCGACCACCCACTATCCTTTTAGTGCCTTTGACCCGCGAAATATAGCTTTATACTGAGGGGTGTATTTTTTAGATAAACAAAAAAGTTGAAAGTTATGAGCAACAGACTACAGGGGTCGGAGACCCCGCTAAATAGTGGGTGGTCGATTAAAAATCGACACCAGCGCCGCCGTTCGTTTGTTTGGGTGTTGGTGGGTGGTTTGGGAAGAAGTGCGCCGAGCGGGATGTATGGTATGCAAAATTTCAGTATAATTAACTTTACTATCAAAAGACAAATAACTTATAGCCGAAAAAATATCAATTACCGATGTCAAATTATACAGTCGAATTTTTTCTTTGTTAACGTGATTGTGTTCTTCATTCATTGATTCTCTTATATTGGTATCAACAAATGGTTTTTCTTGCTCATGGTGGATATGCTCTTTATTTTGTGTACCTAAATAAAATAGTTTGGATAAAGAAGCACTGAATTTTTCCTCTACATTGGGCTTTCCGATAATTAACAAACGAGCAATTTGGGCTAGTTCTTGGTAGGCTTCCATTCTAGCAAACAATTCCTTAGTCTCTTTATATGAAAGAGGCATAGACAAATTTAAAAATTGTTCGGACTCAGTAAAAAATATACTTAGTTCATAGATTAATTTCTTCTCTATGATTCCAGGAAAATCAAAAAGATTAACTGGATGCTCCATGTGGGTATTTTTCATTTTATTTTATTTTTTTTGTTACCGAGAACGCAGTCTGTGCAAAAACACCCCCTCAGTACCTGTCCTCAAAAAGGTGTTTCAAGGTGTAATTATAGAGCGAAGATATTTTGGATTTGGGGAATACCCAAACGCGACGTGGGAAAAAATATGTATTTATCAAGATGTCTTATAATCGAGCTAAAAAACTGTTGCAAAGTACTATTTGCATTATTTTTAGTTGTTTTGAGTAGGTCTATGAGTGATTTAGCTGATTTAATAGTAATGGCTCTGCGCATATTGTAGCAAGTACAAACAATAGCAAATTCCGCATTGACTTTATCAATACTTTTTAGCAGGGTGTAAGAACAATCCCATTGCCTTTTCCAAATGCCAAAAGGATGCTCTACAATGGCTTGCCGACGTTTATAAATATCTTTACCTGCCTGAGTGTCTAATCTATTTTTATTAGCCACAACCGATTCTTGTCCTTCTGCGCGTTCTAATTGTCGGGAGACTCTATTTTGAATAGCGGTTTTAGAAAGGCATTTTGGGGCGAATGGACATTCTGCGCAGGTCTTGGGACTCATATTGTAGCGTTTATATGTATTAACGACTTGTCCGCGTCTGTCTTTTTTGTCGTACCATTTACCATTAGTTGTAAGGGTTTGATTATTAGGGCAAGTAAAAGTATCCTCTTTATCGTTGTAAATAAAATTATTAATGGTAAAATCTTTGTCTTTACCCGAGTAGGTTAATTGAGGAATAGCGACGTAAGTAACAATATTATTTTGAGTACATTGATGAATTTGAGTAGCAGCATGAAAACCTTTATCCGCTAAACCATTTATTGTTGTATTTGGGTCTAATTTATCTATTAAATTACCCCCCTCAGTATTTTCTATGTTTTTATGTAAATTTATATCAAAATCATTATCCAATTCCGCTTTTGCTGCAATCATTGAATCGGCTAATAAAGTGGTGTCTTTAATGTTTTCGGTTAAATAATTAACGATAAGATTATGTTTATCATCAACGGCGGTGACGATATTATAACTAACTTCGGCGTGTCCGCTATTATTAATAACAATACTACGGGCATCGGGGTCGGTGAGGGATATTTGTGTTATCTCGGGGTCAAGGGCTTGACGCTCTAATAAATCTTTTTTATAGTTTTTAAATTTAGTGTTCCATTCTCTTAATTCTTCTAATTTCTTTATTGCGCCTTGTTGTAGTGCTTCTTGTTCTTGTGTTTTATTTTCTTTATTATCTAATTCGTCTAATTGTTCGAGGTATTGTTCAATATTAGCGTCGGAGAGTTGAATCTTTTTATCTAACTTATCGAGCGTATAATTTTTCTTTTTGGCATTTTGAGCGCGTATTTTAGTGCCATCCGTTGCGACTGTTTCTTTACCGAACAAGCCTTCGCCATTTAAGAAGCGATTTAAGGAGCGAAAAACCTCTTTGAGGGCTTTTAAATGATTGATGGTTGTTTTCTCACCTGTTACTTTATTTATTATTTCTTGTTTGTACGTTCTAAACCCTGCGATAGAGCGATAACAAGGTTTTTGTTGTTCGGTGAGCCATTGCATTTCGATATTTCGATAACATTCTACTTCGAGTTTGCGGGAAGAGCGAATTCGATTGAGATAGCCATATAAATAAATACGAAGCATTAAAGCAGGATGATAAGCAGGCGCGCCCGTTTGTTTAGCTTTAATATGAGCGAAGCCCAATTGCTCAAAATTGAGTATATCAACAAACGCGTCAATAACGCGAACGGTATTGTCTTCACGAATAAGGTCTTCAAGACAATTAAACGCGACTTGATTCCGTGCAATCCCTTTTTTATGTCCTACCATTGTATTATACCTTAACCATTGAATAATGTCTCAAGATACAACACAGAATTGGTATTTTCAACAATAAATTCGCGTTTTTAATAAGGGTTT
>JAYTUQ010000019.1:0-11891 GCA_043744455.1 Saprospiraceae bacterium | reverse complement strand
GTGTATTTTTGATTCAGATGTCATCTATTGTAAATCTACTATTTCTTTTTATTTTATTCATAAAAAATATCCTGACCGTAGGGGCTGGATAGTTACCAAATTCAGATACAAGCTTGACAGATGCTATTCAAGAAGTGAAACATAGGCAAGCTGAGGAGGCCAAATTGTTGAAAGAACAATTCCATCTCGTTTATGAAAGCATACAACCTATCAATATAATCAAAAAAACGTTCAAAGAAGCGGTTAAGTCCGAGGAGTTAAGAGAAAATATTCTAAATACATCGGTTGGCTTGGTTGTGGGTTATTTCTCAAAAACATTATTTGAGAATAGGAAAATCAGTCCTCTAAAAAAACTTTTAGGGGCAGCGATTTTGTTTGGTATGACACAAGTTATCGCTAAAAATCCTGAAACGGTTAAGTCGATTGGAAGACGTTGAAAACTATAGGAAAGAAACAGAAGTCATAATCACGGCAAATGACCAAAATATTGCTGATTTTAGAGCAAAAGTAGCAAAAGAAAAAAAAGAGGTAAGAGCCGATTACGAAAAGCAAATTGCTGAATTAGAGAGAAAAAATGCCGATATGAAGTTAAGATTGAGAGCTTTCAATGCTGACACCAAAGAAAATTGGCAGAAATTCAGAACTGAATTTGGTGCAGACATGGATAACTTAGGTAAAGCACTGAAAGGGTTTACTATTAGAGATAAGAAAAATTAAACAATAAAGTATCATTTAAGAAAACCTTTTACAACAATTACTACCCATGGGTGGCATCTCAACTTTGATATGGATGCTACCCTTTTTAATATATAACAAATGCCTTGCAGTATGGATACTGCAAGGCATTTGTTATATATTTTGATTATTTAGAACATCACGCCGAAACGAATCGTAAGGGAACTAACCGTGGCTTTCGACTTTTCAGGTTTAGCTACTAACGTACCTGACGACTTGTCAAATAAAGTACCACCACTATTGCCCGTCATGTCCGTAAAACCGCTTTGGAAATACAAACCCACGACGATAGCAGTATTATTTTGAATGACATATTCACCACCTACGCCTGCACCCCACGACATATTCAAACCATTAACATCGCCTTTAATATTGATTTGTTCTTGTGCGGGAACAGGATTCGCACTTGAAATTGCCCCAGAAGCTTTTGTTCTGAAACCAAAACAAACCAAAGGCTCGGCAAAATAACGAATGTGGTTGCCTTGCTCAGGCGTGCGCATCTTCAAACCAATAGGGATTTCGACGAAAGTCAAGCTATAACGTAATTTCGTATCCAGTGCAAAAGTGTCTGAAGATTTGGGTGGCGTTTCAAATTCACCCCAAGAGTTTTTCCATAATTGACCTGGCAAACCGAATCGCAATGAACCTCCTGAATTGAAATGAAACCCAATACCGGTAGAAAACGAATAAGCTTCACTAAACCTATTTTCGGCTACAAGACCTAATTTCAAGCCCAAAGCGGAACCAGAACCGGTAATTTTCTTATTGTCAGTACCCATCCACGACCACGAAGGGCTTACTTGGAAACCGAAATGCAGGTCTTGTGCATGTGAAAGTGTAATTAAACCGACCACGAGGGTCAAAGTCATAATGATTTTTTTCATGATTTTAATTATTAATTTGAAATGTTTTTTTGAGTCGTTTGTGAAAAATAACGCTTTTATTGCGCTGTCATTTTCACAAAATTTGTGAATTTTGTTGCCCTGTTATTAAAATATTTGGATGCAAAAGTACATCTTTTAAGTTTCTTGTTTTTATTAAAATATAATTATTTCGTATAAAGTATTGATTTTCACTTTATTGCAAATTATTTCTTAATGAGTAAAAAAAATAAAAAACCGACAAGTGGTGAAGCTGTTGAGGCAACTAATAAACTCATAAAGACTCAAACGGTTCATTCACAGATTAATACGCCCCTTCCATTTTGGGAAAACACGAAACTGCAAGCCATTTTTATATTTGCTTTAAGTTTTCTGTTATATGCCAATACTTTGTCCTACGATTTTTGTCAAGACGATGCAATCGTCATCACAGACAATATGTTTACGACTGAGGGGGTTGCTGGCATTGGCGGTATTTTGCAATACGATACGTTTTATGGTTTTTTCAAAGAATCGGGCAAAGCACAACTGGTTGCGGGTGGTCGTTATCGCCCATTTACGCTTGTGATGTTTGCGGTTGAATACCAACTTTTTGGTAAAAATCCATTCATAGGACACTTCATTAACGTTATTTTGTTCGGTTTAACATGTGTTTTGTTATATTTTTTATTGTTAAAACTGTTGGTTAGGCGACAGGAGTTAGGCGACAGTCAACAAGCGGCAACCGTCAATCCGATGCTTGCCGCTTTTATAGCTGCTGTTTTGTTTGCGGCGCATCCGATTCATACCGAAGCGGTGGCAAATATCAAAGGACGCGACGAAATTATGACGCTTTTAGGTAGCCTTGCTGCCGTCTGGTATTCGCTCAAAGCATTTGAAAATGGTGTTTTTAAGCATCAAATCATTGCTTTTGTCTTGTTTTTTATTGCCCTTTTGTCAAAAGAAAATGCCATAACTTTTGTCGTTATTACGCCTATGATTTATTGGTTTTTCTTAAAAACAGACATTAGTACGGCTATAAAACAAACACTTCCCTTTGTCGCCGCTGCTATTTTGTTCATTTTACTGAGGGGGGCTGTTATAGGCAATCAATTTGGCGACGAACAAATGGAATTGATGAACAACCCGTTTTTGAAACTCGTTGGTACGGAATATGTGCCGTTTAGCTTCGCTGAAAAAATGGCGACAATTACTTATACGCTTGGTAAATACGTTCAACTCCTCATTTTTCCACATCCTTTGACACATGATTATTATCCACGACACATCGGTATTCAGTCATTCAGCGATGCACAAGTGTTGTTGAGTATTGCCGTTTATGTCGGTCTCATCGCTTTGATACTGAGGGGGTGGAAAAATCGCAGCCTCATCAGTTTTGGCATCGCCTTTTTTCTCATTACTTTATCCATTGTGTCAAACATCGTTTTTCCTGTCGGAACCAATATGGCTGAACGGTTTATGTTTATGCCCTCGCTTGGTTTCTGCTTGGTTTTGGCAGTTTTATTAGCAAAATTAAGTGCTAAAGATCAAGAATCTGGTATCAGTCGTCAAGCCTTAGGGGTGATTTTAGTCATAGTCACGTTGTTCAGTTTGAAGACAATGACGCGCAATGCGGCATGGAAAGACAATTACACTATCTTCACAACGGACATCGAAACGTCGCCTAATTCTGCCAAATTGCAAACATCTGTCGGTGGCGAAATGATAGAACATTTTAAAAATTCGCCGAACGCTATCGAGAAAAAAACGAAAATAAATGAAGCGATTGGACATCTACAAAAAGCTTTGGAGATACATCCCACGATGAAAAACCCTTATTTACTTATGGGTAATGGTTATTTTTATTTGAATGAATTTGATAAAGCCGTGGGTGCATATAATAAGGCATTGCAACTCGACCCGCAGTTTAAAGATGCAAAAACAAACCTCGCCTTGACTTACCGTGAGGGCGGTAAAATCATAGGACAACAGCAAAACAATTTGCCAAAATCCATTGAATTTTTATCAAAAGCTGTTGAACTGGACCCGACTGATGTAGCGGCAATGTCGTATCTCGGAACAGCTTACGGTATGTCCAATCAACCCCAAAATTTGATTGATGTATTGACCAAAGCTTTAGCCATTCGGTTTGACAAACAAGATGCCATTAATATTTCGGTGGCTTATCGGCAATTGGGCAATGTGGCGAAGGCGGCGGAATATGAGCAAATGGCGCAAGGGAAGTAGTTTAATTTAGGGATTTTTTACATCCTCTTTTACCTACTTTGACACTTCAAATAATTTAACCTAAATTTGTCAATCAATACATTTTTTCATCTTTAAAAGCCTAAAACAATGACAGCCGTAGCAAGCAGAAAGATGACCGTCAAGGAGTTTCTCGATATAAATGTCGAAGAAGGCTATGTTTATGAACTTATCAATGGCATCGTTATGAGAAGAACTTCCCCCAATTTGATTCATCAAGAGGCATCTATGATGCTTTCCACCTTGTTGAATACGTTTATTTTATCCAAAAAATTGGGTAAAATCTATGCCGCACCAACTGATGTGTATCTCGACGAATTTGATTTGGTTGTACCCGATTTATCTTTTGTTGCTGTTGGCAATGCTGCGATTTCACAAGATAGTTTGTGTATTGAAGGTGTGCCGGATTTGATTATTGAAATTTTATCTAAAGGCACACAAAAAATAGATAGAGGTGTCAAAATGGGACTTTACAAAACCCATAAAGTACCTGAATATTGGATAGTTGACCCACGACTGAAATCTATTGAAGTCTATACTTTACGTGAAAACGATTATGAAATGGCTTTTTATGCCGAAGAAATAGGGGAAATCAAATCAAACGTATTGCCTGAGTTTAGTTTAGATATTGAAATTATTTTTGGCGTTTCATAAAAGCAATATATCTAACACGAATTTCCATTCGTGTAATGAGTGAAATTCGTGTTAGAATAATTGAGCGTTTTTAGGCAAAATACTGAGGGGGGTGCTTTTAAATGGAATTGGTCAAAACTGTAAAATAGCACATTGGAAATACCAAAAAAATAAGACCTTTACGCCCTAAATTAATATTCACTTTCCTGTTTATGACAAAAAATAAAATTTTACTCGAAATTATATGGTGGCTCATTACGGCGGTCATGGTCATTATTATTATGTATCCTATTTGGGCAAATTTTCCTGCCTATAAGTTCAATATGATTAATATCATAAGTATCGTTGCATTTATCACCTTTACACGTTATACATTTTTCTTAAAATACACTTTTCTTGCGCCTTTGCAAAAAGCTAAAATCGCTTTTGTCCTTTTCACCATCGCTATTGTCGCCACTTTAATGACACAAATCCAAAGTTTCAATGTTTGGATTGACGGCGGTGACCCCGATATTTTGTTGCAAAGCGTGGGCAAAACGGACATGCGCGAGCCGTTGTTGAACTATATCAAAAGCGAATATGTGTTTTTTGTCGTTGCAGCCATTGTTTCGGCACTTTTTCTATCTGGAAGGCTTTTGGTTTCAGTTTGGCGTTTGCGGAATCGAGGAAAGGCTTAACCAGTCAAAATTTTCACATCAATATATTCACATCAATCAATCTAAATCAGTGATTTATGTCAGCAGTTACAGAATTTAACGAATACCGCAAGCGGATGAATGACCGCATTTTGAGCGTTGATAATAAAGTCCTCAAACGATTTTGGTCGCTCGACAATCAAACTTATCAAGAAGGCGCACTGGATGTGAAAACTAAAGAACTATTAGGGCTTGTCGCTTCGATGGTCTTGCGGTGCGATGACTGCATTCGCTACCACATCGGCACTTGTTATGAATTGGGTGTGACCGAAGCGGAAATTTTTGAAGTTTTTTCCATTGCCAATTTGGTGGGCGGTTCTATTTGCATTCCACATACACGTCGGGCAGTGGAATATTGGGACGCATTGGAAGAAGAAAACAAGGCGAAAAGTGAATGATGGCAGTGACATATGATGCGTTAGGGTCTGAAACTTGACGCATGTTGCCTGCTGCGATTGCTACAAAAAATGAACTGATGCAATGACCAAACTAAAAACCTTATTTCTATCACCCACGACTTTTGCAGTAGCTCTTGCTGTAGCGGTTTTTCTTTTGAAATTCACGCCACACGTCCTTAACCCGACACATTTCGATTGGTTGATGAGTTATGCCGATTGCCCAACGGAATATGTTTCTTGGCAATTTTATACAAATACCGCTTGGCATTTTCCCGTCATTGGTACATTAGAAGGTTATGATTATCCGACCATTACAGGGATAGGTTTGACAGGTGCGTTACCCTTATTCGCAATTCCATTTAAAATTTTATCGCCTTTATTACCCGTTGATTTTCAATACTTTGGCTATTGGTTTTTGGCTTGTTATGTCTTACAAGCCATTTTTTCGGTGCGTTTACTGAGGGGGGTCTCCAACGTTTATGATTTAAATTTATCAACTTTAGAATTGGTTTTAGGGTCACTTTTTTTCATCCTTTCCCCTGCCATTTTGACGCGTACAGGACACATGAACTTGTGTGGACAGTGGCTCATTGTGTGGTCTATGTGCATCTATTTTGAACCTAAAACTGCAAAGCAAAAGTTTTATAGTTTCTTGAAAATCATAGGTTTAACCGCATTAATTCATCAATATTTGCTATTGATGGTCCTTGGTTTGGCATTTGCAACCTATTGGAAAGCCCCAAAATTGGGTCGCAATATTTTAGTTTCGACTTTCGTAAAAATCGGGATGAACGTTGTAGGTTTAATGGTTGCTATGGTCTTATGGTACATTGTGGGCAATTTTAACACCGCGCCTACAACGATGACGCAAATTGGTTTTGGCAAATTTTCAGCCAATCTCAATACCTTTTTTAATGGACAAGGCGAACAATTTTTGTTTCCAACATTGCCCTTTAACGAGGGTCAATATGAAGGGCAAGGGTATCTGGGCGGCGGTTTGTTATTTATGGGTTTAGTGGTTTTAATGTCAGTTTTATTGAAAATAAAAAACAAAGAAAGCTTTAAAAAATCGTTTTCACCGCTTTGGTTTGTGGCTTTTTTGTTCACTTTGTTTGCATTCAGTCACATTTTTGCGTTTGGCAATAAGACGATTTTTGAAGCCAATTTCCTTTTAGAAAATCCTTATGTTCACTTTTTGTCACAAGCCTTTCGGTCATCAGGTCGCTTTATTTGGGTGCCGCATTATTTGTTAATGACCGTTTTCATTATTGGTTTTCTACAATTAAAATACCCTAAAACCTTTATAATCAGCGCATTATCTCTCTTTGCTTTAATACAAATTATCGACGTTGCGCCTATGGTGACACGCGAAAAAAAGTATTACGATTTCGACGGTTATGCCCCCTCAGTCATGACCTCAAAAACATGGCAACACATCACACAGGAAGCGCAACGTTTGGTCATGTTGCCGCCTTACACTTGGCATTACAAATCAAATAATGATTATATACATTTTGCACGCATTGCTGCATTGAACCATCAGAGTATTACGACGGGTTACTTGGCGCGTCCAGATTGGGCAGCGCATTTGGTTTATGAAAAAAAGACTTATGAAACACTCGCCAAAGGAGAATTAGACGATGAACAAAATTCAATTTTTATCGCTACCAAACATTCGCTTCGGAAATTGCAAAAGGTTGTCGAAAGCGGTCAATTAAAAGCATTTATGTATGAAGATTATATTGTTGGTGTGCCTTTAAAGTTTGAAAAAACGATAAAATTTCTGTCTGAATTGCCTAATTGCACCATTCCGAACATGCATACTGAGGGGTTAGCAGAATTCCTCGAAGACAATGCTAAAGAAACAATTTTGGCGGTTGTCAAAGATGATGGTGCTTGGAAACTCTGTGAAGAAGCCAAAGAGCAATTCCGAAAAATGGGTGTTGATATATCGAAATTCACTTTGCGCGGCGGTTTAGTGGCTGTGATTCAAAACGGAAAAGTAGCTTTTGAAAAAATAACACCAGAAACGGAAGGTATCGTTCAAAAATTCAAAAAAGGTGCTGTTTTGAATGATTTTACCTTGAAAACAGACCTTGAATTACATTCAGCTGGTGCTATGGCGGGTAATTTTGGTAAAATAATTATTAATGGAAAAGATTATAGCCCAACACAACGCGGCTTCAATTTAGTCGTCGTTGACAATAATTTCAAGGTATTGAAAACAGCTTATTTTGACACGTTTGATGATTGTTATTCAGGAGAGGTTATTCGTCAATAGTCAACATGGGTCATTTCCTGATTACGAATGACCCATGTCTAAATGACTATTGACTAAAGAACTATTTGCCAATCATGCCTTCATACAGCACCTTTTTTTGGCTATCTTCTAATGTGTACATACCCTTCCATTGCGACAATAGATAAGAGTTGTTTGCCCATTTCCCTGCGCCGTTTTTTTTGTCTTGCGTTAAAAGAATTGACTTTTTTTCGCTTGGTAAAAACAATTCTGCTCGAGATTCATCGGTTTCTGATTTAAAAACGACAAAAGCAGAGGTCGTTTTATCCAAATTTGCTGCCTTTGGATTAAGACGAATGCCCACTTCGAAAAGTCTGATACACTCATTTTTGACGACTGACCACGTATAACCCGCAGAGGCGAGGCAGCCATGTTCGTCTGCATCGCCACCAACCATAGGTGCATCAATAACTAATGATGTATCGGTTTTTGCAGTTTGTTGTGCCTCTTTTTTAGGGGCTTCCGTACAGGCTGACAGGCTGAATAAGTAAGAAAAGACAAGGAATAAAACTATTTTTGACATAATTAGGCATTAAAAATTAAGATAATTAAAGTTATACAAGAAAATACTGAGGGGGGTATTAACTATTTCTCCCATTCAATATGACTCATTTGATATAAAATCCAATTCTTTCGTTGATAGACATAATCGGAAGGCGCATTGACGCGATAACGAAGAGGACTTGGCAAACAAGCAGCAATAAGGGCGGCTTCGTTGGCAGTGAGTTTTGAAGCAGGTTTTTTAAAAAAAGTCAGTGCCGCCGCTTCTGCACCAAAAATACCATCACCCATTTCAGCTACGTTGAGATAAACTTCCAAAATGCGGTCTTTACTCCAAAACAATTCAATCAAAAAAGTGAAATAGAGTTCCAAACCCTTGCGTAACCAATTGCGGCTTTGCCAAAGGAATACATTTTTAGCGACTTGCTGCGAAATGGTACTCGCTCCTTTTTTACGCTCATGATTTTTATTAAAATCTATTGCTTTTTCAATGGCTTTAACGTCAATGCCAAAATGGTTCTCAAACTCTTGATCTTCTGCAGCAATGACAGCGTGTTGCATAGATATTGACATTTGGTCGAGGCTTACCCACTGTTTTTTTATATCTTTTCCCATAACCCATTGTCCAAAAATAGTAGGCGTGGATACAACGGGCATCCAAATCAACAGCAACGTATAGAGAAGGTGGGCGAGGAAAAGTGTCAAAAAACCTCTTTTCACAATTCGATACATCCACAATACCCTTGGATATTTAGCAAAACGTGTTGACAGATAACCCATAAAGGACAGACCGTTTAATGATTCGGTTCAAAAATAGGGTTTTTGAGACGGTTCAAAACAAAAATGATGAAAAATTTGAATAAATACTGAGGGGGTATGGATTGAATAATAGAAAAATCTTTGAGAGAATTATGAGGTTCAATGAGAGAATTATGTGTTTTAATGGTAGAAAAAATGACTTGTCAAGGCTTTCAAGAAAAAAAAGCACCTTTTTTTTAAAAATATTTTTCTTAAAAAGGCTTAAAATAAAATTTTATTTTCACAATGGTTAATTCTTGTCGGACAACTTACAGGACATAATTTATTCATTATCAATGCATTAATTTTTCATATCTTAAAATATAAATCTATTTTAACTAAAATCATCATTCACAATGCGTCTAAAATGTCCTTGCATAGCCAAAATTCTTTTTGCACCTTTGTATCATCAAAAAAGAGAACAACTATAAGAGCAAGCTACACAAGATATGTTCATGGGATTATAATTTGCTGTCAGGGGTCGTCCCAATGTTTTTTTAAGGTTGGGACGACAAACTGATTTTCAAATAAAAGCCCTTTTAAGAAGAAAGAAATAAAGGCACCGAAAAAGTCGGTGACATAAAGAATATGTTCATGGGATTATAATTTGTTGTCAGGGTGGTTGTCTTGACCCGTTTTTAAGTCAAGACAACAATCTGATTTTTCCTAAGAACTTGAAATAAATTGAAGAAATAAAGGAGCCGATAAGTCGGCTACGTCAAGAATATGTTCATGGGATTATAATTTGTTGTCAGTCATCTGTCGTCCCGGTATTTATATAAATGTCGGGACGACGAAACTGATTTTTCCCATTTTGATTTGATAAAAAGCCTTCGGGCACACGATATATGTTCATGGGATTATAATTTGTTGTTTGAATGTCCGAATCGGTTTGATTCGGACATTTTTTTTTGCCGCTATAAAATTGTATACTGTAAAAACGGCAGTTCATTCGGATAATCAGTCGTAAAATGAAGCCCCCGACTTTCTTTTCGCATAGCTGCTGAACGTGTTATCAAGTAGGCTATCGTTACCAAATTGCGCAATTCGCAGAGCTGTGGTGAAATAGTTGTAGTATTATACAAATCCTCCGTTTCACGATACAGAATAAAAAGACGGTCAAGTGCCCGTTTCAGACGCACATTTGAGCGTACAATACCCACATAGTAGCTCATTAAATCCTTCAATTCTTTTGTGCTTTGGGTTATCAATACCATCTCTTGCGGGTCGGTCGTTCCTGCTGCATTCCAATTCGGAATTCCTGCCTTGAGCTGTTCATTGTCAATACGTTGCAAAGCATCTTCTGCGATACGATGCCCAAAAACAAGTGCTTCGAGCAGCGAGTTAGAGGCTAAACGATTCGCGCCATGCAGCCCCGTACTGCTACTTTCGCCACACGCATACAGATTTTTAATGCTACTATTGCCCATTTCGTCCACCATAATGCCACCACATTGATAATGACAAGCGGGTACAACAGGAATCATATCAGTCATGGCATCAATGCCAATGCTCTTACATTTGTCATAAATCGTTGGAAAATGGTTATAAAAAGCCTCTTTATCCAAATGTCTGCAATCGAGGTACATACATTCCGAACCCCAAATTTTCATTTCAGAGTCAATGGCTCGCGCGACAATATCACGCGGGGCTAATGATTTACGAGAGTCGTATTTGTCCATAAATTCTCTTCCATCAGGTGTTTTTAAGATACCCCCAAAACCACGTACCGCTTCCGATACAAGAAAATTGGGGTTGTCACCAATGGGGTTGTAGAGCGCAGTTGGGTGAAATTGAACAAATTCCATATCTGAAATACGCCCTTTGGCGCGATAAAACATGGATATACCGTCACCTGTGGCAATGATGGGATTTGTTGTATTTTTATACACTTGCCCAGTACCACCTGTTGCCATTAAGGTCAATTTTGCCAAAAAAGTCTCGATTTCACCTGTTTTTTTATTCAAAGCATAACAACCGTAACATTCAATATCAGGTGTCAAACGGGTAATATGCCAACCCAAATGATGCTGTGTGATGACATCTATGGCAAAATAATGCTCATGGATATGGATATTATTATACTTTTTGGACTCCTCAACCAAGGCTCGTTGAATTTCCCAACCTGTCAAATCTTTGTAATGTAAAATACGGTTTTCGGTGTGCCCTCCTTCCCTACCGAGGTCATAATCTTCACCGTGTTTGTCAAAGCGGGTGCCCCAATCAATGATTTCTTGAACCCGCCGTGGTCCTTCGTTGACGACAATTTCGACAATATTGCGTTTACACAAACCATCACCTGCATCGAGCGTGTCTTCAACGTGTTTGTCAAAAGAGTCTTTATCAAAATCCCAAACGGCTGCCACGCCGCCTTGTGCATAACGCGTATTCGATTCATTTTCAACTGTTTTTGTCAATACATCAATCCTGACATCGCTTCTTTTTTGAGCTACTTTAATAGCAAAACTCAAACCTGCGATGCCGCCGCCTATCACTAGAATGTCTGTGTTCATAATTAATCAGTGAATTTTTTACTTAGTTTCCAACAAAAACGAAGTTACATATTTGGCTTGCAAAGTAAAAAAATAATTGGGATTTATAATTGGGATTTATATTAAGTATTCAATAGAAAGTAATCGTGTATTTTGAATCGAATTTTTTAATGATAGTTTCGACGGCTTCTTTGAGTTTTTCTTCGGATTCATAA
>JAYTUQ010000018.1:0-11934 GCA_043744455.1 Saprospiraceae bacterium | reverse complement strand
GAAGAATGTGATGTCGCTTTGCTCATGATTGATGCCCAAACGGGTGTGGAAGCGCAAGACATGTCTATTTTCAAATTGGTGCTTGACCGCAAAAAAGGTGTTGTCATTTTGGTCAATAAATGGGATTTGGTGGAAGGTAAAAGTGCCAATTCTGCTCGTGATTTTGAAGTCATCATAAAAGAACGCATCTCACCCTTCAATGATGTGCCGATTATTTTCATCTCTGCCAAAGAGAAACAACGGATTTTGAAAGCCATTGACGCGGGTCTTGAAGTCTATGAACGCCGCAGTTTGAAGATAAAAACTTCTGTTTTGAACGATTGGCTTGAAGAAGTGACCGCGCATTATCATCCGCCGGCGCATCGTGGTCATTTGATAAAAGTGAAATACGTGACGCAAATTCAGAATCTACATTATCCTGTTTTTCAGTTTTTTTGCAACCATCCGAAGCATGTGCCAGAGAACTACAAGCGGTATTTGGAAAACAAATTGAGAGAGAAATTTAACTTTACAGGGACGCCTATTGCGTTGATTTTCAAGGAGAAATAAAGAAAAAAGTTCGGGGAGTTTTGTACATTCGAGCGTTGATTGATTATAGTCAAGTATCGGATATTTTTAAAATATCCGATACTTATGAGACGCAAACATAACTAATCAACACTCGCATTTAGAAAATTCCCCGAACTTAAAATTCAGTTTTATTTAAGCATACAACCCCAAAGCAAACTCTGCCAGCTCTTCATTTTCCTTCATCATTTCTATATCGTTTGCACTAACTTTGTCATAATCGGGATTGATGACATTAATAAGAACATTTAGCGTATTCCATGTTTTTATAATATCTACATCCTTTTCAGGCGAGGCACCAATACCACTCCTCGTAGTTCCATTTACATTGCCTTGTAGTGTTTTAGGTCCTGAAAGTCCGTTCATTTTGAAAACAGAAGCATCAAAATTGTCAACACTGAAAATAAACTTTATGGTGTCAGTCGATTTTTCTAAATTATACAAATATATATGCTCTTCACGCTGAAGCGGAATCAATTTCGGGTCGCGTTGGCTTTCTTCACGCAGCCATTTTGATTCACCTTTTTCAAGCATCACAACTTTATCAACAAACAAATCGTATTCAGGAATCCCAAAATCGAGGGTGTGGATGAATGCACCAACGTATAAATCGCCGTTGGTTTGGTTAGTCACCTTCACTTTCATATTTCGTTTATTTGTCTTTTCCAAAAGCGTTGCCGTCACCCCCTCAGTATTAGAGCGTTTGAGCAGCGTTTCAGAACCGTCTTGGTTAACTAAAAATACTTCAATATTTACAGCATCTTTGGGTAAAGCATCGGCGGCGTAATTTTCCAAATCTTTCAAATATTGCCATTGCGAAATATGCCGGATAGAATCAATAATATTAGCTACAGCATCAACAAAATCACCAGCTTTTTTATCAGATTCATCTGTTTTATCGGTAACAGGCGCAATTAATGGTCGAAAAACGTCAAGTGGTTTTGACACATAAAGTCGTCCATTTGACAAGACCAAGGTGTAATCTGCTTCATTTTCTGCTTCAACCAATGTCATAAAATCTTTATTTTCTTTATCCATAAAGGCATTCAACAATCGAGTAATTATCGGCGTAGGCACCGCCTCAGTACCTCGCGATTTTTCGTCTTTATTGTTTAAAAAGATGCGCAATTGACGGGTTGTTAAGCCATTCAAACGCGCGCTAAACGGTTTCTGTGCCAATAGTTTTAGCGTTTCTATATCGAAATCTACAGTCGCCGTATCCAATTTCACGTCTGAAACTTTCCCAACCAACGTTTGTTCCTTTGAAAATTCAACCGCTACAGTTGTTTTACCTGCCATAACGCCGTGCATTTCGCCGCGATTAATATGATAGTTACGCATCGCTTTATTGAAACTCAAAGCGGCATAAGCCGATTTTTCTTCTACCGATTTTCCTAAGAAACCCTTATTTTTCATGTCCGTAAAATCGTCAGGAGCGTACAGTTTGGGTCGTTGGGTATATTTATATTTCAACTGCGTTTGAACATGGCTGAATAAATCACGATAACTCACAAAGCCGCCTGTCTGTGCCAATGTTTCTAATAAAACCATAGAAAATACACCACGATGTAATGTAGGATCTTCCTCTGCGGGCTCATTACTTTCCGAAGCGGCAAACTGAACGTAGCAACCAGAAGGCAAAACACCCTCTAAACCCTTGTTTGTGAAGTCATTAGGGTTTAATGTATCACTAAATATGAAATTTGACCACGCCCGTTGTTTAAAAGTATAATCCAATTTTCGCATCACACGCTCTGTCGAACCCTCGGACAATGTGCTGCGCGTATTGTCACCACTGTTGCAACAATCAAAAATCGTTGTGATGTGCGCCTTTGTTTTTGTCCAAACTTGATGCAGTAAATACCTCAATTCCTTGTCGGCGAGCAAAAAGTTGTCCACACCCGATTCGTCATAATAACAGGCGAGACATTCCAAACGCCCATCCGTTTCTGAAGTCCATACCGATGTGTCCGCGACTTCCATAGTGCCGTGTCCTGAATAATAAATCAACACAGCATCCCCCTCAGTCGCTTGAGCCAAATGTTGTTGAAAACCTGCAACAATGGCTTTTTTCGTTGCCATTTTGTCTGTTAAAAGAAGCGGTTTGAGGTCAATTGTTGGGTCTTGTTGCAACCAATCATGAACAGCCAGAACATCGGGTACGCAGCCCGTCAAAGCACGGAAACGCACACGGTTTTCAAGTTTAATACTGCCTTCGTAGCCATTGATACCGATAAGTAAAGCATAAACAGTGGTCTTTTTCTTAGTTTCTGACATCGTTTTCTGATTTTAAAAAGGTGAAAAAATAAATTTATATCTTTCAAGCAGCACTGGTGGCGCGTCCGCCATCGAAAGGTTGAATGGCTTCTATTTCTTTTTCAATTATCACGTCTCTCTTTTGCTCTTTACCATCTAAAATGCCGATGATACTTACTTTTAGTGTCAATGGTATTTTTCCTTCTATCAAAGGTTTTACAAAAAATAACCATTCTGTAAAGTCATCGTCAGCAACAAACTGCTCTTTTTCTGTCATAGTTCGGATTTGTACCATAGGCGTTTGGTTGTAGTAAAGCAATTCAACACCCATTACTTCAGAAATGCGCAATTCTTGAATCGTCATACTGTCATCTTGTTTTAGGTCTTTAAGTAGGGATTTGTCATCGTGTGCGATGCGAACGATGCAGCGACTTTCTCTGCCGATATGCAGGATATTGGGCATGAGCAGTAAAACACGTCCCGTATTTTTGCTTTTGGGGTTGTCGGTACTGAGGGGGGGTGATTTTTCTATTTTTTCAAGAATTTCAAGTATGGCATTGGAGATTTGCGCCCTTTGGATATTGGCATCTGAAAATGCTATCAGACCTAAATTTTCATCGCGTTTGAGTTTAGTTAATCGTGCTTTTTGTTGTAAAAGGGTGTTATTCAACTCCTTATCGTTTGTTTCAGCCCATTTCATTAAAACATCAATGGCTTTTTCCATTTTAGCATTACTAATAAGTTGACGGACGTTTTCTTTCAATTTATTCACATCTTCAATCGGCGCGGCTTGTTGTGTTTCTTCTTTTTTAGGAAATTTTTCTTGCAATTTTTGAGTTACCCAACTTTCTAATTCATCTGTGCGATTGGTTACAAGTGCAATGCTGCCTTCTGACACTTTGTTTTTAACTTCATTGCTATCAATTTTTGATGCAAAAACAGCAAAAGGCTTGTTAAAACCATAGTTTTTAAGTTTTTCTAACAAATCTAAACCTGCAAATTGCCCTTCGGGTCTGCCTAAATCGGAAATGATAAGGTCAAAATAGTTTTTTTGAATTTTGGCTAAGGCATCATCTGTGCTGTATGCCAATTCAAAAATGATGTTCTGATGCTGCGTCCGCAAACGATTAACAGAAACTTCATTATTCCGAGGAATGTCATCCACCCAAAGCACGTAAAATTTATTTGTATCGACGGGCGATTGAGGATACTCGAAAGGAGGTTCGTCGAAAGTGGGTGCTGTTTCGCTATAATATTGGTTTTCAGCTTTTTGTCCTCTCCTTCGGGGTTGAATATTGGTAAAAAACGAACGACCAATAACATCTTCAATATCAGATAATTGAACAGAAGTATTGTCATAATAAAATTCAGTATTCAAAGACGCACGTTCTTCTTCAGATACTGAGGGGTCTAAAATGCGCTGCTCGTGGGCGTACCAAGCTATCGTGTATGTCCTATTGGCGGCGGCATACGAATCGGTTGGCGGTTGATTGGTTTCTAAATTCATAACTTCAAGGAGTTGTCGGCGCACTTCCTTTGCTTGTTCGGGTGGCAAAGTGTCGCGTAAACGTTGCCGCACCTTGTTCGGAATGACACCATCTCGAAACCAACGAATGCGACTGAGGCGCAACAAAGCGACAAACCAAACGCTGTTTTGCGCCCATTCTGTCAATGCCGCATCAAGTACAATGCTTTCATCGTTGAGTAAAGCCGTCAATTCGTAGTAAATGTCGGGATAAACGGCGGCGGCACACAACCAGGGATAACCTGCTTTGCCGAGATAAAACCGCAAATTGTCCATCATTTCGTCAAAATCTTCATCATCATCACTCGTCGCGGCTTCAACAGACGGTACAGACACTTCTTGATGCACTGTTTTCCAAAAATCGGGTGTCCATACTGAGGGGGCATCCCATTGAGCCACAAGCGTTACCAAACCTGCCGCAGTCGCTGGTACAACAGGGAAAAGTTGACACAACGCCAATTCGGCATTTGTCCATTGCGCTGTACTTTTGTTGCATAATAAAGCGACTTCTTTAAAATTATCCAACAAATCAAGTGTGCGATTCGAAGGACGTAAATCTGGTAATGCCAACAAACCATTGGGTTCACCGACAATCAACAATTTTGCGCCATCATATTCAGTAGCAAGACGGTCAACATTCGTAAAACTCGACGGCTCACGTCTGTCACGCCAACAGCGATACGGAATATGATCATAGAAAAACCACTCCACAGCGACATCGCGCCGGCGTAATTCTACACCCAAATCGGCATACAAATGCGCCAGGTGGTCGCGCGGGCTTTTTTGTTCAATCAACAATATATATTGTGGGGTCGTCTTGCGGCGGCGGCGGTGAAAAGTCGGCATACCGCCGTTACAAATCGTGGCTTTGATACTGAGGGGTATGTCCCAATCCGATACGTATGACCATTCTTTTTCGAGCAAGGGTCGCACGGCTTTGTCAATATCGCTTGTATTCCAAATCCTTAAATCATTTTGTGGAAAACGCAATTCGATGCGAATGGGCCCGCTTCGCCCGACTGTTTTGGCGGGTTTGGGTTGATGTTCTGCATTATATTGCTTTTTTAAACTTAGAGACTGAGGGGTCGGTGCTTCAGTCGTTTTCTCTTGATTTTCAAGTATTTTTTCTTCTTTTTCTTCTATTTTAAGGTCAGAAGCGGATTGTTTTTGTTTTGTAATAAAATTATCAAATGCTGCGTAAAACGTTATTTGGTCTTCTTCTGAATGACAAAGTAGGGCAGCCAAACGGTATTTCCATTCTTCATCTGTGAAATGACGTCCATGGTTTTGAGCGACAAAACGCGCCAGACGCAGATGTGTGTCAACGCCAAAAACGAATTGCTGCATGACGAGTTCGTCGAGCAATGCGTCAAGCAATAGCAAAAGGCTGGCGTTATCTGATTCCATTAATATTATTGAGTTGGCGATTATTATAGAGCTCTATTTGTCGTTGCAAAGGCAGAATAAGTTTTGTTAATGGCAAATCAAAAGCGTCTTTTTGTATCTCATCAAACAGTATTGTTGCATTAAACATAGTTTGGTCTTTGTCTTCCAAAAACACTTTTTGCCAATCTTCGACATCTTCAACCGCTATGTCGCCGAGTTGACTGAAATTGAAAGCTCGTTGCGGCATTTTCTGCTTTATTTTTTCAAATACTTCTGGAATTAAAACATTCGGGCGGCTGTAACTGGCTGTGAATATGACGACAAGTCGCTCACTTAGGTCGCGTTGCAATTCATCGGCATACGTGCCAATATACCAATCGAGTAAGGTTTCCAACTGTTTTTGAAGCATTTCGTTGCGGGTCGTATTGTTTCGGTCTGTCCATTCTGCTAAGTTTAACGGATGATGAATGACCAAAAGTTGCTCATCAGGCGGACGACGATTGAGGGCGCACAGCCGGTTCGGTTCGGCATCTTTCCCACCTAATTTCTCTTTAAAAATTTCAGACAAACGAATTTTAAAACGGTCTTGACTGTTTGAGCCATTTATACTGAGGGGGGATATGTCGTCAAATTGCACCGCATCGGGTAAAGGTAATTCTTGAAAAAGACGAGGCGATGTGCCGCAAATGGTGTTCAAGGAGAACAAATCAAAACGTTTGGGCAATAATTGTGGACAATCAACCGACAAATCGTGATAAAAAAAGAAAGTGGGTTCGGGTCGTTTTCCATCTCTTTTTTCGATGCAAATTTTCTCAAAATCACTAACTTCAGTTGTGCGGTTGCACAACAAATAGCCGTCGTTCATCTTGCCCATCGATTGCACTTTGTCTTTGTCTGCTTTGGCGATTTGGTGATTGCTGGAGGATGGTGATACCCAATGTTCAAATTTTTCATCACCGATTTGGCTGCCGTTTTTGATGTGCAAATCATAAACTTCAAGGCTTTCATCTTCTTTTCGTATGAAAATACCGCGTGCGGCATCCATCAAAAGGTCTTTGTTAAAAGTCTGACTGCCATCAACCGTTGGGCTGCCGTTGTCGGTATAAAAAGAATCTCGAGCTGCTTTGAAGGCTTCGTTCAAAGTCTTTGCAGGTATTCTACTTGTAAATTCGGTATAAAAGCGAATGGCAAAATCAACAGCATAATTATCTTTCAAAGGCTTATTACTGGCAATAACCGCAGGAATATCGTTTTCGATAAAAAAATCGGCTTGGTCACGCGTTGAGCAACCGTTCAAAAAAACAAGTTTCAAACCCGTTGCTAAAGGTTTGATGTAATCCGCCAAATGTTTTGAAAAAATAATCTTCGCTGTGCCCTGCAAATCATTGACTTGTAAAATATTGGGACCAGCATGACCTGCAAAGTGAAAAATCAATAATTCATCTTGCAAGTTTGAAAAACCCGTCCGAATATCTTCTGCCGTTGCCCAAGGACGTGGGAGGGCAAGGCAGTCCTTCGATATTGGAAAAAGCACATCCAAAACCTTCTGAAATTCCTTGCTGACCCCAAAAAGCGGATTGTCAGGGTTGAAGGAATAAGCCATAAATGCAACTTTTTTTGGCATGGTTTAAACCGATTGAATCAATTTTTGCAGGTCTTCTTTGTTTTTTGCTAAAATCGCATAGGTCGATATGAGTTTGGTTTTGGCTTCTACAGTATCATGTTTGGTTGGGTCAACACCTCTTTTCTCAAGCATTTTGACCCATTGAATCAACTCTGCCGTAGCGGGTTTCTTACGCATACCACTTTCGCGGATATTTAAAAATGTATCAATGATACTGTCCAAAAACTTATCGTAATCGGGTGACAAATCAATATTTTTCCGAACGATTTCTGCTAAAATGGCTTTATTCGGAAAATCAATATGAAAAAAGATACACCGACGCAGAAAGGCATCGGGCAGATTTTTTTCAGAATTACTGGTCAAAAGGATGATGGGCGCGTTGCGTTTGATGCGTTTATCATTCGGCTCGGTCTCTTGGCGTATGAAATTTTGCGTATCCAAGTTAATTTTACTGAGGGGGGGCTTTAGGCGAGAAAATTCATCTTTTTTTGAAAAATCAAATCCAGCATAATCCTTTGCCGTCGCTTCCTCGATGCGAAACGCCAGTTCTTCTAATTCAAAAAGGACATCATTTGGGAAATCGCGCGGTGCTTTGTCGATTTCATCAATCAACACAACGAATTGCTTTTCGGCAGAAGCGGCAATCGCTAAACCGAGGGCTTCAAAATTGACAAAATCCAAAGGATTAACCACTTGTTTTTCGTTTTGATGATGCGCTTCGCGGAAATGTCGAATCGCATCGTAGCGATAAAAAAGGTCGCGGGCAACGGAAGTTGTTTTGGTATTGAAGCGCAAAACCTCTGTGTTTTTTTGTTCTGCCAACCAATAAGCGAGCTGTGTTTTGCCAGTTCCGGGTTCGCCTGTCACGAGCAAAGGCATTTGTAAATCAAGAGCCACATTGCAAGCCGCTTGGAGATTGTCGGGCGCAATGTATTTGGTTTGTTGAGCCATGTCTTTTTATCGCAATAATATAGCTTTTTAGTAAAAAACGTATGTGATTATCCGTTTTTTACTAATAATTATTCATGGATGCTTAATTCTACTTTGGTATTTTAAAATAGTGATAGGGCTACGCTTCGAGAAATGGTGCAACGGACGATATATCTACCGAGGTTGAGCGCGTACAGCGCGTTCAATGCTTGGACTTTTTGCGCCTTAGGTGTTTAACTTCGTAACCTGTGAAACAAGATTTTCTTCATCGGTGCGTGATGCCAAAACAAGTTGCAAAGTGCCAACGTAGAACCAACAAAACTTTTGAAATCGCCGAAACGCATGGTGTAAACCCCCTCAGTATTCTGACCAAAAAGTTGGTTAAAGTTATTTGAGCAAAAGCACGTTAGTGCTGCCACCGTTTATCACGCTCTGCGTGATAAACGGTGACGGTACGCTGTACCTTTGAAAATTAATTTAGTAAACTTTTTGGTCAAAGTACTTAATAGTATTTTAAATAAAACCTTAAAACACTTTATGTTTTTATCATGACTATAAAATTATGATAATCAAGGGGATAATGTTTTCGCAAACGAGGAATACATTTCCGCAGCAAAGGAATGCTTTTCCGCAAACGGGAAAAGCCGTTCGTCAGTTGAGGAATACATCTTCGCAGCCTGAGAATAGACTTCGTCAAACGAGGAATACATTTCCGCAGCAAAGGAATGCTTTTCCGCAAACGAGAGAAGCACTTCGTCAGTTGAGGAATACATCTTCGCAGCTAAGGAAAAACACTTCGTCAAGAGAGGAATACATCTTCGCAACCTGAGAATGGACTTTGCATCTGAAGGAATACATTTTTGAAATCAAGGAAAATGACTTTTTTATAGGTTTGTTATACGCTAAAAAGGGGTATACTTTGGGTTGGGTTAGAAAAGAGACCCCCTCAGTATAAATGGGTAATTTTCAACGCAACAAGACCATTTGGACAATTTAAAAATGAATTGTGTGCCTGACGAACTATTGTGATAGATTACGCTGATATTAAAAACCACTATGCAAAACATAGAATATAAGTAATCAAAATGTTAAAAAAATATTAGCCCTTTGGATAAAAAATGTGAAAACTATTTTCATATTTACAACATGGTTAGTGGCAATATAAAAAACGAAGTACGTATCTATGCTTTTGGGCAAAATAGGTATACTCAATTGAAAATGGTTTGCTTAATTTAAGACGTTTCATTTACACAATTACCCCTGTTTTAGATTATCCGCTATCCATTATCCATTAAGTATAATTCATGAAAAGTGACATTTTATCAAGAGTCAGCCGTGCCACCAGCAAAAGTAGAAATGAAAAAATAAACTTAGTAGAACAGAAAAGCACTACAGCCAACATGTTATTGCTAATATTGAGGCAGACGCAAGTTGTTGAGCGGTAGGAATGCGCTGCAGTTCCGCTTCGACAAGTTTAATAAAATAGAAATTGCTAGTATTTGAATCATATAACCTTTAGTATAATAAATTGACAAAAAAAAATAATTAAAAACATGAAAATAATTAAAACATCTGTGCTGTACATTTTTATCTGTCTAAGTTTCAGCGGATTGTCTCAACAACAAAAACCTAAAACAGGTGAAAAGGACGTCATGCTAATGAACCGTATTGGACCTTCAACATCGGAACTTTACATCGCCAATGCTGACGGAACCGGTGAGCATAAACTTTTTGCCAATTCGGGATTTGATTACCATGCTTCTCTTTCGGCTGACGGAAAATGGATTGTTTTTACTTCGGAGCGTAACGGTTTTGGTCAGGCAGACATTTATCGTGCTCATCCAGATGGTAGCGGATTGGAACGGCTTACTGATAGTCCTGCGTTGGATGACCAAGCCTCTCTGTCACCCGATGGCAACCAGGTTGCTTTTGTATCAACAAAAGAAAAACACACTGCCAACATATGGATTCTTAACCTTAAGACAAAAAAGTTATCTAATCTGACGGCACAAACAGGAATAGCTGGAGATGCAACGAAACCGAATGGCTTTTTTCATCCATCATGGTCACCAGATGGCAAATGGATTGCATTTTCGTCAGACCGAAATACTGAGTGGATAGGACACGGAAATGGTTCAGGGTGGGAACATGTGCAGGAACTTCGCATTTATATTATGCACCCAGATGGTACAGGACTTCGGTGCATTTCAAAAACAGGCGTTTGCTCCGGAGCTCCTAAATGGTCTCCTGATGGAAAGCAAATTGTGTTTTATGAAATGGCTGTAGAAGATACATGGGCGGCAAGAAGACCAAACCTCGCTAAAAAAGCAACTTCTCAAATAATATCAGTAAATATAGAAACAGGTGAGCGAACCGAGCATACTTCAGGAGCTGGTTTAAAATTATTACCTCAATTTTTAACGAATGAAAAGATTGGGTATTTAACTAAAGCAGTTCCCAATGCAGGACTAACCTATACGAATGGCACGGTAATAAAAGGAGGCATGCGTTCCCCTTCATGGTCAACCGATGGAAACAAAGTGGTTTATGAAAAAGTAGATTTCAAAGCAAGACCGCAAGACCAGTTGCTTTACAGTTGGGATTCTACGTGCGAATATCGTTACACGGATGTATTTCCTAATTTTTCAAAAGATGGCAAACTTGTTATCACGGAGAAAGCTTTAAATTCATCAATTGCCATTATGGATGCCGATGGGTCAAATAGAAAGCGGATTTTCAACGCTGATAGTGGCGCAGCATTTTTGCCTACTTGGTCGCCAGATGGTCAATGGGTTGCCTTTGGATATGGTGGATATTTACAGTCTCGTAAAACACAGGGAGCAAAAATAATGATGGTTAAAAGAGACGGAACCAATGCTCAGGACTTAACAGATGGGTTGCCTAACTCTGGGTTTCCAAGCTGGTCACCTGATGGTAAAAAAATCGTTTATCGTGTTTGGGGTGGCAAAGATTTGGGATTACGCATACTTGATATGGAAAACCATTCGGTGAAAATTCTTACAACAGCGTATGATAATTTACCGTTCTGGTCTCCCGATGGCAAACTCATTTCATTCACTCGTAAGCATGATGATAACAACTTTGATATTTATACAATAAAGCCCGATGGTTCTGACTTACGCCAACTAACTACATCACCAGCAAATGATGCACATGCGTTTTGGACTGACGACAGCAAACATCTTATGTGGAGTAGCGGAATATATGGATTTAAAGACGAGGCGGCCTTATACGACGACACTTTTCAGCCTTATGGTGCAATATTTATCATGAATGCAGATGGCAGTGATAAGCGGCAACTTACAGACAGTCCTTGGGAAGATTCTATGCCTGTTTATTTAACAAAAAAAAAGAAGTCTTAGAAATAAATAATCTGTTGGTCAAAAAACAACCCACAAAAATGCATTATCAACGTGGGATATACATTGAATGTTAAGCCTATAATCGCAGCCGATTTGAAAAACTAAAGGTGATGTTAAAAATAAATACCCAACAAAATACTCATTCTGTTTTATAAAGTTATTTTTGTATTATCTCATTGGCGGCCCTACTATTTCTGAGTTGTAGATTTTATACAAAGCCTGCATCGCTTCCATATTGGGCATTCCCTTTACGTTTATTATTT
>JAYTUQ010000017.1:0-12036 GCA_043744455.1 Saprospiraceae bacterium | reverse complement strand
CTTAGATTTGTTTGGAAATTTATCCATTTTTCAACATTTAAATCGAACGGAAACGGCTTTTGGTAAGGCAGAACTTGCTCGAAATTTGGAAAATACTGTCCCTCAAAGCGGGATGGTGCAGCATGCAATCCACGAGGAATCTATTGTCTTACGACAAAATGCGGTCAAAGAATTAGCAACTAAAATAGCATGGCGGCAACAATTTCAAGCAAGTGGACAAATGTTTACGGACAAAAATGAACGGATTGATAGGTTTAAAAACTGGATTGAAACGCCTTCTGTTTTTGAAAATCGCTCCGTTTTACGCCTAATTTCCTACGTTTTGCCTGTTTTGACAGTTATTGTTTTTGTATTGATTTTTGTGACGGATTGGGCATTGGCATTGCCTTTATTTAAGGTGTTGGGTCTTCTGAATATCATCATCGTTGCAAGCCAACAAAAGCATATTAAACAGGAGCATGAGTTGTTGAATAATATGAGTGCATTATTTGAGAAATACGCCATATTGTTGAAAAGCATTGAGAATGAAACGTTTACGTCTGAAAAATTAAATCACTTGAAGCAAAGTATTGTGGTTGAAAGGGCAACGGCGAGTCAAGCGATGAAGCGTTTGGCTGTTATTTTGAACCAATTTGACAATATTTTGAACCCCATTGCTGCCATTTTAGGTAATGGTTTTTTTCAATATCATATTCATGCGTTGTTTAGTTTGGCGCGATGGAAAAAGACTTTTGGGTCCACTGTTTTTGAATGGTTTCACGTCATTGGTGCGTTTGAATCTCTTTCAAGTATCGCCAATTTTTCTTTCAATCACCCTGATTTCATTTTTCCCACGCCACTAACTGACTCGAAACCAGACACCAAAAACGCAAAATTTACTGAGGGGGGTCTTGTGATGAAAAATGTGGGTCATCCACTTATTCCTAAGGACAAACGGATTGGCAACGATATCGTGTTCAATGACCCGTCGTTTGTGGTGTTAACAGGGTCAAATATGTCGGGGAAAAGTACATTTCTAAGAACTTTAGGTGTCAATTTGGTATTGGCAAAAATGGGTGCGCCCGTTTGTGCTGACGAATTCAGGTTTTATCCTTTCAACGTTTTTGTGAGTATGCGTGTGAGTGATTCATTACAAAACAGCGAGTCATTTTTCTTTGCGGAATTGAAAAGATTGAAGCGTATTATTTCTGAATTGGAACAAAATCAAAAAACGTTTGTCATTTTGGACGAAATACTGAGGGGTACAAATTCAAATGATAAACGGGCGGGAACGATTGGTTTGATAAAAAACCTCATGGCACACAAGGCAGTTGGCATCATTGCAACGCATGATTTAGTGATAGGCGACATGGCAACTGAATATCCCGATTATCTAAAAAACCTTTGTTTTGAAGTCGAAATCGTTGAAAATGACTTGCGTTTTGATTATAAACTTCAACATGGTGTGGCGCAAAAGATGAGCGCAGCGTTTTTAATGGAGAAAATGGGGATTATTAAATAAAATAAAATGACTAAAGAAAACATCTATTCTCGCTCATTTCGGCAACGCAAAGCCTACTGGACAGCAACTGTTGTCATGTTTAGTTATGCCCGTTTGTGGTTTTTAAAAAAGATTTTTGGGCAAAAATGGTATAGAAGACGTATTGCGGCTTTGCACATACATAATGCTGAACGGGTACGTGATACTATTTTGCAACTCAATGGTTTGTTTATAAAACTGGGTCAATTACTGTCCATTTTGACCAATTTTTTGCCCGAAGCCTTTCAAAAACCTTTGGAAGCTTTGCAAGATCAGATTCCTCCGCGCCCTTTTTCGTCTGTGCGCGAACGGATTTTGACTGAATTTGGAAAACCCATAGAGGAACTTTTCATTCATTTTGATGAAAATGCGCTTGCTGCGGCTTCTATCGGACAAGTGCATCGTGCAGAATTGCCTGATGGCACAAAAGTCGTTGTTAAGGTGCAACATGCTGATATTGAACAAGTTGCACAGATAGATTTGGAAATCATTTTGCGTTTGACCCGTATTTCTGCTTGGTTTTATGACATCAAAGGCATGGATTACATTTATACGCAGGTGCGCAAAATGATTGAAGAAGAGCTTGATTTTACGCGAGAAGCGGATTCGATGGAAACGATTCGGGTGAATATTGCCGAAGAAGGCCTCACTGTGCCGATTGTGCATCGCGCATTTTCTACTGGAAAAGTGATAACCACGACTTGGCACGATGGCGTAAAAATTTCAAATTTGGCGCAATTGGATGCTTGGCAACTTGACCGTCGGGATATTGCCAGCCGAATATTGCAGGCATATTGTCGCATGTTGTTCAAAGATGGTTTTTACCATGCCGACCCGCATCCGGGAAATATCCTCGTTCAACAAGATGGTTCGATTGTTTTGCTCGATTTTGGCGCAGTAGCCACTTTAAGTACGGCTTTGCGTGAAGGGATTCCGCAACTGATAGAGGCAGCTGTACGGAATGATATGGCGGCGATGATTGCGACCTTGAATAATATGGGCTTTTTAGCGCAGAACCGCGATGCGGAGAAGATGGCAGAGAAAATGGTCAATGCTATGCGCAATTTTCTGCAAAATGAAATCAAATTAGAAGGTTTGAACTTTAAAGATATTGAAGTTGACCCATTTAATAACAGCCTATTCAGTTTGATACAAGACATTGGTTTTAAAGGTATTACGGGAACGGTGCAAGTCCCAAAAGACTATGTTTTATTGAGTAGAATGTTCTCTTTGTTGCTTGGGTTGTGTCATTCGCTCGATGCGACATTTAACCCTTTGGACGTGGTGCGACCGTATGCCAAACAGTTTTTAGTGGGCGATAAAGAAGATGTCATGACATTTGTCAAAGGGTTGTTGAGAAGGAGTGTAGCGACAACGCTCGGCTTGCCCGATGAACTGCATCAAGTATTGCAAAAAGCCAAAAAAGGGGAATTGGATATTAATAATCCTGACGTAGTTCAAGGCGCGCGGTTGATGTATTCCGTAGGGCAACAATTGAATTTCACTTTATTATTGCTTGCAACGATGGCTTTGGGCTTCCTTTTCCATTGGCGAGAAGAAGGCGAATATGTGCATATCACGATGTGGGTTGGCGGATTTTTGCTATTTTTGTTGTTTCGGGCGATGCGGCGTGGCGGAAAGTATTTGTGAAGCGAATTAGTGAGAAAATAGTATTTAGCATTGAGAGATGCTATTAAAGTATTGATTTCCCATAAAATACTGAGGGGGTAATAGACCTAAACCCCAACCCAAGAAATCAAAACGATTGCTACCAAAGCCAAAAACAAGCCTATCCAATTCCATTTTGCCAATTTTTCCTTGAAAAAGAACAAAGCGACACAAGCCGAAATGATGATGACACCTATGTTGTAGATAGGCAAAACATAAGCACCGTTGTTTTTGAAAGCATCTAATGCTTTTAATAGAAAATAGAATGATAAAAAATTGGGAATACCTAAAGGGATAGCAGCTATAATATTTCTAAAAACAATAGCTTTTCTTTGATACATCAATAAAAATAAGCCTGAAACGACAGCACCCATACAAGCGGTCAGCATAAAAGCGATGGTTGTGCCAGTTGCCGTTACGTATTTGAGATTTAGATAATTAAAAGTAGTATTAGTTAAACCAGACATCAAAAAGACCAATAAAGGTAGGGTTAAACGATTATTTTTAACTTTCAAATCTTTTGCTTCTTGTTTTTTCCAAGTGCTTAAATAAACAGCTACGAAAGCAAGTCCTAAGCCTATATAGTTGAGCCAACCAAAACTTTGGGTCGTATTGAACACTAATAAATTAAACAAAACAGGAATAACCAAAGACATATTATTGGCAAGAGACGTGACCGTAATACCCGATTGTAATGTAGAAGTGCCCGATAACATGAATACTACGATAAAGCCAAGTCCAAGCAGCAACGAATAATAAGTGATGTCAGCCGACCAATCAATCGTAAAAGCCGTACCAGCAGGCAGTAAGAACCAACCGAGCAACACACACACCCAATAGTTGAACACAATGGCTTGTGTGGTATCAATATTATATTTGGGATGAAGGCGAAAATTGACAAGCAAAAGAACAGAAAACAGGATGCTAAGAATGAGATAGAGCATGTGTTTGTTATTTTAAAAAACCGCACCAAGATAAGACTTGATGCGGTTTTAATTTTTGCAATATAAAAGAAAGGTGAAAGGACCCCCCCTCAGTATTGGAGAGCTTTGGGGCGAAATGCGACATGTTTTTAGTAGTTCAACAAACATTTACGTCTTTATTACGCCCTTTTTTATGCTTAATTTTAAAGATTCATAGCTTCGTAAGCGTCAACGATTTCTTTAACCGCTGCTGCTGATTTGTCTAAACCTTCTTTTTCATCTTTGCGCAAACGTAATTTGATGATTTTTTCGATGCCTCCTTTGCCCAAAATGACGGGAACGCCTACACAAAAACCTTTGATACCATACTCCCCGTTGAGGTAAGCACAGCAAGGGAAAATGCGTTTTTCGTCTTTGACAATTGCTTGAACCATTTGAGCCGCCGCTGCACCTGGCGCATACCAAGCAGAAGTGCCCATCAATTTGACAAGTTCACCGCCGCCATTTGTCGTGCGCTCAATAATCGCATCCAATTTGTCTTTTGACACCAATTCAGTTACAGGAATGCCTGAAACAGTGGTATAACGAGGAAGCGGCACCATTGTATCACCATGTCCACCCATCAAAATGGCTTGAATATCTTTTGGTGAAACACCGATTTCAGTCGCTAAAAATGCGCGATAACGAGCCGTATCCAAAACACCCGCCATGCCAATCACGCGCGCACGTTTCAAACCAGATTTTTTGAACGCGGCGTAAGTCATTACGTCCAAAGGGTTAGAAACGACGATAATAATCGGGTTTTTGGAGAATTTTAAGATGCTTTCAATCACACCAGCCATGATTTTAGCATTGGTCGCAACAAGGTCATCGCGACTCATACCAGGCTTGCGTGGAATACCTGCAGTGATAACAACGATGTCAGAACCAGCCGTATCTTCGTATTTGTCTGAACCTGTAAGATAAGTAGAGTATGAATCAATGGGTGCTTGTTGCCAAGTATCCAGAGCTTTGCCTTGTGCCATAGCGCCTTGAATATCAAGAAGATGGACATGTTTAAGAATGTCCATGTGAGCCAATACATTAGCGCAAGTTGCGCCTACATTACCAGCTCCGACCACTGTTACTTTTGTCATTTTGTAAAGGATTTATTTTAGATAAAAATGAACTTAAAACGATATTTCGATACATATAGACTTCTATATGTGAAGTGCCGCAAAAATAAAGTGTTTTATCAAAACCCATAGCCAAACCAATAATAAAAATGATTTTATCTAAAAAAAACAGCCTCATTTTAATTTTTATCTAACTTTGGAGCGAATTATGCAAAGTTTTGCGTTGTATATAAAAACAATTTTGCAGTCTATTATTCATTTAATCTTATACTTTTTGCATGAAAAAAATTCTCTTCTTCACACTTCTGTTTTTACTATTTTTTGCCCCCCTCAGTATAAAAGCACAACAAACTACAAGCAAACCAATGGTTTGTGGTCTTTCGACTCAAGATGCAGACGTCATATATAATGAGATGATTGCTTTGCGTGAGCGGCATCCAGTTGTTGCCCCCATGCGGGCTGTTGCTTACGTGCCCGTTTGGTTTCATTTAGTCGCAACGACGGAAGGTACAGGACGTGCGCCCATGAATAAAGTTCTGGATATGCTCTGTGAATGGAATCGGCTGTATTCAGTCAATGGTGTTGATTTACTGTTTTACATTAAAGGCATTAACAATATAAATAGCACTGGGCTCTATTCAGGCCCACGCTCATTTTCAGGAGAAAATGCCATTCGAACGAATAAAAAAACGGACGGTATGAATGTTTTTTTGCTGGATAATGCGAATGATCCTGCACAACCTACTGCCACTGTTTTAGGCTACTATCAAAATACAGGAGGCAACGTACAGTATGATGCTGATTGGTTTGTCATCGTCAATTCACAGGTAACAGTACCGGGTGCTGTGACGATAGCCCATGAAGCAGGGCATTTTTTCGGTTTACCACATCCATTTTATGGTTGGGAAACGTGTCCGTTTAAACCGGCAGCCCCTGATTATCGTGCACCTGCAACCGTCAGTTGTCTTGGTGGTGGGGTTTATACTGTTGAAAACGCAGCACGAACGGGAACTGATGCCAATTGTTCTACGGCAGGGGACGGTTTTTGCGACACACCGCCAAATTACAATTTGGGGTTTGGTTACAATGGTAGTAACCCATGTGTCTATGTGGGTTTAGCAACCGACCCAAAAGGTGTAAAAATAGACCCTGATGAAACAAACATCATGGATTATTTTATTGGCTGTGAATCTACTTTTTCGCCTATGCAAAAGACAGCTATGCTAAACAATTACCTTAACAGTTCTTATAGAGCTTATTTGCGTTCAGGTAATGTTGCACCTACGGCTACAACATTGGCAGCAGCTACCTTAACGGCACCCATTAATGGTGCGACAACGGCTTATAACAATAATTTCACTTTATCGTGGACGGCAGTAACAGGAGCAACTGGATATGTTGTTGAAATAAGTAAAACGCCTCTATTTTTTGATTCTCGTGTGTTTGTTGCTGCGACTAATTCCTTGACTATCAATAGTACAATGGCACCTGGTTATTTTACAGCATCGGGTCAAAACTATCATTGGCGCATCAAACCTTATAACAACTACGTGGCATGTGCCAGTGTTTCTGCGCGTCAAAATTTTGTAGCGGGTATGATAAGTGGCACGAAAGAAATTTCAGGTATTTCAAATTTCGAGGTCTCTCCGAACCCCCTCAGTAAAAATCAATCTTTACAGCTCAATTTGACTTCTGAAACGGCTTTTGATGCACAAGTGAAATTGGTTAATATGGCTGGTCAGTTGATTCAATCTGAAAAACGTCATTTTGATGTGGGTTTTTCTTCTCAAAATTTAGTTATTTCTAATTTGAACAATGGGCTATATATTTTAACTATTGAGTCAGAAAAAGGCGTAATCAATAAGAAAGTTATTATTAGAGATTAGAAAAACCTAAAATTTTCTAAATCAATAGTTTATAAACAAACAACAAAATGAAAAATACAGTTTTTGACCGCCGCAGATTTATGACGCAAACCGCTAAAGCCGCTACAGGTATGGCTTTGTTGTCCGTATTACCGAAACAAACCATAGCTGAATCACGTGTCGAGCCACGTATCAAGTTTTCAGTTATCAATATCAATCACGGTCATATTTATAGTATGACAGATGCTGTGACAAGAGGCGGCGGTCAGTTGGTCTCATTTTATGCCAAAGAACCAGATTTGGTGGCGGCATTTGCTAAAAAATATCCGCAAGCAAAATTGGCAAAGAGCAAACAAGAAATATTAGAAGATAAGTCCGTCCAACTCATTCTAAGCTCAGGCATACCCATTGAACGTGCACCTTTGGGTATAGAGGTGATGCAACACGGTAAGGATTATTTTGTTGATAAGCCTGGCATTACGTCACTTGAACAATTGGCTAATGTCCGCCGTGTACAAAAAGAAACCAAGCGTATTTATTCGATTATGTACAGTGAAAGGCATGAAAATCGCGCTACAGTCAAGGCAGGCGAGTTGGTAAAAGAAGGTGCTATTGGTAAAGTGATACAAACAATTGGTATGGGCCCACATCGTATGACGCCTAAAACTAGACCCGAATGGTTCTTTGATATTAAATATTTTGGTGGCATCCTTACAGATATAGGTTCTCATCAGTTCGATCAATTTCTCTTCTTTACAGGTTCTACCCAAGCAGAAATAGTGGCATCGCAAGTCGGCAATGTCAATCATCCGCAATATCCTAAATTTGAGGATTTTGGCGATGTCATGATGAAAGGCAACGGTGGAACTGGCTACGTCCGCGTAGATTGGTTTACGCCTGATGGTTTAAATTCATGGGGCGACGGACGTTTGACGATATTGGGTACTGAGGGGTTCATAGAAGTACGTAAAAACATAGATATTGCAACATCCCATGAAGGCGGCAATCATCTGTACCTCGTCAATCAAAAAGAAACACGTTACATTGATTGCAGTAAAGAACCTTTACCATTTGGTGGGCTTTTGGTAGATGATGTGCTCAACCGAACTGAAACAGCTATGCCACAAGCACATTGTTTTTTGGCAACTGAACTGGCGTTAAAAGCACAAAAAATGGCACAGTCTGTTAAGATGAAAAAAGTATAAAGTTTGAACCATCCTTTCCGAAAGTTTCAAACTTTTGGAAAGGATGGTTTTTATCCATTTAAACAACGGAAACTAACTTCTCTTGCTGCGCCACAAAGTAACCCATCGGTTTTAAATCCAAATCATACCCCCTCAGTAAATTTTGAAAATCAACAACTTTTGACTGTTTCACAGCGACTAAAAGACCGCCAGAGGTTTGAGGGTCACACAATATATTGCGTTGATAATCAGTTAATTGTCCTATTTTATGACCATAACTATCATAGTTTCGGACAGTGCCTCCTGGGATACATTTTTCAGATAAATAATAATCAATGGCTTCTTTGTTGAGTAAAGGCACTTTATCAAATTCAATGACAGCCGATAGATGTGAGGCTTCGCACATCTCGCTCAAATGCCCTAAAATGCCAAAACCTGTCACATCTGTCATCGCTTCCACATAATCAAGCGTCCCAAATACTTCACCCAACTTATTGAGTTTTTTCATACTGAGGGGGGCAATATGGGCGTGTTCGGGCTTGAGTTTATTCTTTTTTTGAGCTGTTGTGAAAATACCGACGCCCACAGGTTTGGTCAAAAACAAAACTGACCCCTCAGTAGCACCGCCATTTTTTTTAATATTTTTGGTCAAAACACGACCTGTCACAGCTAAACCAAATATAGGTTCAGGAGAGTCAATAGAATGTCCTCCTGCAAGCGGAATACCTGCATCAGCACAAGCCTTTCGCGCGCCTTCAATGACTTGATTGGCAACCTCGGGCGGCAATTTATCAATGGGCCAACCCAAAATAGCAATGGCTAAAAGCGGCTTTCCACCCATAGCATACACATCAGAAATGGCATTGACAGAAGCTATGCGCCCAAAATCTTCGGCATCGTCAACAATGGGCATAAAAAAATCAGTCGTTGAAATGATAGCTGAACCATCACCCAAGTCCATCACAGCGGCATCATCACGTTCTTCATTGCCGACAATGAGGTTATTATAGAACAGTTTTTCGTTCTGATTCTTTAAAATTTCATCTAAAACTTTAGGAGATATTTTACAACCGCATCCTGCTCCGTGGCTATATTGTGTTAATTTTATCATGATTTATGTACATATTTAGAAATATAACTAATTGGTATTCAATTTTTTATTAAATTTTTGATAAAGGTAGAAAAAGAATGAGGCTGAACGATAAACTTTCGCTTATCAAACAGCCCCATCTATACAGATTGTTTTATTAATATTGGTTTACTTACTTTTTGATAGACTCAGCGCGAGCGATGTATTTATCAATATCACGAGCATCGCTTGTCGCACCAAATTTTTGTTTGACTTCTTTATAAGCACTTAAAGCCGTAGCGATATCGCCTTGTTTTTCACTCAGCATACCATAACGCTTTAAGTAAAAAGCTTTCATATCATCAATGCCACCAGAAGAAGCGGCTTCCTTGTAGTATTTCAATGCTTTGTTGAAATCTTGTTTTTCACTATAGGCATCAGCCAAAGCACCATATTTCATCGTCGGAGTTACTTCTCCTTTAGGTGAAAAATCTTCCAAATGTTTTATCGCTTCATCAAATTTACCTAAATGTAAATAACAAATACCTGCATAATAGTTTGCAATATTGCCTGCTGGTGTACTGCTGTATTTTTTTGCAATATCTAAAAATCCTTCATAACCACCGCCAGGGTTATTCAAAGCCACTGCAAAAGAGTCTTGTTTGAACATTTGTTCTGCTTTCCACATAGCTTGAATAGCTTTCTTTTGATTGGAATCTACATAAGAATTCCAAGCATACCAACCGCCGATAATTAAAAGGAGGGCAATTGCACCATACATAATTGGTTTTTGATATAATTCCAACCAGTGTTGCGTTTCTTTTGTTACCTCTGCAATGTCCACTAATACTTCGTCTTTATCGACTTTTTTAAAATTCTGCTTAGCCATTTATCGCTTAGTTTTTATTGGAAAATGAATTATTCTTTATAATTGTTAAAAAATGCGTGCAAAAATACTCTTTTTTTAGATTTTTTCGCTTTTAGGTTCAAACATTTACGCCAAAAGACTAAACTTGTTTCGATTGGGTCATTCTAACATAATTTTAAATCGTTTTTACTGAGGGGGGGAGAAATTCGAAAAAATTTTACAATTTGCCGAGTCTTATGGCACAGCCACATAAATATCATCAAAACAATCCATGTAGTTCAGCTTGTACTTTACTGATAACTTCACCTAAATCTTCAGGACGATTGATAAAGTCTATTTCATCGACATTGATAACCAATAACTTACCTTCATTGTATGTGGAAATCCATGAATCGTATCGTTCGTTTAGCTTTTTTAAATAATCTAATGAAATAGAGCCTTCATAGTCGCGTCCACGTTGCTGAATATGTCCAACCAGTGTTGGAATGCTCGCTTTCAAATAGATAAGTAAATCAGGCGGAGAGACTTGCTCTAACATAATTTCGAAAAGGGTAAAATAATTTTCAAAATCACGTTTTGACATTAAGCCCATTTCGTGAAGATTGGGTGCGAAGATATGAGCATCTTCATATATCGTTCTATCTTGAATAATCGTCTTTTTACCTTTTTGAATCTCAAGAATCTGACGATAACGACTATTCAAAAAATAAACTTGTAAGTTGAAAGACCACCTGTGCATATCGTGATAAAAATCGGCGAGATAAGGATTGTCCTCAACATCTTCAAAATGAGGTTCCCAGCTAAAATGTTTGGCAAGTTGCGTTGTTAACGTCGTTTTTCCTGCGCCAATATTTCCTGCAATGGCAATATGCTTTGCTAAAGTTTGTGGTTCTTTCATTAGATAGTCCTGTTAAGATTATTGATTTAAGATGTTAAGATATTTAGTTTTTGACATTTTAACCTAAATATTTTAACATCTTTCTTCTTTTATCTCAATTAGCCATTGCTTTAGCTTTTTCATGGTCAGCAAGGAATTGTTGCAAACCAATGTCCGTTAATGGGTGTTTCAACAAACCTAAAATCGCTGATAGTGGGCAAGTTACAACGTCTGCACCCGCTTGGGCAGCTTGTACGATGTGAAGAGGTGAACGGATACTTGCCGCTAAAATTTCTGTATCATAGCCTTGAATACCATATATCTCCACAATTTGTTTAATCAATTCCATACCGTCCCAACTTGTATCGTCAATGCGACCAATGAAAGGAGAAAGGTAAGTAGCCCCTGCTTTTGCAGCCAAAATTGCTTGACCAGCACTGAAAATTAAAGTACAATTCGTTGAAATGTCGTGTTCTGTAAACCAAGCAATCGCTTTTACACCATCTTTAATCATAGGCACTTTAACGACGATATTGGGCGCAAGATCCACCAATCGTTGTCCTTCTTCAATCATACCTTTGAAATCTGTTGAAATAACTTCAGCACTCACATCGCCTTCAATCAGATCGCAGATGGCTTTGTAGTGTTTTAGAACGTTATTCGTTCCAGAAATGCCCTCTTTTGCCATAAGGGAAGGGTTTGTCGTTACGCCGTCCAGAATGCCGAGGTCTTTGGCTTCACGAATTTGGTCAAGATTGGCGGTGTCAATAAAAAATTTCATTTGTCGAGACAATTTATGGGTCAGTTACTATGTCGGTTGTTTCTATTCAATTTTTTAGAGAATTCAGTTAACCGACAAACTGACTAAAAAACAAAAAAAATGCGCCAAGCACACCGCTCAACCGCCTTATCCTTGCTGTGTTTCCACCCTGGGGAGGTTCGGCAGGA
>JAYTUQ010000016.1:0-3066 GCA_043744455.1 Saprospiraceae bacterium | reverse complement strand
ATAAACTCCTTCGATTTCCACCAATTCACATTGCCCATAATCGTATTGATTTCACCATTGTGCGCAATGTAACGGAAAGGCTGTGCGAGCTTCCACTTCGGCACTGTATTGGTCGAAAAACGCGAATGTACAAGGGCGATAGCCGATTTTAAGTCCTCATTGTGCAAATCGGGAAAGTAAGGGCGCAATTGCCAAGTCGTCAACTGACCTTTGTACAAAACCGTTTTATAGGAAAAAGACGCAATATAAAAGTGGTCTTGCGTCTGCGGGAAAGTTTGATGAATGCGGTGCGTCGAATATTTACGCAACACATATAAACGGCGTTCGAGCCAATACCTGTCTTGCGGCGTTTGGCGTGGTTTCACAAAAACATGCTCCATGCGCGGCTGCACACCCAAAGCCGTTTCACCTATCAGTTCATCGTCAGTCGGCACAAGGCGATAGCCCAAAAGGTCAAATTCCATCTCATCTATATAGTCATTGAGCAGCGTCCGACACTGATTGCGCAAGATTCTATCGGCTGGAAAAAAGACGCAACCCACACCATATTCACCAAAATCGGGCAATTCAAAACCGTTTTCCTTTGCTTTTTTCTGAAAAAAGGCATGAGGCGTTTGAATCATGATACCCGCACCGTCGCCCGAATTGGGTTCGCAACCACAAGCCCCCCGATGCTCCATACTGGCGAGCATTTTAAGGGCATTTTCAACAATTTCATGTGTTTGAACACCATTCAGATTAGCGATAAAACCCGTACCGCAAGCATCAGATTCGAGTTGTGGTGTGTATAATCCGCGTGGCAATTCGCCCGCTTCAAGATGTTGTGTTGTCATATTTTAAATTGATAATTTATTGGTCGAAAAGAAAGACACCCCCTCAGTATAACAGACCTTAAAAGCCTTATCAGTAGGAAGAGTTACAAAGTTCTCAAATTTCTTGAAGAATGAAGTGATTTTTTTTCAATTAATACGTTTGTCAACCCTCTTTCCATAGAATAGAGATTCATAATTTACAAATTATTTGTGGAATATTAACTTAAAATTTGATTATTATTCTTGTAAAAACCTTTTTACTGAAATTAAATTCGTTTTGGAGAAATTTTAAAAAGTAAACTAAGTCGAAATGCAAAAGAAGATGTTTTAGAGGTCAATAAATTGCAATAAATCGTTTGATGTCATAATAAAATTGCAAATGACAAGCAACACAAAGCCTTTTTATTTTCTCCTTATCCAATTTAGTGTAAAAATTTGGTGAGTGATATTACTTGAAAGGACGTTTTTGAGGATCTTGACGGGTATCGAAAATATTAGAAATGATTAAGTTTTTTCCGTCTATTCGATAATAAAGTTGATGATGCTTTCTCATGTAAGTAAGCGGTTATATTGTCAAACGATTTATCAGCCGCTTTTGTCCAGACTACTTTTTTAACCATTTAGCGTGTTTCTTTTGCATATCTTCATGTGTAATCCAATTATCAGGATTGTAACTGTCTTCAAATGACTGCTCTAATTCAGCTCGTTGTTGAGGCGTGAATCTGCTCCAAAAAGTTTCCGCATCTTCTGCTTCCTCTTCAAAAACCTCTTCTACACGCTCAATAATGTGTATTAATTGCGCTTTGCTTTTCGCCTTTCCAATTAGTTTCAAAAGGACATCTTTAAGTTCAGCAACATTCATAGTCATTTCATCTAATTCAGCAACTTTCATATTGTAATTTTTTTGACAAATTTAAGCCTTTTTTATTCAAAATATACTTTTTGGAGTAAAATACTGAGGGGTATAAAAAAATCCATGAGCCTTTGAAAAGCTCATGGATTTCGCCTACTATACCTTTCAACGCCCAATTAAAAAGGGCGCTTAGTCGGGTCTTGTCTTGTATCGAAAATATCAACAACGGAAAGCCTTGTCCCGTGCACGCGATAAAATAATTGCCGATGTTTATCAATATTTATAAACTGCAAGGTATTTGATAAAGGTACTTTACGTCCGCGTGTTGGATGTTTTGCTACTTTGTCAATCGTTTTATAGACTTTTTGTACAAAATTTTTAGCTGTTTGAAAAGAGTATTCTTCTTCCAAGTATTCTGCAATATTGTACAAACGTTGGTTGGCTTTTTTATTTATTTTTACGTTTAGAGCCATCGTGCATGCAATTTTCTGGCTTCCTCAAGATCTATCATATTTTCTTCATGGTAACTTTCCTCCAATGACACCATTAATTCTGCTTCTTGTTTTTGCGTAAGGGCGTAAGGCAATTGCTCAACCTCTGTTTCTGTCGCTTCTAAATCTGTTTTTAAGACTTCAAAAACACGAATCAATTGTTTTCTTTTCGCTTTTCCAATAAGGCTAAGGAGAATGCCCTTGAGTTCGAAATCATTCATTGCGGCTGTATCCCACTCTAATACTTTCATTTGAAATTACATTTTTGTTAATCTGATTATTTTTGACAAATTTAAGCCTTTTTTGTTCAAAATATACTTTTGGGGGTAAAATACTGAGGGGTATAAAAAAATCCACGAGCCTTCGAAAAGCTCGTGGATTCATCCCATATTTAATTTATAAATTCTTTATAACTTTATTTCCGAACAATGAGTTTCTTCGTCTGCACCGCTTTCCCGTATGGCAAGGTGACGAAATACGTCCCACTTGCATAATCGCCGTCGAGATGGGGGTATAAAAAATCCATGAGCCTTTGAAAAGCTCATGGATTCATACCATTTTCATTTACAAACTGTTTGAAAACTTACTTTTTAATGACGATTTGCTTTGTGAAATCAAGTTTATCTTTTTGCGAAACCTTATGCGGCTTGGTGTTGCTTGTAATTTTATGTGTGAGATTATTGAATATCTATGCCAAATGGGACTTGAAATCTTTTTTTTCGAAGAAAAAAAAAGACTCATCTTTCAGAATATTTTTTTTCTTAAAATTTAAGACATGCTTGATTATTGAGCATAATGCTTACATTTGCAGCAGTTATTATGATTAGGTAGAAAAAGCCAAATCTTATATTTAATTGATTTATTAACTTTAGGGGTGCCTACAGGCTGAGATTATACCCTTTGAACCTGA
>JAYTUQ010000015.1:0-3074 GCA_043744455.1 Saprospiraceae bacterium | reverse complement strand
GTCAATAAATTGTTGAATTTGCTGAAAATAGACTAATTTTTCTAAACCTTTTAGGATAAAAAAAGTGGATACAGTGCCTTTAATGAATTCATCACCTACTGAGGGGGGGCTATTTACCGCCCGGCGGACAATATTGTTTCAAGTACTTGGTAAACATCGTTGACAAATGTAAGCCAGTACCTTCTCCTTCGTAGATACCGTGTGATCGATTCGGATAAGGCATATACTGAAATTGTTTATTATACTTAATCAATTCATTCAAAAGCATTTCTGCGTTCTGATAATGCACATTGTCATCGCCAGTGCCATGAATATACAACAAGTTGCCCCGCAAGTTTTTGGCATACGTGATAGGCGAACCATTGACAAAATCTTCTTTATTTTCTTGTGGAATACCCATATAACGTTCTTGATAAATATTGTCATAAGTCAATTGATTCGCAACCGCTGCCACCGAAATTCCTGTTTTATAAATATCAGGATATTGAAACAGCAAATTCAATGTTGCAGAACCGCCACCACTCCAGCCATGAACCGCCACGCGCGACGTATCAATGAAAGACCACTTTTTGAACATCTCGGTTGCACCCATCGCTTGGTCTCTGATATTGACAATGCCTATTTTGCGATAAATCGCTTTGCGCCATGCTTTGCCCTTTGGTGCAGGTGTGCCACGACCATCGAGTGATGCATAAATATATCCGTCTGTTGCCATATCACCTACGTACAAACGGTTGTTGTTGATGCCATACACATCCCGTACTGTTGTAGAAGCAGGTTCGGAATAGACATTGAACACAATAGGGTACTTTTTAGACGGGTCGAAGTTCTTGGGTTTCGCCATCCAGCCATCGAGCGTTACACCGTCAACCGTTGTGACTTGAAAAAATTCGACGTTATTACTGAGGGGGGGCGAGGGGGGGGCTTGAGCCGCAATACTTTCCTTTTCTGTCAAGGCTTTGTGGTCAGGCAAGGTCACCCATTCGCTCATTCGGCGGGTATAATAGTTTGAAAAGCCGTGTTGTGCGTATTTTCCGTCAGGCGAAATATCATAAGAATGAGTCCCTTTCTGATTGACGGGACTAACGCGTTCAGCCGTGCCTTCGCCGCTTAGTTTTGTACGATAAAGATACTTTTGGGTGGCATTTTCAGGCGAAGCATAGAAATAAATATCGTTGTGGGCTTCGTCTACGAGGACAATGTCTATAACATCATAATTGCCTTTGGTAATCAAAGTCTCATTTTTGCCGTCTTTTGAGATACGGTAGAGATGCCGCCAACCGTCTTTTTCACTTTGCCACAAAAAGGCTTTATTGTTGTCCAACCATGTCCAATAACCGACCATATCTGTACCCATTAAGTCAATCCATGCGACGTCGCTTTCTTGATAAACAGTAGAAGTGTTGCCCGTTTTGGCATTGCAATACATGATTTTAGACTCATTTTGCTTGCGATTGAGCTGTTGTATAATCAATTCGTCGCTGTTTGCCGCCCATTCCATGCGTGGCACATAAGTATTGTTGGGTACGCCTGGAATATTCATCCACCTTGTCTTGCCTTTCTTGACATTTACCACACCTATTTTATAAGGCGACGGAAATTCACCCACTTTTGGGTATTCAACTGGAATAATAAACGGATAAATCGAATCCGTTGTGTTCAACATATCGTAATTGCGGATTTTGTTGGCATCAATTTGCCAATACGCAATCTTCTTACTGTCAGCACTCCAACGGAAACCGTCGCGACAGTCAAACTCCTCTTCATATACCCAATCGAATGTGCCATTTATGAGTTTGGGCGTACCATTTGTTTTGGTCAATGCCTTAATTTTACCATTCGACAAGTCTTCAACATAGATATTGCGCTCGCTCACATAAGCCGCTTTGCTGCCATCGGGTGCTATTTTAGCAAACATCAAAGAACTTTCGGGCAGCGTTTTACCTAATTGGCTCAACTTTTTGCTTTTCATATCCAACACCCAATAATCGCCGCGTGTATCGTAACGCCATACCCGTTTTGTATTAGTGTAAATCAACACCTTATTATTGTCGTCCGTAAAAAAATAGTTGCGGATACTGAGGGGGGTCGTTTTACCCGTCGGCGTGAGTTGTTGCTGCGTCACCAACACCGTTTTTTGCATATCGGGCAAGTTGAACTGCACAATTTCGCTTTTGTCTTGACGCAAATAGCCTTTACCATCTTTTGTCCATTTTAAAGCTTGTGAAAAAAGAACATTGAACACAAACAGACAGAGTAAAACACTGAGAATCTTCTTCATTGATGGTGGTTTGATTAATAGATTGAATGATATCCTATTTTAAAAGCGTGAAATTAAGATTTGTTCGCTCTATTTCGTGCGTTATTGGGTCAACGGCTGAAAATAATATACAAAAAGCCTTGCCCTACGTGTTCAGCGGGCAAGGCTTTTTATTGTTTTACTGAGGAGTACAAAACGCCGATTTTTTCGAAGAGGAAAATTTTCTGTTTTATCTCTCACATCTAAGATGCGCGCCATAGTTATGTGTCGCGTCTGAAGCCGCTAACGAGCGAGCGTTTTATTTAAAGGATTGTTGCCAGCGGGTGTTTTTCTTTTTTATAGATTTCCAATGCTTTATACTGAGGGGGTGTCTTTTCGTAATTCTTCAATTTCTGATTCTGTCAAGCCTGTTGCTTGTGAGATTTGAGCGTTATTCAAACTTAATTTTATAAGTTCAAATGCAACATTTATAGCCTTTTTTCTTTCGCCTTCTTTTTCTGCTTTTTCTGCTTTTTCTGTTGCTTTTTCTGCTTTTTCTGTTGCCTTTTTTGCTTTTTCTGTTGCTTTTTCTACTTTTTCAGTTGCTTTCTTCACTTCTTCTTTCATTTTTTCAACGGCTTCATTTATCGCATCTTCTTGTTCTTTTTTTGCAGTTTGGGCAACACTTGCTTCCCAACTGAGATTATCCAAAAATTTATTGTACTTTTTCTTTTCATCATCGGGCAGATTATCAACAGCCAACTTCTCTTTTACGGCTGCCATACCTTTCGCTTTAAAAGTGTCTAATACTTCATTATTCTTAAAAAAGTAAATC
>JAYTUQ010000014.1:0-3087 GCA_043744455.1 Saprospiraceae bacterium | reverse complement strand
TTTGCAAAAAAAAAGCAAAAACCTATTCCATTTCCGTCTACTATACCTGAACCCAACCGATTATACTGTGGGGGTGTTAGCCAAAACAGAATCTATTTATTTCGTGAAATTCGTGAAATTCATGTTAGAAAATTAATTCAATAACTAAACAACAAGAATGATGATTAAGCAAATTTTAACCATTTTCCTATGCTTTTTTGCATTTATACTGAGGGGTCAACAAAACGACCCATGGAATATTGTCGCAAAGAATATTGACCCATCTAAATACTATGGCGTAACGGTTGCCAATGGTATGATTGGTCTCATTTCTTCTGCTCAACCTTTGCGCGTCAGCGAAGTAGTGCTGAATGGCGCATTCGATACTTATGGGCGCGGGCGTGTGTCGAACATTATGAAGGTTTTTAGCTTCGCTAATATGAACCTCGAAGTCAATGAAAAGCGAATAGGACGCGACAATATTGCCAATTATGTCCAAACTTTGGACATGAAAAACGCCGCTTTGGCAACAACTTTTGATTATGCCGACATTCTTTCTGTTAAACATGAAGTTATGGCGTTGCGCCAAATGCCACACACAGCCATGATAAATGTGACAATTACAGCTAAAAAAGCGTGTGAAATTTCTCCCGCGAGCGTCATAGAGTCGCCTGACAATTTGAAAGATGTAAAAAACTTTTATGCTGAAATTGACCGTCCCCACATCATCATTCCATTGATGACTTCTGTTGCTAAATCCCCGACAGGTCGTTTGACCCTCGCTGTGTCAAATACTTTTCTTTTTGATGAAAAACATGGCTCTGAACCGCGTTTGATACATGAAGAGTGGGATAACAATATGCACCTGTTAAAATTCAAGAAAAAATTGGCGGCAGGAGAAACCTATTCTTTCAGCGTCATCGGTTCGGTTATTTCGACGGCACAAAGCGCAGACCCGCAAAATGAAGCGGAACGGATGACCATTTTCGCGGCTTTAGAAAAACGTGAACGCCTTTTGCAACGTCACCGCGATGCATGGGCGAAGTTGTGGGAGTCGGATATTATCATCGAAGGTGACCCCTCAGTACAACCCGTACAAAACGCTGTTCGTTCAGCTTTATATCATTTATATTCTTTTGTGCGTGAAGGCACGTCTTATTCACTCTCACCCATGGGTTTGTCGGGTTTGGGTTACAACGGACATGTTTTTTGGGATACCGAATTGTGGATGTATCCTCCGTTATTGGCATTGCATCCCGAAATGGCTCGTTCACCGATGGAATATCGCTTCAAAAGTTTGGAAGCAGCTAAAGCGAATGCCGTTAGTTATGGCTATAAAGGTGCAAAATATCCGTGGGAAGGCGACGACACAGGGCAGGAAGGCACACCCGTTTGGGCTTTGTCAGGACCTTTTGAACACCACATAACAGGCTGCGTCGGCTATGCAATGTGGAAATATTATCAAGTAACAAAAGATAAAAATTGGTTGCGCGAAAAGGGTTATCCAGTCATTAAAGGTACAGCAGACTTTTGGGCAAACCGCGTGGAAATGGGTAAAGACGGCAAATACCACATCAATAACGTGGTTTGTGCCGATGAATGGGCTGAAAATGTGGACGACAACGCCTTCACAAACGGCATTGCCAAAACCGTTTTGAGTTATGCCCAACAAGCCGCCGCTGTTCTCGGAGAAACCCCAGACCCTTTGTGGAAAACTGTGGGTGACAACATCGTTATCTTAAAATTTCCTGACGGTACGACCCGCGAACATGCTTCTTACGCCGGTGAACCCATCAAACAAACAGACGTCAACCTACTCTCCTACCCCCTCAGTATCGTGACCGATGAAGCGACAATTAAGAAGGATTTGGACTATTATTGGAAAACTTTGGGTGATAATATTCCTGGGCGCAAAGGTTCTTCGCCCGCCATGGCACAAGCCATTTTCAGCATCTTGAATGCACGGTTTAATAATACCGAACTCGCTGCCAAACAGTTTACGGACGCTTACAAACCTAATGAAGCACCGCCTTTTGGGGTTTTAGCTGAAACAGCAGGTGGTACAAATCCGTACTTTTCAACAGGCGCAGGTGGCTTTTTGCAAACGCTCATCTTCGGCTTCGGTGGCTTAGAATTTACAGACGCAGGCATCGTTCAAAAATACAAACCACAATTGCCAAAAGGTTGGAAATCATTGACTATCAAGGGCGTTGGCGTGGAGAAGAAGACGTTTGTGTTGAAGAATTAAATAATAAACCTCGTCGAAGCGTACAACTTCGACGAGGTTTATTTATGTACGACAAAGCACCCCCTCAGTATAATTAAGCAATTCTGCCCTATTTCGACAAATCTACACAATAAGCGAAAGTTTACCTTTCGGGTGCTAATTTTTGAATTTGAGCAACTGATAAACCCGTTGCTTTTGCTATTTCTTCAACAGAAAGTCCCATGTTTAACAAGTTTTTAGCAATGTCTGTTTTAAGTTTAAATTCAGCTTCAGTTTGTAAAGAAAAAACCTCACTCGCTTTTAAATGTAAACTATCCAAATAACGATTATAACCATATTGGTCATCTTCAGCAAGCCGCATAATGTCTAAAACCTCTCCTGCTTCTTTTAGACCTTTGGCTTTGAACTCGTCTTTTACTTCACTGTTTTTTAAGAAATAAACCCATTCATCTAATGTATCTTTAGCATTATCGTCGAATTGATTGACTTTCAAAAGATAATATTCAGGAAAAATATCAGATACATGCTCTTTCGAAAATGTTGTTTTTTGTTTGTCAGAAAGCCCTAACAAATCATTCTGGTGCAAACCTCTAAAATCTGTTTTACCTTTATAAATGTAATCCTCTCCTTGTCCAAGGTCAAAGTAAACTATGTTTATCGAAATGACCTTTTTGATTTCAGCATATTTTTGTCGTTTTTTTAGATTTTCAGAAATACTCTTTGAAACGCCAAAAGCCATTCTTTGAAAATAGTCAATTTCATAAGTACTTTGAATTTCAATGATTATCAGTTCATTCTTTGAATTTTGCGTTAAAATATCTACTCTATTATACTTATTATCGTCCGTTTCTTGATTTGATTCACTTTCAAGAATTTGCTCA
>JAYTUQ010000013.1:0-3102 GCA_043744455.1 Saprospiraceae bacterium | reverse complement strand
CCGCCGCTACAAAATGTGCCAAGCCTACGGCTTTTTTTAAACCAAAACAACCAATCTTCTTGGCGGTTTTATTACCATAAGTTTACGGCGAACATCAATTTTCGTAATCTTGCACTGAAAACATATAATTTTGAAATTATACTACAGGCAGGTTATTTGTGTACGAACAAGATTGCCTGTATTGTCAACCGTTACACGCCAACAATTACCATTTGGGGATTTCAAAATAATACCTTTCGTAGAGTCAGTTAAATAAACATCACCATTCGCAACTTCTACTTTTGCTTTTGGTGTAGAAGTGCCAATACCTAAATTACCAGATTTATCTAAGCGCATTCTTTCTGAACTGCCTGTGGCATTTGAAACCCAACCTGTTAGAAAGCGAATACTGCCTAAATCAGGGTCACCACTCGTTTTAGGCGATGCTCTTAAAATCAATCCGCCCGTACCACACGACCATATCTGACCATTATCTGTATCGGGTGAAGTTGTATAAGTAGATGAACTGTGCGAAAGAACTGTAAAGCTACCACTGTTACCAGCCGAAACTTTCATGAGGGTTTGAGAAGCTGAACTCGTTGAGGTGTTTTTTAAATCTAATAATATTCGCCCGTCAGGTTCATTTCCGCTAGTAAAACCATCAGCATTAGTTTCAATACTTAATTTTGAAACCGGATTTGATGTTCCTATACCAACATTCCCATTCGCTTGTACTCGCATACGTTCATTTGTTACATTCGCAGTTCCGCTATTCCAACCCGTCAAAAAACGAATAGCACCTACATCAGGGTCACTCCCGCTTTTCGGCGAAGCTCTTAATATGAGCCCTCCTGCACCATTTGCCCAAACAATACCTGCATCTGCATCTGGTCCAATGGTATAACTAGATGCACTTTGAGAAATATTCATGTAATTGCCACTATTACCCGAAGCAAATTTCATAACTGCTTGTGATGCGGAACTTGTGGAAGTATTTTTTAAATCAAGCAAAAACCGACCATCTATTGGACCACTGCCATCTGAATTGCTTTCGAGGCTTAATCTTGAAGTCGGCGTTGAAGTACCAATGCTCATATTTCCATCTGTTGTCAAAACCGCTTTTTGCGTATTATTTGTATAAAAGCGCAAATCCTGCGTATTATTCGTTCCCAAATAATTATTCGAAGTAGCTGTATTACCACTCAATCCCCAACCAGAAGAGGCAGTGCCGCCATTAGCCGCATACAACGCATAAGGCACGGATAGAAATTGCGACGTACTCATAACGGTAAATGAATTGCCGCCATTGATATCCAATTCGACCTTAAAAAACTTATTGCCAGTTGCCCAAGTGACAGCGTTCATGCTACCAGAAACGGTTGTGCCTTGTCCGATACCAAAGGTAACTAAGCCAAATTGATTCGTTGTTTTGCTTTGGGTTTCGACGTACTGAGGGGTACCACTTGTACCGCCGTCTAAGATGGAAAGGCGAAAGTTGACGGCTTTATTTTTTACAATTTCACCTGCTGCGTCACGCACAACGGCTTGATAATTAATAACTTGTGGTGCTTGTGCGTTGATTGTCGTAAAAGAAACAACAGCGATAAAAGCCATTAAAAATTTACGAAGTTTTGTTTGACATGTCATGTTAACATTAGTTTAGAGAATGAGAAAGAACATATTTTTACTGTTTAACAATTTTATGAACGATTTGAGTTTCTGATGTATTAAATATGAAAAAGTAAGTGCCGCTGGGTAAATCACCGATGAGTAAAGTTTTTTGAAAGGGATTCTCTGTTTTTTTAACAACCAGTTGACGAATTGGAATGCCTAATATATTGGTAATCCTTAGTTGTGCATCGTTATTAAAAAGACATTCGATGACAACTTCGTTTGTTACGGATGTAGGAAAAACGTGTGCCCAATTTTTAGCGTTGTTAGGGTTGTCAAAATAAATAGACAAGGTTTTTGAAAATGATTCTCGACCATCCACATCAATTTGCCGCAAACGATAATAATTAATGCCATCCAAAGGAGATTTATCGAAAGCATGGTAATCATGACGCACGGCACTCGCACCGATGGCTTTCATTTCTGCAATTTTATAAAAGGATTTCGCATCGTCGCTGCGTTCAATATCAAAACGCAAGCTGTTGCGTTCGGAATAGGTAAACCAATTTAATTGAACAAATTTGTCTTGTTTTTGAACCGAAAAATCACCAAATTCAACAGGTATGACCACATTTTTATAAGGTTGTTGAAAGCCTTGTGTCAAAATATGGGTGCCATCCATCGCTAATTGTATGGTTGCTTCTCCGACTGTAAAACTCAAAGAGCCAAAACCATTCTCAATATAATCACCTGAGGAAGCGATGACTTCCCGTTCTAAACTTTGAGCAAACAGTGTTTTTGAGAAAACTAAAAGTGAAAAGAGAATCAATAGGTTTTTCATAAGGATTTTAGGTTTAATGACAACACCATTATTGTCAAAGTTTGATGAGTTTACGGTAAAATACTTTATTTGATATACAATTCACCTTCACAAAATAAATCCCCGTAGTAAGGTCAGAAACATTTATGACACCGTTAGACTTATTGAAATAACCGTAACTTTTGCCATTGGTATCGAATATCTCAAATGCCTCATCCTGAATAGATGTTTCTACACTAACAGTTTGAGCGATTGGATTGGGGAAAAGCAGGAATTTGCAACCCTCTTCTGCATCATTTTGAAAAATGGCTGTTCTTGGGGAATATGTCGGTTGCTGAAATCCTTGTAAAAGTGATTTTGAACCGTCCGTACCTAATACTATGGTAGGTTCACCAATAGTAAAACTAAGTGACCCCTCAGTATTTTGGACAAAATTGCCTGTTGAAGCAACAACTTGTCTTTCAATGGATTGACTGTGCGCTAAAAGGGGGAAAACAAAGAAAATAACGACTGTAACATTAAGTTTCATGGCAGAAAGTTTAGAAAGTTTCTTTTAAAATCAATATGTTACAAAGATAAGATAACAATATAATTTTTATCTTGACTTTGTTAAATTAGGAATAAAACGAATATTTCTAATTCATGATGAATTTATTTTATATTTAGATTGAGTTGCTTTAGCCCTTTTAAAT
>JAYTUQ010000012.1:0-12252 GCA_043744455.1 Saprospiraceae bacterium | reverse complement strand
CACCTGGCAAGTCTTTAACACGACCACCGCGCACAAGCACGATTGAGTGTTCTTGCAAGTTGTGACCCTCACCCGGAATGTAGCAAATCACTTCCATTTGCGTCGTCAAGCGCACTTTTGCAACCTTGCGAAGTGCAGAGTTGGGCTTTTTCGGTGTCGTTGTATAGACACGCGTACATACGCCACGGCGTTGTGGACATGCTTTCAGAGCGCGCGTTTTACTCTTTTCGACGATGACCTCTCTGCCTTTACGTACAAGCTGGTTAATAGTAGGCATGTAGAAATTATTGAACTTTTGTTAAAAAAATAGAAAACTAATTGTTTTTCAATGAGTTATGTAAAATAACATCGAAAAACGCCCGCAAAGTTACGTTTTTAAAACCAATTGAGATAATATTTTTCAAATTTGATACAAAAAACTTTCTATCCATCAACAACCTATCTTTATACTTGTCTCCTGCAATGCTCAAAAACTGCTTTAAAAACTTAAAACAGTTTCCGAGGAGGTACCAGATGAAAAAGGTGTTCAAGAGCCACATCTCTCGAACACCTATATGTTGTTATAACATCGTAAATAAAGTAATTATATTGTCCCTCAAAGTTTACTGTTTCGTAAACTTTTCCACAAAGCGTTTTCCATTCATGTCAAAAACAAACGTGTAAAGACCGCTATTCAAATGCCCGACGTCCACAGCATTGTCTTTCAAATTAGTATTCATAACCAAACCTCCTATAGCATTGTAAATAAATATTTGAGACCCGTCCGACATACCTTCAATATAAAGGACTTCGTGGGCAGGATTGGGATAAATACGCCAAGGGTTGGTAGTCGCAGAACCGAGCGCAGTTGTTGCGCATGCTCCTTCGTTATTAATCCAGTAATTAGACCAACTTTGAGTTGCCAAATTGGGATTATTTGCCACATTGCCACCAGAAGCATTGATGAGCGGGCTTTGGATTTTAATTGATTTTGGGATACACCCACTCAATTGATTATTGTTGACATAAAAATATAATAATTTAGGCAAATTAAAATCAGGGATTGCACCATTCAATTTGTTGCTATTAAGATAAAGCTCCTGCAAATTATGTAAATTGAAATTCGGAATATTGCCAGTTAATTGATTGTTATCAGCATAAAACAAGTTCAAAGTGGGTAAATTGAAATCTGGTATGGTACCGCTTAATTGATTCTTTTGAACATTTAGAGATTGTAATTTAGGCAAATTGAAATTCGGTATGAAGCCAGTCAATTGATTGTTACTAAAATTAAGGGCGGATAAATTGGGCAAATTAAAATTGGGCAGATTACCGCTCAATTTATTAATATGCAGGTAGAGTTGTTGTAAGTTGGGCAAATTAAAATTAGGTATTGCACCGCTCAATTGATTGTTATACAAAATAAGAACTTGCAAATTGGGCAAATTAAAATTGGGAATAGTGCCAATTAATTGATTGTTATTAAGGTAAAGTTCTTGCAATTTGGGTAAATCGAAAGAAGGTATATTCCCGTTTAATGCGTTGTTGTTGAGTTGAAGAACTTGTAAATTGGGTAAAGTGAGCGTAGAAACGGTTTTAAATTGATTTGAATTTAACCAGAGATATTCCAATTTGGGTAAATCAAGATCAGACATGCCACTCAATTGATTATTGTCGAGCGCAAGTCCTTGTAAATGCGATAAATTCAAATTGGGCAAGATGCCTTTCAGTCGATTAGCAGAGCGGCTAAGGAGCCGCACCCGTCCGTCGGTCAATGTTACGCCATTCCAGCTTGCCATGGGCTGCAATAAATCCCATTTATTGATCCAATTGGCACCATCAGTTGCTTTATAAAAATTCACTAGTTCAAGCGAATCATTACAACGGCAGTCCGTGCAATCGCATTGAGCCACCCCCTCCATAGAACCGCCCAAAATGAAGATGAAAGGAAATGAGAACCTAAGAAAACGTTTTAGATAATTTTTAAATATATTATCTAAATTAGAAAAAAAGGTTTGTTTTGTATTTATTTTTTTGTTTTGAGTGGTGAGCAACGTTTTGAAAGTGTACTCATGCGTTAAATCTGTCATGTTAAATTGTCGTTTAATGAAAAAATATGATTTAAAAATTTCTAATTTCACTACTTGACTTATTGCAAATTTAAAAGATAATTTTCTTGAAAACAAATAGATGATTTAGGTATAATTAAAGTGTTTATATCAAGTGTTTATCTTTAAACAGTAAGCACTTATCAACTAAAATTTACCTTTTAGGCACTTTTATTTTTACATTATTTAATTTTTATATTTTATTTAAACGAACCATCGGGCATATCAAACAGCCCCTCCTTTTTCTCTTTTTTTCGAATACCAAATGCATACCGGACATTTAGACCCACGCGCCTTGTATCATTTATACGTGACCCAATGGCATGAATATTCCCTTGATTGAGTGTGAATTGATATTGATTTGTAAATAAAACATCGGTAAAATTGAGGGCAACAATGAGTTTTTTATCCCAAAACTGATGACTGGCATTGATATTAAGAGTGCCAAAATTATTCAATTCATAAAATTGTAATTGTCCATTGACACGCATAAAACCATTCATGCTGATATTCGTCTTTTTGCCAATTTTCAATGTGTGGTACGTAAAAAACGACCAACTGCCTCTTTTAAATTCCAAAGGGCTGTTGGCATAAATGCCTTGATAATTGTTGTGATTGTATTGTGCACCAACAACGAAAAAATACTTTTTACCCGGCGGTATTGCCCCTGTGATACGCGCATAAGTTTCCGTGTTTTTACCCAAATTATCATAAGTTCTGTAACTAATGAAGGTATTTTGAGGGTCAGGATACAAGACATTGCTAAAAATATCTTGTGCATAGTTTCTGCCAAATGCCAATATAGGCATGTCCTTTACGCTGATATTGACTTCATAATTTTGGGTAAATTGTGGTTTAAGGCTGGGATTACCCGCTTCGTAAAGGAATTGGTCTAAAAATCGAGGAAAAGGATTAAGCATTTCGTACGAAGGACGTGAAATTGTTCGTCTTGCAACCAAATAAGCCCGCAACTCGTACCCCGCAATGCTCATCACTTTTCGACTAAAATATAAATATGGAAATAAATCTGTCCGACGCACATTAAAAGAGGTATCGCTCGGCACTGTTTGCTTGCCTGACATATTTGTGTTTTCGAGCCGTGCCCCTATTTTCAAAATAAACTCGCCCATTTTTTTAGACCCTTGCAGGTAAGCAGCGTTGATGTTCTCCTTGAAATTATAGCTATTGGTTCTGAAAACATCTTTTTGTGTGTCTATAAAATACTGAGTGGTGCTGTTAAAATCTTGAAAAGCGGTTTTTAAACCTGTTTCGAGCGTGATTTTATAAGGTAATTTGTATTTCAAATCTGTTTGTGCCGTTACAAAATGTCTTTTATTATCCCAATCACCATTGCCATTTATGTCTTTAATTTGTGGAATGAGAAATGTTGTTGCATAATCTTGTGCACCTAAATTGTTAGAAAAGTTATAATTGACATCGGTTGTCCATTCCGACCCTACAGTATCTATTTTATACTTTGTGGCTAAACCTTGATTGAGGAAAAAATTGCGCGTGTCATTATCCAGTCCATTTTCATTTTTACTGAGCAGATTTTCGGAAGGCAAACTTTTTATGATACTTTGCGTAGATGTCTCATTGTTATTAGCCGAATAACTCAATCGTCCGTCGTAGCTTACAGTCCATTTTTCTTTGAACTCGCGTCCCAAACCGAAACCAGAAGAAATAGCGTTGGATGGGTTAGAAGTATAAGAATATTGATTTAAAATCGTAGAAATCAACGTCCTATCCGTATAAATTTTATTATAATTGTTCGATTTCGTTAAATTTATATTGAAAAACGATGTGCGTACACCATCATTATTATTGATATTAAAACCTAAGAATTGATTACCATAAACCCCTTGATTCATACCAGCATTAACAGTACCTGTGATACCTATTTTGACACCTTTTTTCAAGACAATATTGACCAAACCACCGCTGCCACTGGCATCGTATTTGGCAGAAGGCGTGCGCAAAATTTCTATTTTTTCGATGCTGTTGGGAGGCAATACGCGCAATAAGGCTGCTATATCGGCATTACTCATGCGTTGCTCTCGACCATTGATATACACTGAAGCGGGCGTAGTGCTTGACAGGTAAATATTGCCGTCTTGGTCAATAAACAACCCAGGGATTTTCTCCATCACTTCCAAAGCACTGGTGGAGGTAAGGGCGAGTTGCTCGGCATCAACAATGGTTTTGTCGTCCTCTTGCGTCATTAACGGTTTTTTGGAAACGATTTCAACACCATTTAGGACTTCAGTTTGTTCGTCCATCACAAAAGTAAAACTGCGCTGTTCGTCAGTCACTGACAATCCTTGTTTTAAAGGTTTTAGACCTATAAACGTCGCAAAAAGCACGTATTGACGCTCTTTTCTGATAGCAAATTCAACAACACCTGCCGTATCGGTTATGCCCTTTAGCACGTTGGTTGTATCCTTACGCTCTTTTAAAACCACGTAACTCCCCACTATGGGCGCAGCATTTTTCTCCGTTAATTTTATTTTTAATGCGGATGTTTGAGAAAAAATATTTAATGTGTAAACAATTGATATCGTAATTAATAGAAAAAATTTCATGTAGCATTAGTGTTTTAAGAAGAACTTTAATTGGCAATTTTTTTCAAAAATTAAGTTAAGAATGGCACATAAAGATAAAGTAACTTACTGTTCGCTCGTACTAACTAATGCACATAATAGACCAACAGACAATTTTTGGCTCATTCAGGGGTAAAAATTTATGATTAAAAGATACCTTTTATTTTTTCAAGTGCTGAACTGGCGTGATATTAGTTTTCGGATTGAATGCTAACGGATTATGGATGTTTGATTGTTGTACTTTCTACAAACCCAAAATTCTAAAGGTTTATTAAATGATTCGGGCTTATCCGATAACCATTTTCACTTTAGTATAAATTACAAAAGGCGTTCGAGATTTAACCCTCGAACACCTTTTGTAATATGATACTAAAGTGACTTAACTATTTCGTGCGTACATCGAGTAAATCACCAAGTTGCAAAAATGCTTTTTCCCACTCTGAACTTGGATATGAACGCATGCCCGATTCGTATTCTTTCAATAAGTTAAAGTAAAGCGTTTGGCTTTTCCAGCCGTTTGGCTTGATTTTCATATCGTTCAAAACAATCAAAATTTCGTTCAAACTTTGTACCCTACTGAGGGGTATGCCAGAAAGTTCTGCTAATTTTATCTCTGAATAAATACGCTCACTGGCTGCCAATTTGAAGGTATTTTCGTCTGTAATGGGTACGCTCCATGTGTTGATTTTGTCGAGAATACTTTTTAACTCATTGATTCTCAATGAGTCACTCAAAAAGAATTCTTTTAAATCAATATTTAAAACATATTGTACAGCACTTTTGTAGGCTTCTGGTACAGCCACACCCGATACTAAAAGCCCCGACATTAGTTGGTAGTTATCTCTGTAAATTTTACGGAATGAATCCTCAACCGTCTCCAACCTTTTCTCGGTGATGACGTTGATAATGCGCTGCTTTTCTTCCTTGAAAAGTTGCCAAATAGTGAATTTTTCGGGTCCAAAGTGCTGCTGGAACGCACCTATAACACCTGCCAAATCCACGGAAAGAAAAGAAGTTTTGACTTTGTGAACCATCAAATCAAAAGTCGCCTTATCCATATCGAGCGAAATATTGCCAATGATATTGAGCTGCTCGAGATACAAAACAGCAAAACTAAAATGTTTTTCAGAATGTGTAATTTTGGAACGGACAGTGGCGCGACCAACGACTATAGCTTGGTTTCCTGCCTCGATTCGTTCAAAAAACTCACTGGTGGCAACGTAATTGAAAAATTCTAACCGTTCAGGATATTTTTCAAACAATGAACTTGCTGCGTAGTGCATCCCCACGCGCATCAAATCAACATGAGCAGGTTTGACATTTTTTTCATAAACACCGCCGCCATCGCCGTATTGCGGCAAATTGCTGGGTGCCTGTGTCAGACGAAATATAAATTCCTTTTCTAAATCCACATCATCAACCTGTTGTGCGTAGTGAATCGCACGGCAAGCATACTGGAGTATTTGAGTGGTTTCTAAACCTGAAATTTCATCAAAAAACCAACCACACGAAGAGAACATCAAAATAGCATTGCGTTGCATTTCTAAAAGACGGAAAAGGTGGACGCGATCAAATTTTGTCAGTTCTTTTTTTGCATGTTCTGTGATAAAAGCATTAATGTTTTCTTCTGACCTGTCAATAAGTGCCGAAATATATTCATTTCTTAAAGCCCACGGGTCTACCACATACTTACTTGCCAATACTTCATAAATTGGAATAAGTTCATCACGCAACCAATTGAGTGCATAGCGCAACGGACCACGCCACTTTTGCTGCCATTGTCCATAACCACTACCTGCATTACAACCGCAGTTTGAACGCCAGCGTTCAATGCCATGTACGCAAGACCACGAGGAGTTTTCGTGAATTTGAACTTCATACTGAGGGGGGAACATTTCGAGATATTCTCCATAATTAGTCAATTTAGCATCTGACTTTTCTTCAATATAATTTAAACAGTCTGCTAAAGCCATTTCGCCCAAACGATGATGATGTCCGTAACTTTCACCATCTGTTGCTAAATGTACAAGTTGCGGTTGATTGTCATTGTGGTCAAATGCACCGAGGATGCGCTGTGCGAAAGCTTTTCCGCTATTCAATAACCCTTCAAATGCAACCGCTTGTGAGACATTGCCATTGTAAAAAAACAGGGCAATTGTTTTGCCCGAAGGCAATTTACAGAGATAAGGACGGCGTGTGTCAATATTTTCGTTGACAATATTGTTCCAATCTCCCCCTTTGATGTGCCTAAATGCTTTGGCTTGACGGGGTGCCAATATGGTGTATTTGATACCATAATCGGCGAGCACTTCCAAACTTTCAGTATTTGCAGCTGTTTCAGCCAACCACATACCTTCAGGTTTACGTCCAAAACGGTGTTCAAAATCGCGCAATCCCCAATAAACTTGAGTGATTTTATCATTTTCATTCGCCAATGGCAAAATCAAATGGCTGTGCACTTGCGCCACAGCTGAACCGTGACCCTTGTATCTTTTTTGACTATCACGATCAGCTTCTTGAATAAGTTTATATGTTTCAGGGTCTTGTTTTTCCATCCACGACAACAATGTCGCGCCGAAATTGAAGCTCATCCGAGAGTAATTATTAAGAATGCTTACAATTTTATGGTCGGAATCAAGGATGCGTGCAACGGCATTGGTTGCATAACATTCAAAATTAATTCGTTCGTTCCAATCGTGAAAAGGTGAGGCGGACTCCTGCTGTTCTATCACTTCAAGCCAAGCATTTTCGCGCGGCGGTTGATAAAAATGTCCGTGAATACAAATATATTTTTGTTGTGCCATAATTAATTGGATATTCCTTGTTTAGGTTTTTCTCACGCAAAGATAATATTGCGTCTTAGAGTGCCTAAATGATTTATGTTTTTTTATTTGAATTTTGCGCTCAAGAAAGTATAATTAATTAATTATCAATATGTTACAGCCTATCAAAATAATAAAATAACAAAAAGTTTATTTTTATAATATTTTTACCGCTAAAACAAAAGCCATGACAATAAAAATTGCTCAAAATGCTTCTGACATACTGAAATGTCGGGATGCTATACTCGCTCTCCGTCCACATTTACAAGAGACAGATTTAGTCTCACTCGTCACTCATATACAAAATGAAGGCTATAAATTAGCTTTTGTGGAAACAGGGACGGGGGAAGCTGCCGCGATATGTGGCTATCGGCATTTGCAATTTCTATTTTGCGGCAATCACTTTTATATTGATGATCTTTCTACCTTACCCCAATTTCGAGGACGTGGTTACGGTGGTGCTTTACTCGATTTTGTGATTGCCGAAGCAAAAGATTTAGGCTTTGAGGTTGTGACGCTTGATTCAGGACACCAACGGCACGAGGCACACCGCCTGTATCTAAATAAAGGGTTTTATATTTCTTCACATCATTTTACAAAAAGAGTAAAATGACGACATTTTAAGATGGACGCAACTCTAAACGCGGATTGTCTCGTTAAGATATATTAAACAGAGCATATCGAAAAAAAAATGAGAAGGCAGTCAAAAAAAAATGACTTAAAATTTTGTTAAGAAAATGCACCTTAGGGACGTGCCATATCCTTAAAGCGTTTGGAAATTGTATCTTTGAACCACAAAATTCTTAAAAATGAAATTATCACGACTTATAGTCATTTTAATGGCTTTCATACTGAGGGGGGTCTTTGCAACAGCACAAACACAGCCACTACCTAATAATGCCAATGGCACAGAAGAAAAAGAAAAAAACCTTGTTCAATTCAGTGGCTTAATCGTTACAGAAGAACGTGGTCAAATGATACCTGTACCCTATGCCAATATCTTTATACCGCATCGAAAAACGGGTACAACTGCCAACTATCAAGGCTTTTTTAGCATTGTGGCTGAAAAAGGAGAATCTGTAAACTTCACAGCCTTGGGTTTCCGTAAATCCACATTTGTCATTCCACAATCGTTGACAGAGGACAGATACTCGTTGGTGAAAATTATGAGTCGTGACACCATTTTACTTGATGAAGCCATCATTTTTCCATGGCCCAGCCGCGAGCATTTCAAAACGGAATTTCTTGCGATGAACGTGACGGATGCCCTTCAAAGACGTGCTATGGAGAATTTAGCCGCCGAAACCCTTGATAAAGTACGCGAAGTGACACCTTACGATGGCAGAGAAACAGGCTCAATGTACCTTCGCCAACAAGCGCGTAACTATTATTATTATGGTCAAGTGCCGCCCATGAATATTTTCAGCCCAACCGCATGGCAGCAATTTTTCAAATCTTGGAAAAATGGGGATTATAAAAAGAAAGATAAGTAAAAAGGCATAAATAGTCATTGGTCATTAAAAATAGTCATTAGTCATTATTGTAATGACTAATGACTATTTTTAATGACCAATGACTATTTATGCAACTTGCTCTTTTTGTAAAACCTTAATCAAAGCTGCGCGCATCTTTTGTATCAATAAATCAACATCATGTTTCGTGATACTGAGGGGGGGCAAAAGCCGCACCGTGTTCGGTTCACTCGAAGAACCTACAAAGCATTTTTCTTCAAAAACAAGATTTTTACGCAAGGTTGCCACGTTAAAATCAAACTCAATACCGACCATCAAACCTGCGCCCCGTACCTCTTTGACAGCTGGTAATTTTGCTAATTCCTCCATCATGTAGTCGCCTAAAGTCGCGGCATTCTCAATTAAAGACTCGTTTTTCAACACATCTAAAACGGCAATACCTGCTGCACAAGCCAAGTGGCTACCGCCAAAAGTAGTACCCAACATCCCATGTTTTGCCTTGAATTTTGGATGAATCAACACACCACCAATGGGAAAACCGTTGCCCATACCTTTTGCCGTTGTCACGATGTCGGGCGTAATGCCTTCAGCATGTTGATAAGCAAAAAACTTACCTGAACGTCCATAACCTGATTGAATTTCATCAAGTATAAAAACAGTATCTGTTGCTTCACAAATGTTTTGCAATTCACGTAAAAATTCAGCTGTTGGCGTATGAATACCGCCAATTCCTTGAATGCCTTCAATGATAAGTGCCGTCACATCACCCCTCAGTAAAGAATCGCTAACAGATTGAATATCATTGAGTTCGTGAAATTCTACCTCAAAACCTTTGTTAATCGGAGCGACCAATTTGGGGTCAGGCGTCGCATTCACAGCAGCCGAAGTCCGACCATGAAACGCTTTCTTGAACGCAATAACCTTCGTCCGTCCGTTGTAAAAAGAAGCCAATTTTAAAGCATTTTCATTCGCCTCTGCGCCTGAATTTATCAAAAATAGATTGTAGTCTTCTAAGCCTGATTGTTCGCCTAACTTCTGCGCCAACTCTGTTTGCAAGGAGTTTTGAATAGAATTTGAGTAAAAACCCATTTTAGCGACTTGCTCCGAAATCGCTTTCACATATTGTGGATGTGCATGACCAATGCTGATAACGGCATGACCGCCATAAAAGTCCAAATATTCCACGCCAGCTTCATCATAGACCCGACAGCCGATGCCTTGTACGGGTTCAATATCGTAGAGTGGATAAACGTCAAATAGTTTCATTGTCAATAATTTATGAATGTTTGAAAAATAGAATTGGCTTTTTAAAATGCCTTGCTTTTAATTTCAAGCCTCTCTCTACGAGATATTGCAAAAGATTTGCTTTTTTGAAAGAAATAATTTATCTTTGTAACGGATATCAGTCAATACTGATGACCACACACAGCGGCGACAGGACTTAGGTTCTGCCGCCGTTGCTCATTTTAAGGCTTCAAAAAAGAGTTTAAAGTCTCTTTTTCTAATTTTATCTCGTTCGAGACGGATTAAACGGTCATTAGGAAAAAGAAAATCAACAATGAGGATTCTACCCGTTTTGTCTAAATTTACAGCACTCATTAGACCCCGCAGGACTTCAGCCTCGTCAAAACCCTCACTAAGAACCAATAGAATTTTAAAAGATTGAGTCCCTCCTTTTCTTAACCGACTTTGTACGCTCGTTGATGTTCCTATAACTTTTTTCCATTCCCAAACCTCTCCATTTCGTGTTGCATCAGCAGACTTGACCCTGTGTAAATTAATATTCGGCAAAAGTTCAATACACTCACCAAAATGCTTTGCTAAACGAATCGCAATGTCGGTATTTAAGCCCAATTCATCACGCCCGTGTTCTACATGAGCAACGACAGAACCTTGTGACATTTCATCAAAATAGATGCGTCGCCAATCTTCGTTATAAGCATCATACAACTTTTTATTATCTGAATCCATATTGAGGCGATTAAGTTTTCACAGATTTATGTTTGCCAGCACAAATCTAACAACCCCCTCAGTATTTTTTATCAAAATGCCACCGCTTTCAACTTCAATCCCTCCGTCTCTGTCAACCCACACATCAAATTCATATTTTGAACCGCTTGTCCCGATGCACCTTTCAACAAATTGTCTATCATCGTGATAATCAATGCTTTATTGCCATGTTTTGAGACATGAACAATGCCTTTATTTGTACCGACTACCTGTTTCAAATTCGGATTTTGGTCCACAACGTGCGTAAAGGCTGCGTCTTTATAAAAGTCAGAAAACAGCTGCTTCAACGCCTCTTCCGACAAATCTGTTTTTGTATAAACACTCGCATAAATACCGCGTGTGAAATTGCCACGAACAGGTAAAAAATTTATATCTTCTTGAAAATCAGACTGTAACGATGTAACACTAGCCGTAATTTCTTTCAAATGACGATGTTTGAATGCCTCATAAATCGAGATATTATTGTTCCGCCAACTGAAATGCGATGTATCGGTCGGTTTTTGACCCGCACCCGTCGAGCCTGTAATCGCATGAACATGCACGTCATCAGTCAACAAACCTTTTGCAGCTAAAGGCAAAAGAGCCAATTGAATCGTTGTCGCGAAACAGCCTGGATTGGCAACGAATTGCGATTTTTCAATTTTCGATTTATTGAGTTCAGGCAAGCCATAAACCCACCCCTTGAGCGCATCTTGCGCCATCCCGCTTTGCGGGACAGTATCGGCGTTGGGATTTGCTCCATGGCGATAATCCTGCGATAAATCAATGATTTTCAAATGCTTAGGCAATTCAGTTGCATCAATAAATTTCTTTGCATCGCCATGTCCTACGCATAAAAAAAGTACGTCAATCGCTGCAAAATCTGCTTCGTCCGTAAACGTTAAGCAAGTTTCACCGATTAAATCGCTGTGAACGGTGCTTAATAAGTTGCCCGCATTTGAGTTAGAATGAACAAATCGAATATTTACTGAGGGGTGGTTAACGAGGATGCGTAACAATTCTCCTGCTGTGTATCCTGCTCCGCCGATGATGCCAATATTTATCATATTTTATTGTTATGGTTGTAAAAACTATGTTTGATATTAATTGTTTTTTCTGTAAAAAGGGCTTTATATTTGTGAAAGCAAACAAAAGGTAAACCACTATGACAGAACGAGAATTGTGGGTGAGACGTGACTCACTATACCAACAAATTCATGTAACCGTTATTTATGAAGATGAAATACTTCAAAATGGCGTTTCAATAAGAGAATTGTATGCC
>JAYTUQ010000011.1:0-12273 GCA_043744455.1 Saprospiraceae bacterium | reverse complement strand
TCTATTTGGCGTGGAGTGAATATCGAGAAGGCAAATGGCTACCAAAACAGATGTCAAAAATATTTATGGAATCCTCACCCAAAGCAGATTTTGATGATATCAATGAATTGCCAAGTTCTTGTCGTCCTGTCATTAGGGTTCAAGACAAAAAATTGATTATTCAAGTGCCAGGTGTCAGTGGTTTAGGTTTTTCAAAATATTTGCAATTAGAATCTTTTGTATTGACGGATGTTGAAGCAAGCATCAAAATTGACTATTTAAAAGCTGATAAAAGACTAAATCCTTTTTCGGGTGGCGGTTTTCCTTATTTTAGTGCTAATTATGGCAATGATATGTTTATGAAATCTGGTCGAAATGGTACGCTGTTTTTGAGGAAAAAAGACTATCTAAAAAACGGTTCAAAACATTTTGTCGCCTTTGACAATCAGCTTTTACCAGCTGATTTTGAAGCCAATATCCCCACCCCATTCTTTTATCAAGATGGTGAGCGCAACTTTTTTGTTCAACCTTATGGCGGTACACGTATTTTCGATTCTATCAAAAACATTGAAAAAGTGCCGTATTTGCCTTACACTGAAATGGCAACAACGATGAAAGGCAACTCAAGTGCCCTTCAAACTGTCGCTCATACTGAGGGGGTCGTTTCAACGAATAAAATCATGAGCTATATCGCTTCGGGCAATAACGGTGATATTGGTCGCGTGGGTTTGATGTCTAAAACGGCTACGTCAGCATCTATTTTATCGCCTGTAGTAAAGTCGGCAGGTGCATTGAGTGGGACGATAAAAGCTGTTGATAAAGGTATTGCGTCTTACTATGGCAGTTATTTTAATTGGGATACGACTTTGACATTTGAGAATTTCTATCATCCTTACACCGATATTTATCTTGAAAGGTTAAATCATGGCGGCATCAATGAATTATTGGCTTCCGATACATTTTTACCCGATGACAAAGGCAGTATGTTTAAAACAAAGTATCAACCTGTTGCCAATTTGGTGAACAAAACAGCCCCCTCAGTAAAAGTTGAGTTTGAGGAAAACAGTGCGTACGGTTTGTACAATTGGGAATTGTTTTTTCATGCACCTTTATATATTGCCACGCGTTTGAGCAAAAACGGCAAATATGCGGAGGCGATGCAGTGGTTTTACTACATTTTCAATCCGATGACGACGGACAAACCCGATGATAACAATACGCAATTCTGGCAAGTGCCACCGTTTAAAATTGATGCAAAGGAGAACATCGAAAAGTTCTTCCTACGTTTAGCCAATAAAGAAGCGACAAAAGCAGAAACAGATAAAATAGCAGAATGGCGTGAAAATCCTTTCAAACCACACCTTATTGCACGCGGCAGACCTATTGCGTACATGAAAAATGTGGTGATGAAATACGTTGAAAACATCATCGCTTGGGGCGACGACCTTTTCCGTAGAGACACCATGGAAAGTACCAATGAAGCGACGCAGTTGTATGTCATTGCAGCGCACATTTTAGGTCCACGTCCGCAATTTATACCCAAACGGGGCGAAATAAAAGCGGAAACGTTTGCTTCATTGCAACCCAAATTAGATGCTTTTGGCAATGCTTTGGTACAAATGGAGAACCTTTTTCCGTATTCGAGCAGCGTACCTGTGAGCAGCACGCCCACAAATGCGAGTCTTTTGGGCATTGGCACGGCTTTGTATTTCTGTATTCCCAACAATCCTAATTTATTGACTTATTGGGACACTGTTGCAGATCGTCTGTTCAAACTGCGGCACTGCATGAATATTGATGGCGTTGAACGCAAACTCGCTTTATTCGACCCACCGATAGACCCCTCAGTATTAATCGCTGCAATAGCCAAAGGTTTGAGTTTGGGCAGCATTTTGAGCGATTTGTTCAGTCCTTCGCCGATGTATCGGTTCAGATTTTTGTTGGATAAAGCGATTGAACTATGTAGTGAAGTCCGCACATTTGGCAATCAACTGCTTTATGTTTTGGAGAAAAAAGATACCACAAACCTCGCTTTGATGCGCGCCACACAAGAAACCAATTTGCTGAAAATGGTGGAAGATGTGAAGACTTGGCAAGTCATTGAAGCCCGAAATCATCGTGAAACGCTGATAAAAACACGTGAAACGGCTTTAACCCATCTTCGGCATAACCTCAATTTGATGGCAATCAAATCGGGCAGCGAAGGCGTGGACGTGCCCGCACCGCCACAAATGAATACGGCTAAAAAACCTAAAAAAGACGATGAATTGGCTCGCGACATTGTCATCAACGGCATCGGTGCGATAGCAAGCGGTTCAGAGGATAAAGTGGTCGAAGCTGCTGAATCGAGTTTGAAATTAATTGCCAAAGAGAAATTTGATTTAGATGTTGACGAAATCATTAAAGACATCAAAATCGCTATTTCGGCAGGTGAAGCGATTGGCAAAGTGCTGTCCATCATTCCGCAATTCAGCATTGCCGCCAAACCGTTTGGCGTGGGTGCAGGGACATCATTGGGCGGCATTCAGTTGAGCAAAGTCGCTGAAATTGCAGGCAAAGTGCAAGATATTATCGCTGTTGTGAAGTCCATTGAGGGTAAAAAAGCGGTACAAACGGCGCAATATGCCCGACGTGAACAAAGCTGGGCTAAAGAAGCCAAATTGTCCGTTGCCGATATTTTCCAAATTGACCGTCAAATTGTCGTGGCTGACGTGCGTATCGCGATGGCTGAAAAGGAATTAGAGATTCATCAACAAGCAATTAAAAACGTGGAAGCGGTGGAAGATTTCTTAAAAAATCAATTCACAAACGGCAATTTGTATCAATTTATGAAGGAACGCCTGTTTATGGTCTATAAACAAACCTATCAATTGGCTTTTGATATGGCTAAAACGGCTGAAAAAGCGTACCGCCAAGAGTTGGGTATTGCGACGTCCAATTTCGTTCAATACGGCTATTTCGACAGTGCGATGCAAGGTTTGACGGCTGGTGAACAACTGCATTTAACTTTGCGACAAATGGAAAAAGCGTATTTAGATGCTCATAAACGCGAGTTTGAAATCACTAAAAATGTGTCGTTGTCAAAAATCAATGCCATTGCTTTATCGCAGTTGAAAACAACAGGCATGGCTGAATTTGACGTACCCGAAGAGGTTTTTGATATGGATTATGCAGGGCATTATTTCCGTCGCATTAAGTCTGTTAGTATTTCAATCAACAGTATTGCGCCGCCCAATACAACGGTCGCCGCCACTTTACGCCTGTTGAAAAACAGCGTTCGCATCAATACGTCGGGTACAACCTACGAACGCAATAATGAAGAAGGCATCCCGATTGACGATGAACGTTTTGTGGAAAACAACGTGCCTTTCAAAGCCGTGGCAACCAGCCATGGATTTAATGATGCAGGTCTTTTTGAACTCAATTTTGAAGACGACCGTTATTTGCCGTTTGAAGGCGCGGGTGTTATCAGCCGTTGGAAATTGGAAATGCCGACGCCTGTACCGCTGCGTCCGTTTGATTACAATACGATTTCAGATGTGGTTTTGCACATAAAATATACGTCCAGAGAAGATGTCGGTTTGTTTAAAACAAAGGCAGTGGCGCATGTTTTGGCGTATTTGCAGAATCCATAAAAAGAAAAGTAATAGACAGAAACATGAATCATTACGAACATAACAATAAAAATCGGGATGATTCATGTTTACTCTATACTTAAAGGGATGATATCTTAGTCATTTTTTCAATCCTACTTCAATCATCCAGCAATCTGCTACGGCGTGTCTCCGTATGCTACGGCGTTCCTCCGTACGCTACGGCGTTCCTTCGTACGCTACGGCGTTCCTTCGTACACTACGGCGTGTCTCCGTACGCTACGGCGTTCCTCCGTACGCTACGGCGTGCCTTCGTACGCTACGACATGTCTCCGTACGCTACGACGTGTCTTCGTACGCTACGGCGTGTCTCCGTACGCTACGAAGCTTTGAAATCTGTTACAAAAGATTGAAAATCCAACATTTTTAAAAAAATATCTTATAAGATATCATTATTTTCAACAGTATTTTTCCGAATAATACCAAAACAGTAAATAGCTTATTTGAAACATTTTACCTTAAAATGACTGCATTTGTGTCTATTTCTACTAAAATTCAAAGTGACTGCTTTTGAACATTTACATTTTTTTACCGAAAAACGCCAAAAAATGTAATAGAATATTCAAAACCAGATTTCTATGTTTGCGCTCTGTTATTTAAGAGATGCTAAAAAGAGCATTTTCCCACTAACTTATAAAAATGTTCTCATATTAATTTGCTGTTAAGTTTCATATTCCCATTTTGTTATTAAACGGTACAGCAGATACATTTGCTCAATAAACTTTATTCACGCAACTCTAATTAATCATTTATGTTAGCTTCACGCTTCACACTTAAACACGTTCTTTTAGGACTTATTTGCTTTTTTTCCTTTACTTCTTATCAAAATACTTCTGCACAAGCCATCAACATCCAAATCAAAGATGTCGTCATGCCTTCGCCCAATGCGGCAAGTTTGGGGAAGTATGGTGACATTCCTGTGAGCTACAACACAGGTGTGCCTAATATTGGCATTCCCATTTACACTGTTCAAGATGGACCCCTCAGTATTCCTATTAGCCTTAGTTATCACGCTGGAGGTGTTAAAGTTGGCGAACCTGCAAGTTGGGTCGGTTTGGGTTGGTCACTTCAAGCAGGTGGGATGATAAGTCGAACCATTCAAGGATTGGCAGATGAAAGTATCAATGGCTACCTGAATACCGGCTATAATTTGAATGTTTATGGCTACAGCAATCCAACCAATCCAATATCACCTTATGAATTGGCAACTGGTGCTAAAGATGGTGAACCTGATATATTTTCTTTTTCTGTGGGTGGTTATAGCGGAAAATTCTTTTTTGATGTAACTGGCTCGCCAAACGCTTTTTCTGGTACGGCAGTCACCATACCCAAACAAGATGTCATTATTCAATATTTTTTATCAAATAACGGAACCAATCGTACTTATGGCGCTAATAGTCTGTACAAATTTGTAATAACAACGCCCGATGGGATTATTTATGAATTTGGTGACAATGGAGATGGTAGCCCAGCACTGGAATACACACAAAACGATGTTTCATGGAATACAGCAAATGGCTGGTACTTAAAAAAAATCAAGACACCTGATTTGGCTTCGAGTATTAAATTCAGTTATGTTGAAGAGGAATTTCAGCAATATTCAAGAAAATCTGGTGGCTCTACTTTAGGTACAGCAGCGAATGGCAACCCCAATTATTTCAACGACTATATGAACTTTAAAAGCTGGCGTTTGAACACCATAACAACATTATCAAGTTCAGATACTGTGACTTTTGTGCCAAGTTCAACCAATCGGCAAGATGTAACAAACAATGTTGTAGGTAAAGAAGCAAAGGCTTTGAGTTCAATAAATATCCAAAACGGTATTTATTGTAGGAAATTCGTTTTATCTCAAGATTATTTCAAAGACAATTCTGCAAATAATTTTTCGGTAGTTAATGGGAATATACCAGGTAAAGAGGGAGATTTTCGTTTGAGATTAAATAGTGTTCAAGAGAAAAGCTGTGATAATGATATTGTTGCTACTAATCCTGCCTATTCATTTAACTATTATGGACAAACAGGTAATATCAATTATTTACCCAATCGTTATTCAGGTTCTGTTGACCATTGGGGTTATAATAATGGGGCAAATACAAATCCTAAGAGTGGTTTCAATATACCTTATACACGATTAAGTTATTTAAAGCCACCCAATAATACTCCTATTGATGCAATAACTGGTATATCGAATAGAGAAACAAATGAAGATAGTATGCGTTTGGGAACGATACAAACCGTTACTTATCCTACAGGAGCCAGTACAACGTTTGAATTTGAAGCAAATACCTATTGGGATACTGAGGGGGTGAAAACTTTAACTGATGTAGGCAATTTATCCCATTTTTGGAACGACGGTAATTGTGGACAAAACAATACATCAACCAATACTCTTCTTAAAACCTTTACAACGACAGAATTGACGAATATGTATTATAAGATAGAGCACCGCAAGGCAACTTTATATAGTACATCAAGTTGTAGTGATTATGCACCCACATATCAAGTTAAAGTTTTTATTGGTTCAACAAGTACATCTGTTTATAGTAGTTCGTCAGTTTTATCTGCATCTACCACAATACTTTCAGGAGATGGTACGCCAACGACTGTTTATCAAATTGGCATCACAACAGGTAAATTGTCTGACCTTATCCCCAATTTACAGGCTAATACAACTTATCGTTTTGAAATCGTCGGCACAAATTGTGCAGCAAATTTGACTCTTCAGCAAGAATCTACGATAGCTAATGGGTCTAATAAAAAAGTAGGTGGTTTAAGAATCAAAAAAATTACATCTTATGATGGTACCAATACAACGAACAACGTTGTAAAAACCTACGATTACAGTTCAGATAATACGACGCAATCGAGTGGCGTTTTATATAGTAAACCTAAATATGGTGTTATTTACGATGGCACACTAACCGCTTTTGGGAATAATAATGCCCCGTTAAGCCAAGATTATAGGTTTCACATGTTTACGGATTATTCAATAGTTCCTTTAGGTTCGTTTGAGGGCGCGACTGTTGGTTATGCAACTGTTAAAGAATATAGCAGTAATAACGCTTATACCAAATACCAATTTTTTGAAGAGCCTATTCAAGATTATAGTGTTACACCCGTTCCACCAACACAGCCTCGTATTGATGCAGGAACGCTGTCAGCTAAATTTCAAGTCAATAGTTCTGGAACAACAGTCGCGAGTGAAACCAATACCATTTATCCAACTGATGTTTATGTGAATAGTGTTGGAACATTTTTTAAAGCAATGAATCATGCTATTTTTATTGAAACGGGTCCTGTTACTTTTGTAAAAACATACCAAATCCGAAATAAACGTTACCGTTTGAGTAAGGTTGTTTTGGTTGTTGACGGAAACACAACCACGACTGATAATTTCTACAATACTATTTTTTCTCCACCAATAGAGATGAGAACAACTAATAGTGATGGTAAAATACAGTCCACAAAAACTTATTATGCCCAGAATTTACCAAGTAATCATCCCAATTACGCCATTAATAGCACATTTACAACACTAAATATGGTCGGAATTCCGCTACAACAAGAAGCATATTACGATGGCACTTTACAGGGTGGTTCAGTGTTAGAGTATAAAATATTCAGTTTAGGAGCAGGTTATATTAATTTTTATCCGTACAAATCTTACTCAATCAATCGTAATGGGACAACAAAACTGAATGTTACAGTTGACAATTATACCAATGGTTTACCAACGTCCATGACAAAAGCAGGTTTTTCAATACCGCAAGTTTACAGTTGGGATACTTACAAGCGTTTGACAGGTAAAAACTACGGTACACTCAATTGGATATTCGGTTATGATGGTAATTCAAGCCTTGTCAATCAAACAACTGACGAAAACGGCTTAATCAAAAAATTCGAGTACGATGGCTTAATGCGCCTAAGTAAAGTTAAAGACCGCGTAAATCCAGCCAATACTTCAGAGATTCAAGCCACCACAACCTACGATTATCATTACAAAAATGGAGCAACCGATTATAACTATGTCGGTACATCCACCTCATTTTTGGGTGTAACCGCCCCCCTCAGTACAAAACAGTATATGGATGGTTTGGGTCGCCCGATTGAGGTGGTTAAGGAATACTATACACCTGATAATAAGCATCAAAAAAACTACATGACTTATGATGCGCTCGGCAGACAAAACAAATCGTTTTTGCCGTTTGAAAGTGCCAGTTTGGGTTTTGAAGCGGCTTCTACTTCTGCCTTAGTGCATCCTTTTGTTCTGACGGAGTTTGAAAACTCCCCCCTTAATCGTCCGATAAAACAAACAAATGTGGATGGTACAACTGTTTTGAGTAGCTATGGGGCAAACAGTGCCACTGAAGTCCGTTTGATGACAAATTTAGCCACCACAAATACAACTTTCTATGCCGCTAATGCGCTCTCAAAAACGACCATGACCGACGAAAATGGTAAGCAAACGTGCGTGTTTAAGGACAAAATCGGTCGAGTTATCCTAACCCGTAAGTTTTTAGGTAGTCAAAATGTGGACACCTACAATATGTATGACGATTACGGACAACTCGTTGCGGTACTGCCACCTGGCTCGGTTGATGGTAGTGGCAATGTGACAGCGACATTGATTTTTAAATACACCTACGACAACAAAAACCGTTTGATTGAAAAGAAAGTACCGGGTGCAGACCCGCAAAAGTTCTATTACGACGGGCGTGACCTTTTGGTACTGACTCAAGATGGCAATATGCGTACCCCTCAGTATGGTGGGGCTTCTAATAAGTATTTGGCAACACAATACGATGATTTAGGGCGGGTGGTAAAAACGGGTTTTGTCTATGTTACGCCTACTTTAGGCGCAGATTACACCACACCTATCAGTATTAGTGAAGCAGAAAAACTCACCGAAACTCAATATTATCCCAACAAATCGTGGGTGAAACATCAAGGCGCAAAAGTTTTGAAACCCACGAGTGTTTCCACCTTGCGTGATTTTGTTTGGTCATATATTGAACGGCGCGAAGGTTATACCTACACAGGCAATCCAATATGGACAGGCAAACAACATTTGATGGCTGAAACAGTGCGGTATGGTTCAACCATCACCACAGATGAAGTCATCAATGATGACGATGTGGCAGGTGTGGATTGGTCAGTTTCTGCTTACGATGGCGCACAAAAGCCAACCGCCACCTACCGCTATTTATTCAACAATGGTTTAACTGTTCGGACATTCAATACATTTAGTTATGACAATGGACAACGATTGGTGAATACAGGTCTCGATTACGGCTTATTTGGTGCTGCACCCAATTATACCGCACCCGCCACCAATTTGTCGAATTTGAATTACAATTTTAAAGACCAACTCATTGAAAAAAATATTGGTTACAATACAACTACTTCAATGGCTTTGCAATCCATTGATTACGCCTATAATTTGCGGGGTTGGCTGACGGCTATCAATAATGTGAATGTATATAGCGTCAATAATCCGATATACACCCCAGAGTCAATTGGTTCGGGTGTGATACAAGATTTAGCGATTTCGCCGTTAATCAAACAAGCGATGATGAATATGGCCGCACCGTACAGAGGAAAAAATGCGCTGGAATTAGCCCCAATTGATGACGGTGTTAATTTTGACTTATTCAGTGAAAAAATGGATTACGCCAGTCCCGATTCACGCATGAATGTGCCTTCACAGTTCAATGGCAATATCTCGGCAGTGACTTGGCATGTAGCAGGGCGCAACAATCAGGGCTACGGTTTCACCTACGACGACCTCGATAGATTGACTGAATCAAAGTATTTTGACATCTCGGAAACGTATTCAGGGGGGCAAGCGTTTTCCAATTTCTCGACCGACAATAAGTTTTGGGAAAAACAGACCTACGATGTACGCGGTAATATCCTAAGTTTGAAGCGCAATGGTTATAAATTGGGGTCATGGACAACCAATAATTATGTGGCAGCGAATTATGGGTTGATAGATGATTTGACTTATGCCTACAACGCACAAAATCAAGTGACACGCATTTTGGATGCCGCCGTCAATCCAAATGGACCGCGCGGCGATAAAGATTTAAAAGGTTTTGTGTATGATTTTGCAGTCGGTGCCAACGACAATGTTGACCATTATATTTATGATTTCAATGGCAATCTTAAAACGGATAAGCATAAAGAAATTACGAATATCGAATACAATTACTTGAATTTGCCGCAAGCCATTACCTTTTCTGGCAATCGGACGATTACCTTTGTCTATGATGCAAGCGGTGCGAAACTGCAAAAAATAACAAATGACAATGGCACAACGGTTATTACCAATTACGTCAATGGTGTGGAATACCTTGGCGAAACGCTTCAACGCATCGCGCATACTGAGGGGGCTATCGTCCGCATCGTAGAAGGTGCGACAGCCACAGTGACCTACCAACACGAATATGTCCTACGCGACCACCTCGGCAATACAAGGGTATCATTTAGAGATAAAAACAACGATGGCATTGTAGGTGATACAGATATTACACAAATAAATCATTATTATCCTTTTGGTCTGAATATGGAAGGTAACTGGAATGGTGCGGCGGGTACGAATAAGTATCAATATAATGGCAAAGAGTGGAATGATGATTTTGGGTTGGGGTGGAATGATTATGGGGCAAGGTTTTATGACCCTGCAATCGGGCGGTGGGTGAGTGTTGATCCGTTGAGTGAGAAAATGCGGCGGCATTCGCCTTATAATTATGCGTTTGATAATCCTGTGCGTTTTGTTGACCCGGATGGTAATGAACCAGATGATTTCATAAGGAATAATAAAACTAAACAGGTAGAATGGAGGCCCGAAGTTAAATCTGCTAGTACCACTCCTGAAGATTATACCTACATTGGTAAAACCTATAATGGCTTATTTATTGGCGGTGTTAAGACAACGGAAGAAAAAGGTACAGATTTATCAGGTGGAGATGCAACTATGGTGGGGATGACAATTGCTGTTGCTTATAATGATGGTCAAGAAGGGGATTTAAATGGAAATTTCGTACAAAACGTTACAACAGATAGTCCTCCCCCTGGTAAAGAAAGCCAGTATAAAGATTATGATAAAGATGACCAATCAAGAACATTTTATTATAGTGAAACATCATTGCCAGCACAGAAAAATAAATATAATAGCGATTTATTCTTTAAAGATGCTCCAGAAAGGGATTCTAGAGTAAATAAAGGTAACGCTACTTGGTCTGGCGAACTTTCGGTTGTCGTTAACAAAGGCAACGGTTATGAATCTGTTGGCAACATAACTTATGGTTTTAAGATTGTAAATGGAAAACCTGAACTATTGCCGATAATAGTAAAGGATACACCTTCCAAGTTTCAATCAACTACTATCAATGAGTATAACAATAGTCATAAAAAACCATAATAATTTTAGTTAGATAGTTTAATACCGATATAAATGAATGCCATAAAACCAACGTTTTAATAAGTTTATTAGTAATTTATAGTGTCGGTATCAAAATTTAAGTCTGTAATAACATTATTAGTATTTTTATAAAATCAATGAGATATGATAAAATATTTAAATGAAATTAAATTAGGATTATTTTTTATTATGTGTTCTATTTCCTGTTCTTCTCCTGAAATTCTTTATAAGCCTAAAGGAATGACAGACAGAGACAGACCCGAGATACACATAAAAAAAACTTGCGATTTAGAAAATTTTAAAAACTATGACCCATTTGATATAAACAATAGCTCAAATGCTACTGAAAAAATATATCTTAGCACAGCTAACCCTTGGGCAAAATGTTACGAATTAGATAGAAAAAGTTTGAAAAAAATAAAAAACTATATTATGACGTACAAAGGAATTAGTACGGATAGTAATTCCTTAAGAAAATATAGTGACTGGGATTCTTATGGTGTTATTATAAACCATAAAGGACAAACCGTATATCTTTTCTTACGTGGAAATGAAGAGAGTCGTATCTTTTTCCGTAATCAATTACTTTTTATTAATAAAAATGAAAAACTTTTTGACGAAATTCAAGCATTAACAAAATGACTAACCGCGGGTGCAAGGTTTTTGTAAGCCGGGTTCGGCCCGCTGGCACATAGTGTTCATTATTTGAACTACTAACCCGCTGGCACATGGTGTTCATTTAAAATAGCACCGTTGGCACAGGGGTCTTGCTTAATTTTAAGAACGAACTGCTCGGAAGAGGAGTTCATTAAAATAAGCTCTATTGCTACAATAAACAACGGTGGCGCTGGTGTCGATGTTTTCAGCCACGATACTGAGGGGGTGCAAACAAAAACACCCCTCAACCTCATTCACAACAAAACAAAAAAGATGAAAAAAGTCATAACATTTCTCATATTCACAGCGATAACGAGCCAAGTATTCGCCCAAGCGCAAAGACGCGACACCGTCGTGCTGTCCGTTTACAACAACAACCAACGGTTTATGCTCTACCCGATGCCCTTCGGCAAGGACAGACCCGATGTGGACTTCACCGCTACGATGGTGGTCGCGCTCGACACCGTCCATGTCCTCAAAGCGGACACCAGAAAGGACTCTACAGGCAAGTACCCGCTCGGCAGGGGTGTTCGTTAAATTTACGCACACCGCCAATCA
>JAYTUQ010000010.1:0-12326 GCA_043744455.1 Saprospiraceae bacterium | reverse complement strand
ACCCAAAGATAGTGGGTGGTCGGTTAAAAACCGACACCAGCGCCGCCGTTCGTTCGTTTGTGTGTTGATGGTTAAAATGGATACCATGCGCCAGCGGGCAATGCGCCTCAAAGCCATGGCTGCGAATGGGGTGATGAGTGAGTTTTGTGAACCTGTAACAGTGTATGTGGATTGATGCAGTATCGAGAAAATAACTACAACATCATCGCGTTAATAGATGTTTTAACCAATGCCTCCATATAAACATGAATCATCTCGAACTTTGTGACAACAGTGTTCGGGATTTTTTTATGTCGGTTGGGTTCAGGTATAGTAGACGGAAATGGAATAGGTTTTTTATTTTTTTTTGCAAAAAAAAAGCAAAAACCTATTCCATTTCCGTCTACTATACCTTGTCCGCAAACCGCATCAAAATTCAAACATGTATCTTGGGAAGTGTACCAGAAGATGCTCATAAAAAAAAAATCGCTGTCAACCAGTGAGACTTTTTATTTTTGCAAATTTTAAATCAAATAACTGATATGCTCAATCTTATTTCTGACACCATTACCAAACCGACAGCACCCATGTTGGCGGCTATGATGCAAGCCGAAGTCGGCGACGATGTGTTTGGCACAGACCCCTCAGTAAATGCCCTCGAAGCGAAGGCAGCGGCAATGTTTGGCAAAGAAGCCGCTTTATTTTGCCCTTCAGGAACGATGACCAACCAAATTGCCATAAAAACGCACACACAGCCTTTGGAAGAAGTGATTTGTGATGAAAAAAGCCATATTTTTCAGTCCGAAGTCGGTGGTTATGCCTTTCATTCAGGTATAGCCGTCAATTTACTGAGGGGGGACTATGGCATCGTGGATGTGGAGATGGTACGAAAAGCGATTCGTCCTATAGCCGATTGGCAGCCTAAAAGTAGCTTGGTTGTATTGGAAAATACCTGCAATCATGGCGGAGGTTCATTTTATACCCTTTCTCAAGTTGAGCCTATTTCGCAGTTGTGTAAAGAAAAGGGGTTGATTTTGCATCTTGACGGCGCACGCCTTTTCAACGCTCTTGTTGAAACTGGCGAAACCACTTTAGCGTGGGGCAATGCGTTTGATTCCATTTCTATTTGTTTGTCCAAAGGTTTGGGCGCGCCTGTAGGTTCATTACTGATTGGTAATCAAGACTTTATAAAAAAAGCACGACGTATTCGCAAGGCATTTGGCGGTGGCATGCGTCAAGCAGGTTTTTTAGCAGCGGCTGGGATTTATGCACTTGAAAATAATATTGACCGTTTGAAAATGGACAACGACAATGCTAAAAAAACAGGTGACATACTGAGGGGTCTGAATTTTGTCGAAAATCTGCGTCCTGTGAAAACAAATATTGTCATTTTCGATGTTAAAGCACCGATGACAGGCGAATTGTTTTTGAAAATAATCAATGGACAGGGCGTACAAGCCGCTTTGTTTGGACCCAATACAGTACGTTTTGTCTTTCATTTGCATATAACAGAAAACATGGTTGATGATTTAGCCGTTATTTTGAAAAAAATAGATGCTGAACGTTAGTCGATGATATCAATAATTGACATTAACAATGAAATTACTAAGAACACTTCTGCTCATTATACTGCCTTCTTTATGTTTCATGTCTTGCAGCAAATTGCTGTTGAAAGCAGACGTGAGTAATACGCCGACGCATTGTTTCGAATCCCTGTGGCAAACCGTTAATGACAATTACGCTTTTTTTGATTATAAAAAAGTCAATTGGGATAAGGTGCGAGACCGTTATGCACCAGCGATAACGGATACAATGTCGCAAGATTCTCTTTTTTTTGTTCTTTCGGCTATGTTATACGAATTGAAAGATGGCCATGTTAACCTCTCAAGAGGCACAGACCGCAGCCGCTATTGGTCATGGAAAGATGATTTTCCCGATAATTTCAATCCTCTTTTTACGCAACGTCAATACCTCAAACGTGATTTTCAATTGACAAATGCCTTAAAAAATCAAATTTTAGATGATTCAATAGGCTATATTCGTTACGAATCGTTTGGGCAAAGCGTCTCGGATAGCGATTTGGATTATGTATTGAAGCGTATGGAAGTCACTAAAGGCTTGATTATAGATGTCCGCGACAACGGCGGCGGTTCAATGGCAACTATTTTCCGAATAATGAGTCGCTTTGTGAATAAACGTGTGCAAATAGGCAATATGCAAACAAAAAATGGTTCAACTCACGACGATTTCACGAAACCCGTTCCTTTTTATATTGAGCCCAAAAAAGGGAAAGTGCAATATCTAAAACCCATTGTCGTGCTTATCAATCGGGGTTGTTATTCTGCCACAACGCATTTCGCCGCTTTTATGTCGCTTTTGCCCAATGTGACACTTATAGGGGATCGGGCAGGTGGCGGCGGTGGTTTACCGATTTCGCGTGATTTGCCGAATGGTTGGCAATACCGTTTTTCCGCAACCATGCAAACATTACCCGATGGTATGCAAATTGAAAGCGGTTTTGACCCTGACATCCCTGTAACCACTGGACCAAAAGAAGAGCTTGAAGGAAAAGATGCGATAATTGAAAAGGCTATTGAAGTCATAAAAACACAAGCAGCAAGGTCGAAGGCTTAAATACAAAAACACAAAAGGGGATGCAAAAAGCACCCCCTCAGTATTTTACACTTGTAAAATATTTATTTTTTGATATTTTAACTTACAACTGTTACTTTCAACATGTTCGTGCGCAATTTTTTCTCAACGGGCATTGAGCCTGTATTAATAACAACATCGCCGACGGCTACATTATTGGTTTCTTTCAATATCTGAATTGTATCTTCAATTGTTTCGTCAGTGGAAGTGAGTTTATCGTAATAAAAACACTTTACACCGCGCACTAAATTGAGCGTTCCCAACATATCTTGACGTGCAGAAAAAATGTAAATCTTCGATTTCGGACGGTAACTTGACACTTTAAATGCTGTATATCCTGACATTGTAAACCCAATTATCGCTTTTGCATTCAACTCAACAGACATGCGAGCGGCGTTTAAACACACAACATCGTTGATAAATACGCTTGAAGTCGGGTACAAATTGGGACGTTCATGGCGTGCTGGCAATTTTTCTATTTCCATGATAATACGTGTCATGGCTTGAACCGTTTCAACAGGGTATTTACCTGCCGCTGTTTCAGCACTCAACATAACTGCATCTGCACCGTCCATAACCGCATTGGCTACGTCAAGCACCTCGGCACGAGTTGGGGTTGGATTATTAATCATACTTTCCATCATTTGAGTCGCCACAATAACAGGACGCGCCCGTTGAATACATTTTTCAACAATGGTCTTTTGTACCGCAGGCAATTTTTCAATTGGAAATTCAACGCCTAAGTCGCCACGTGCAACCATAACGGCATTCGAGACTTTAATGATGGCATCGAGATTTTCGACCGCTTCTGGTTTTTCAATTTTTGCACAAATCAAAGCAGGATGATTGACGGCATTGATACGGTTACGCAAGTCAATAATATCTTCAGGACGACGTACAAAAGACAAGGCAATCCAGTTAACAGGTTGTGTCAAAATAAATTCAAGGTCAACTAAATCCTTGGGTGTCAAACATGGTAGTGATGTTTTTGTCTCAGGCAGGTTGACGCCTTTTTTGTTTTTCAAAATACCACCATAAATAACGCGCATCTTTACATTAGAAATTTTGTCGGTTTCGATAACCTCAAAAGACAAATTGCCATCGTCTAATAAGACTCTTTCGCCGACCTCAACGTCTTTAGCAAATTCCTTATAAGACATATACACATGGTCTTTTGTACCAATACAGTCCTCATTCACAAATGTGATAATGTCACCTTCATTCACGACCAAACCGTCGTTCTCCATCATACCAACGCGAAGTTTAGGTCCTTGCAAATCCGCCAAAATCCCTATATGAGAACCATATTTTTCGTTTATATAGGTGATGTATTCGATAACTTTCAAGTGCGTTGCATGTTCACCATGCGAGAAATTAAGGCGAAACACGTTTACGCCTGCTTTGGCTAATTCTAGTAATTGATTATATTCACTACAAGAAGGACCAACAGTGGCGACGATTTTTGTGTTTTTTTTGTCAGCGACTGTTAGGGGTTGATACTGCGTTGATTCCATTAAAGCTGTCATGATTGTGTTATTTTTTTAATAAAAAAAACATAGATAAGAGTGATTATCAAACCCCTCAGTATTTTATTTCTATAATAAGCTAATCCTTAGATTAAGAACGTTTTATTTTTAGGAAGTTTCCTTTTTTTTTTAAAAAAATTAAAAAAAAAAGAAATTAAAAAACATCCGTTGGAACTTAATGTGAATTATACACTTAGAATTAATCTGCGAAAGTAGCTGACTTTGTTTAAAAAACAAACTTTCTCAAACAGTATTTTTTAAAACGTTTCCTTATTTTGATTAATTTTCAAAATTTTGTTATTTGCTTTACGCTTTCAACCGCCATAATTCAACCGAAATCACCTAAAATACTAGACATTTTTAATTGAAAATATTTAAATATGATTATGAAATCTATCAAAATACTTGTTTTTAGCCTACTAATGACCCCTTCTTTACACGCTCAAGACCCACTCATGGCACGTGGAAATGTTTATTTTTTTCTTGGTTTGGGTTTGCCTATTGTCAAAGTTCGTGATGAAGGTCATTCTTCTCTTATTTATCGAGGGCTAAACTCTACACTTAGAATTGGCTACGAGCGTATGGGTCGAGATGCCGTTTCGCGCATTGCGCTCAATGTCTCTATTGGACAAATTAAGCCTAACACCCGACCCAAACCCGATAAACGATTGTCGAGTGCCGAAACCAATACCTTTGAAGTGAGCTGTGCGTATTATCGCCGTATCAACAGTGTTTATGAGGCAGAAGGGTGGAATCGCTATTTTGGAGGTGCTTTAACGTTGCTATTTGATGGGCGCAACTATAACTTGCCGAGCAACAACCTCTTCGGCTATCAAGCTAACGTTTCGCTCAACGCAGGTGCCTATGTTCAAAAACAAATTAATAAGACATATCGTCTGAATGATGAATTGTTGACACCTGTATTGACTTTTGCCATGCGTCCCAGTTTCATTGGTCTTGTGCCCATGACATCTAATGATTTTTCAGCAAAAAAAATATTGAAAACGGGTAAAATCGTTACGGTCAATAAAGTTTTTAGATTGTATAATCGTATTGGTTTTGACCAACAAATCAACGACCATCGCCAAAGGCGACTTTCCTATACGTGGGATGGAATTTTGAACAATGTCTCACGTCCGTTGCGGTCTGTTTCTGCGGGATTGGGGTATGAAAGTCTGTTTAAAATGTAATAATGATGAATGATGAATGTAAATTATTAACAAGCTGTCTTAAATATTTTTTCGCCATGTAGAAAGCAATGATACACCGACGGGCAGCTGAATAAATCGCTTTAAAAAAGTATTTTCAGATTTGAAAATGCCATATAAAAAGCGATTCAAAAAATCACTTTTACCGACGCTGAAATCGGAGGAGGTTGCCTCTACCGTTTGTTTTTTCTTTAAAGGCAATACTTTTGCTAATAATCGGAATATTGCAATGGGGAAAAAGAGCCAAAAGTTAAAAAAACTATGGAAAATCGGTTCGTCTTTTCCCAAAAAGAGACCCCTCAGTATGGGCGAGGTATAACGCCTAAAATGATGGTTCACAACATCATGTTCTGACCAAAGGAACATAAAAGCGGGGACAGTGACGCACATCACGCCGCCCTGTTTGCAGACACGCCGCATTTCAGACACCGCACGGGCATCGTCCGCCACGTGTTCAATGACATCAAAGGCACATACCAAATCGAAAGTATCGTCGGAAAATGCGAGGTCGAGTATAGACCCTTGAACTATTGGTATTTTGACCACATCGCGACTAAATTCGTAGCAATCTTTATCAAATTCGACCGATGTAACATCGCCTAACTGCATCAACAGCTCGCTCGAACGCCCTGTGGCTGCCCCAATATTGAGAATGCGAATATTGGTTTGCCCTTGAAAAACCTGTTTTAAATGACACAACAATATTTTACCGCGTGCCCTAAACCACCAATGTTCTCGTTCGAGATAATAATATTCTTTATAATAATTTTTATCCATGACAAATGCAAAGGAACGAAGAATTAAGGAATAAATAGGGTGAAAATATACCAGAGGTGCTAAATATGGGTAGCAAACAATAACAATAACAATAATATTTTTTCAGAGCGTAGCCAAAACGTTTTTTATAGGATAGCCCTATCGAACAATGCTTTATGGTTTGGAATATACCGATTTATCCTAACTTTGACCCAAAATCAAAACTATGTTAAATTTCGATTATTCTATTTTACGTTGCCCAAATACAAACGAAAATCTCTCTCTTATCCCTTTTGACGAGATAAAACATTTGGTAACAACGGACACATTACCCCAAATCGCTTCAGAAAAAATAACTACGGGGTTTATCAATCTGTCAAAAACCTTTTTCTATCCTGTTATTCAAAACGTGATTTTGTTGCTGCCTTTGTATGCTTTGGACTTGTCACAAGACAAAACCACTAAAATCGAAATGCACTTCGACAAAGAGCGTGTTTTTCGGCATTACAATGAAATCAAATATAAGGAATTTGAAAACGCTAAAATCTATGACGGCTCGGATAAATGGGTGGATTATCGCCCTGTTTCGTTAGATTATTTCAAAAATTCGTTCCGTCGGGCAAAAAAATACCTTGACGGCAGCGGCAAATACTATTTGGATATTGCCTCTGGACCGATTGGTTTTCAAGAGTATTTGGACTTGTCCGAAAAGTTTGAAACTCGTATTTGTATTGACATTGCTTTCAATCCGCTTGTCGAAGCACAAGTCAATATGAAAGGGAAAAAAGGCATCTTTATCTGTGGCGACATTACCAATATCCCTTTGCAAGACAATGTGTGTGATGCTGTGCTTTCGCAACATACCTTGTATCACATTCCGAGAAAAGAGCAGAAAACAGCCGTGGAAGAAATGTATCGGGTTGCCAAACAAGGCGGCACGATTGGCATTGTTTACAATTGGTTTTATTATTCTCTTTTTACAGATTTTTTCCTATTTCCTTACCAAATCTATCGGGTTTTGCGGCATTTTGCAGGTAAAGTCTATGTTCGGATGTTTAATTCCGTTCCGCGTTTATACTTTTATTGCCATCCGTATGGGTGGTTCAATCAATTCCCTTTTAAGGATAAAATTGAGATTTATTGTTGGCGTGCCGCACACAAGGATTTTGTGGATTTTTACATCCATGAAAAACTATTCGGTAAGCAGATTTTGAATTATCTGCAACGTTTGGAGGATAAATACCCTAAAACAATGGGTATTATTGGGGATTATCCGATTATTGTGATTAAGAAATAAACCCCATCTCAAAACCTTTGAAGTATGCCAAAATCAAAAATTATTTACCTCATCTTATTTCTATCCCTTGCGGCTTTTCCCCTTTTTTACAATCTCGATGCTTGGAGTTTACGCAAATGGGACGAAGCCCGCAATGCTGTCGGAGCGGTCAATATGATGCAAACGGGCGATTATCTGGTGCGACAATATGATAACAAATTGGATACTTGGGAAACAAAACCGCCGATGTTGCTGTGGTGGCAAATCCTTTCTATGAAATTTTTGGGTCAAACAATGTGGGCATTTCGACTGCCTTCTGCTTTGGCAACTTTACTGTTGATGCTGTCCATTATCTTTTTTTGTGGTAAAACATTGAATGATTGGTCAGCAGGTTTTTTGTCGGCATTCGCTTTATTGGTCTCTGATGGTTTTATCAAAGCACACGTTTCTCGTACTGGCGACCACGATGCTTTACTCTCTTTCTTTTTAATACTTCCTGTTTTTTATTTTTATAAATGGTTAAAAGACAATCGTTTAGAAGATATTTTATCGGCTTCACTTTTTACTTTTTTTGCCGTTATGACTAAAAGTATTATTGGCTTAATGTTTCTGCCCGGATTGTTTTTGTATTTAATTTTTAGTCAAAAATTGGTGAAAATACTGAGAGGGGCTGCAATTTATCAAGCACTTGCCTTATTGCTTGTTGGTATCAGTGCATGCTATTTTTTAGCAGAATGGACGCACCCTAATTACCTAAAAGCTGTTTGGCAAATGGAATTGTTACCCCGTTTTCAAAATACTGAAGGCAAATACATTAAGCCCGAAACAGGACATTATTTGAACCTATTGGTCAAAAATCAAAGGTTTCCATTTTTGTTTTTATTGCCTTTTTGCGTTTGGGCAGCTTGGAAAAGCGACAATAAAGACTTAAAAAACTTTGTAGGTATCCCCCTCAGTATAGCTGTTGTTTTTAGTACAATTATGTCGTTTGGCGTTTGGTACGATTGGTATGATGCACCGCTTTATCCGTTATGGGCATTGATTTTTGGATGTGGATTAAGCGAAATTCTTAAAAGAGTTAATCTAAGTTTGTTTAAAAATAAACAGACTTATTGGGCTTTGGCTATGTCTCTTATGTTAACCATCCTTATTTTTTCAAAACCCTACTATAATGTTACAAAAAGGATTTATGAAAACTTTACCATTCAAAAACCGAATGAACAGTACGGTGAATTCATTGAAAAACGCATCAAAAACAAACAAAATTGCAACTTCACGATGCTTTATAGCAATATTGATGCTTATGATGCACCCATGCAATTTTATCAAAAAGTTCTAAGCAAGCAAAAGCAAGACTTGAATTTGGTGTATGTGAATTTGAAAGAAAATAATTTAGCCAATCGAGACAGTATTACAGTTGGGAAATCTTATTTGTGTTGCCATGCAGCGTTGACGGATTCTTTAAAACAACATTTTACTGTTCATGTTTTGGAACAAAGTGGGGATTGTACTTTTTTTAGGATAGAGAATAAGGTTAAATAAAATAAGTTTGTATTAAACAAAAAAGCGACTCCTACTGAGGGGTCGCTTTTTTGACTAATTCAAAGTTTCATTAAAAATACTTCCCAATGGATAACCCTATTCTATAAAACTTGAACCACGTTCTTTGATATAAAGGATTAACGTTTCCATTAGGGTTTATCGTTGGAGGAAAAGAAATAGCTTCAATAGCTAAATTTACTGAAAAAGTTAGTTTTAACTTCGGATAATCAAATTTATTTGAAGCATTTAATGATAATGACCTGATTTTTTAATTATTTCCATATCTATAACTCATTGCATTTTAACAACTTTTCGACTCAATGTCTCTCCTTCTAATTGATAGGTCAATATATATAGACCATTAGGGTATGAAGCCATATCTATGGTTGTTTCTGGTTGTAGCTGGTTTACATGGTACATTTGTTTCCCAAAAACATCATAAATAGTCAATTTAGGTATCAACTTTTGAGTAATCTGAATCTTGAATTGGTCTTGAATTGGATTTGGATATTCTGTAATTGTCGTTCCATCTATATGAGATTCTTTTACGGCAGTACCATTGTATCTAAGTTTCACAATTGCCCAATCCGTTAGTCCCCTGTTTTGTGTAAATATGCCATCAGAAGATGAGGTGAATCCGATGACAATGACATTACCCTTTTTATCAATGACACTATTATATGCTTGATCTTCTTTTGAACCACCATAACAATTGGCATTTTTTAAATTACCCAAGCTATCTAAGCGCAAAACCCAAAAATCTATCCCACCATTACTATTTTGAACATTCCCATCATTTGATTGTGTAAGCCCCGTAACGAGTAAATCACCATTGGGAAATGACTCTACGCTCTTTGCACTTTCTGTTTCTGTACCACCAAATATTTTCGACCATTTACGATTGCCTGCTGTATCCGATTTTGTTATCAAAAACTCCCATGTGTAGGGTAAAGTCTGTGGGTTATTGGATGATTGACTTATTATCATCGTTCCGACGGAAACTATATCATTTTTACTCATAGTTGCTGCGCGGAAAGCTTTTAAACCGGGTAATGTATCAAAAGGGGAACCAAAAGATTTTTTCCATAAGATATTACCCGACGAATCCATTTTTACAGAAATATCACCTTTAGAACCAACCATATCTCCATCAAATGAATCAGAATCTCCCGCGATTGCAAAAGTTTTATCATCAATATTCACCATCTCACCTAAAAGGTCAGACTTACTTCCACCGATTCTCTTTTTCCACAACATATTTCCTCTGTTATTCAACTTTAAAACCCACCAATCCTCCTCGCCAGCATTTTGCGGAAAGTCAAAATCAGATGAATCAGAATATCCGCCTATCAGGTAATCACCATTTTTTGTTTGAAAAACACTCCAAGCACTTTCTCTTTTAGTCCCACCATAGGTTTTTTGCCATTCAATCGAACCAATACTATCTATTTTTACAATCCACATATCACTACCGCCTTTATTTTCGGTTACATCCCCATCTATTGAGTTTGTTGTCCCGACCATAATAAATCCACCCTCAAGGGTTTCACAAATAGCATAAAAGCCATCAGGTCCACTACCACCATACGTTTTTTGCCAAATAATAGCACCGTTTTCATCAAGCTTAATAAGCCATGCGTCAGATAAGCCATGCGTGTTTACAATATTACCATCAGAAGACCCTGTCCATCCTGCAACTAAATATTTATTATTTTTGGTAACAGTAATAGTGAACGGATATTCTGTTCTACTTCCGCCAAATGTTTTTGCCCATTCAACTACTGGATTTTGCGCTGAAAGAGAAAACGATAAAACGATAAAAAAAAAGAAAATTATCCTCATACTTATACTTTAAAATGTTGAATTAAAAAAACTCTCTGATAACTGCACTACTTTATTGTTCAGTTTACACCATAATTCTGTTTTAAAAATCTTAAAGGTAGGCGGTTCACTAGAAAGTTTAAAGAAAAAATTATCTTGATTTTGTAATAGTCCCATTAACGATTTGATTACCACATCGTATTGTATAAGTCATCATACCCGTAGGGAAAGCCGAGGTGTTATCTATTCTTATAGTATTTAACCCTGGAACTAATAATCGTTGAATGACCATATTCTGCCTTGTAATGATACTACTTATAGTAATGATAGCCATATTACTTGTTTGAGTGTTGATTTCAAAAGTTAATTCATTATTAAATGGATTAGGAAATGTATTGACTATTAAATTATTATCATTAGAATTATTGTCATTATTACCTTCTGCTATTTCCCATTCCATATCCATCGCAATAGGATTACCATGCGCATCATAAAATTCCGTTTGTAATATTCTATCATCAAGATTTAAAGTCGTTAAAATGTCATCAATATTCTCATTTGCTTTAATTTTTGCTTTTAATAAAATTGTTCCGACGTCAATTCTTTTTGTTTTACCCCATCGGTTATACCACAATACCCTCAAATTGCCTTTTTCTTCACGGCTAAAATCAAAAACGTCGTCAGAAGTGTTAAAATCTCCTTTCTCAATATTTTTAATTGATAATTTTAATGGTAAAAATCGAAACCCTAATTGAAATGCAGAAACATGCGATTCAGTTTTAGTTTTCAAAACAATAGTTCTTTCATTTGAGCTTCTCAAAGTTATATTCCTTGATGTGCTAATTTGATATCTATTCGTCAGTGTACTTGCACTTCGATTACTCATTGCACTGAGATCTTCGTAAGGATTCTCAACTACAGGCTCTGGAGTCATCATAGCTTCAGTAAAACTCCAATTGACATCTCCCACTTTAAATGGTCTGAATGTCCATGCCCATAACCTACCCGCATCTTCATTAGTTAAATCTAAGGTTACTTTATCCATGTAACTTTTGCTACAAGAGTTTATACTATAACAATACCCTTGATAACTTACATTAAATGGATTCTGATTGAAAGAACTTAAAAAGGAGGGTTGTTGCAAAAAATATTGAGGAACAAAACGCCAAGAGTTAACATTATTAGGGAATGATGATGCTTGTCGGAGAATTAGTTGCCTAATATGAAGCATGTCAGAGGCATCAATCTCACCACTATTATCCACATCTGCGGCTAATAGTGTAAAAGGCTCTGTAAATTCCTGTATACCTAAGACATGTTTAGAGATTAATGCTATATCGAAAGTTGTCACTCCATTTCTTGGGTTTGAATTGAATACGGGGCCAATATTCATATAATTATTACTTTTTGCTATCGAACAAGAACTGAAAAACCCGTCGACATTAGACATAATTGATGTGCACAAACTACCTTGACTTTGTTAAATTAGGAATAAAACTACTATGGTTTAAAAATTGTTGAATAAAGAATGAGACAGAAAAAAACTATTGGGGTCTAAGTTTAAAA
>JAYTUQ010000009.1:0-12361 GCA_043744455.1 Saprospiraceae bacterium | reverse complement strand
TTATGTCATTAGTCATTATGTCATTAGTCATTATGTCATTAGTCATTATGTCATTAGTCATTATGTCATTAGTCATTATGTCATTAGTCATTAGTCATTATGTCATTGGTCATTATGTCATTAGTCATTATGTCATTAGTCATTATGTGTTAGTTTCTACCAAATGACATAATGACCAATGACCAATGACATAATGACCAATGACCAATGACATAATGACCAATGACCAATGACATAATGACCAATGACCAATGACATAATGACTAATTAATACTGTTCCTTTTCGTTTGGAAAATCTTTCGATTTCACATCGGTCACATAGTGATTGATAGCGCCTTTTATGTCATCAAAAAGTTCGAGATAGCGGCGTAAAAAACGCGGTTGGAACTCTTTCGTCAAACCCAATAAATCATGCAAAACCAATACTTGACCATCGCAACCGCCCCCAGCACCAATGCCAATTGTTGGAATATGAAGGCTTTTTGATACTTCGGTTGCCAAAGTAGCGGGTATTTTTTCTAAAACTACACCGAAACAACCCAACTCTTCTAAAAGTTTTGCATCGCTGCGCAATCTGTTCGCTTCGTCCTCTTCTTTGGCACGAACGGCATACGTTCCGAATTTATAGATGCTTTGAGGCACGAGACCTAAATGACCCATTATGGGAATGCCTGCTGATAAAATACGAATAATGGACTCTTTGACTTCGATGCCGCCTTCTAATTTTACAGCATGTGCGCCTGATTCTTTCATAATGCGTATAGCCGATTCGAGCGCGACGCGTGAATTGCCTTGATACGAGCCAAAAGGCAAATCCACAACAACCAAAGCCCGTTTGACTGCCCGAATGACCGATTGCGCATGGTAAATCATATGGTCAAGTGTAATCGGCAATGTCGTTTCGTGCCCCGCCATCACATTGGAAGCAGAGTCACCGACCAAAATGACATCAATACCCGCTTCGTCAACGATACGTGCCATCGAATAATCGTAAGCGGTTAACATGGCGATTTTTTCGCCACTGGTTTTCATTTTTAACAACGTGTTGACGGTTACGCGTTTGATATCTGAATGAACTGACATGTAATAATTATGAATTATGAATTATGAATTATTTAAGAGGTTGATTTCTATATATTTATAAGAAGATTTAGGAAATTTTAAAAATTTCCCAAATCTATGTTTCTTAAAAAAAAATCGTTATTTAACAACTTTTGTCATGAAAATACTGAGGGGGGTATCGAAAGAGTAATTGTCACTCACCCTTTCAAACGGCTTGTTTTTTAAAGCTTTTCCAAAAGGAAATTCGTCATTTTAGTATACAAATGCAGGCGCGCTGTGCCACCATTAATACCATGATTGCGATTCGGATAAAAGTAAGTATCAAACTGTTTATTGGCAGCAATAAGCGCATTCGCCATTTCTATTGAGTTTTGAAAATGGACATTATCGTCTGTCGTACCATGAATCAGTAGGTAATTTCCCTTGAGTCTGTCGGCAAAATTGACGGGCGAATTGTCTTTATAACCTGCTGCATTCTCCTTTTCTGTTTGCATATAACGTTCAGTATAGACCGAATCATACCATTTCCAATTCGTCACAGGCGCAACCGCAATGGCTGTTTTGAACACATCATTGCCCTTGAGGATACACAAACTTGACATATAACCGCCATAACTCCAACCATAAATCCCGATGCGTTTACCGTCCACATAAGGCTGTTTTGCCAACCATTTTGCCGCTTCTATTTGGTCAATCGTCTCATAATGACCCAATTGTTTGTAAGTTATTTTCCTAAATGCCTCGCCGCGACCACCTGTCCCACGCGGGTCAATGCAGACAACGAGATAGCCTTTTTGAACCAACATTTGATACCACCAATAATTGTTACCCATCCATTGGTCAACAACTTGCTGACTGCCTGGACCTGAATATTGGGTCATAAAAACTGGATAATGCTTCGTCGAATCAAATCCTTGTGGTCGCATCATCCAACCGTTCAATTCGACCCCCTCAGTCGTCTTGAAGGAAAAGAACTGCGTACTGCCGACTTCATATTCAATTTGTTGACGACGTATAACCGCATTGTCCTCAATCATTCTGACTACTTTTCCACCATTTTCTATAACGGCATATACAGGTGGCTCATTGATTTTAGAATTCGTCAAAACATAATAATCGTAGGTACTGCTCCATTCAGCATCATTGACACCTCGGCCACCCGACAGAAATCGGTCGCCCGAACCATCAATTTTGACCGCATAAATACCTTTACGCATGGGCGATTCTTTGGAGGCTTGATACAACACTTCGCCTCGTGTTTCGTCAACGCCATAAATTTTACGAATATCAAAATCACCTTTGGTCAATTGTTTGATGATTTTACCATCTTTACCGTAATGATAAATTTGATTCCACCCATCTTGTTCGCTCGATTTTATGAAAGACCCATCTTTCAAAAATGCCATATCATCATTCAATTCCACATCTACAAAAGTCGGTCGCGTTTCTTTCAGCAATAGGCTCGTTTTGCCTGTTTTGGCATCAGCTATAAGAAAATCCAACTCATTTTGTAGGCGATTGAGCTTAAAAATGATGAGTTGATTGTCGGGCGTCCATTTCAAACGTGGAAAATATTCGGCTGCACCTGTTTGAACTTGTCGCGTTCTATTTCTTTTGATATCATAAATCCAAACGGTGACGATAGAATTTTTCTCTCCAACCTTTGGATATTTAAATTTATAAGGTTCTGGATAAACTTCATTTTTGAAAAATTCTAAGGTATATTCTGGTACAGCCGTTTCATCAAAACGCAAAAAAGCAATTTTTGAACCATCGGGAGACCATTCAAACGCTCTTGTGAATGAAAATTCTTCCTCATACACCCAATCGCACATGCCATTAATAATGCGGTTTTTAGCCCCATCTTTTGTCACTTGTTTGATTTGTTCTCTTCTTAAATCTTTGATATACAAGTTGTTATCGGCGGTATAAGCCACATGCGTCGCTTGGGGATTAAAGGTCGGATTGCTTTGTTTTACTGAGGGGTGCAATGGAGAAGACGTTTTGCCGTCCCAAACACTATAATGCCCCTTCGATGAACGGCGGTAAATCTGTTCAGATTCAGTTGCAAAAATAATTTTACTCTCATCGGCACTGAAAGCATAATCATCAAAAGGCGTTTTAGATTCGAATATTGTACCCACTTGTTGTCCCGTTGTTAGGTCAAATTTGGCAATGGCAGTACCCATATTGGCTGAATAATGTTTGCCATCCTTCAAAAAATTAAAGCCTGGTACACCTTTCATGCGAAAAGTGCCTGTTTGCCAAATATCTTCAACAGTAATTTTCTTTTGGGAAAAAACAGTTGTAAAACAAGACGAAATGAGAATAACGATTAAGCAGTTTTTTATCATTTTTGGAAAAATTTGGATGTTTATTTTAAAAAATTGAAGCCACAAAAATAGACAAATCAAACAGATTATAGCTTTTTGATTTTCCTTTTCGTTTTTATAAGTAGGCGCAACAAATAACTTGATATGAGGCACTCTTTTTTTATAAACAAAAAGAAGCGTGCGATGCGAAAACCAATTAAAGAAATTGTCTGAAAAGGTCAGATAGTGATTTCTAATTCGAAATTTTATTCGGTATGCCTTTTTAGCATGAACGTAGTGATTTGAAAGGATTAAGACGTAAAAATACTGAGGGGGCACTATTCAAAATTATTTGACGAAATTTACGACTTCAATGTATAAAATATGATCACATCAAAACTTCAATTCACCTTTCTCGGTACCGGTACTTCACAAGGGGTTCCCGTTATTGGTTGTCATTGCCCTGTATGCACGTCAGACGACCCGCGTGACAACCGACTACGCACGTCGGGTATGGTCAGTTTTCAAGGAAAAAATATCGTTATTGATTCGGGACCCGATTTTCGTCAACAAATGCTCCGTGAACACATTGATGATGTTGCCGCCATTCTTTTTACGCACGACCACAACGACCATACAGTAGGTCTTGACGATGTACGTCCTTTGAATTTCAAGCATAAAAAGCACATGGCTCTCTATGCCACCCCCTCAGTACAACGGTCATTGATTAACCGTTTTGGCTATGCCTTCGGCGAAAACGCTTATCCAGGCGCGCCGTGTTTGGTGTTTGAGACAATTTCGAAAGACGATAATTTTATGATTGAAGGGCTTGAAATTCAACCGATTGAGGTGTGGCATGGTGATACATTACCTATTTTAGGTTTTCGTTTCAATGATTTGACCTATATAACTGATTGTAAATCAATGCAGTACGAAGAGGTAAAAAAAATAAAAGGAACTAAAACGCTCATTCTTAATGCTTTACACCACTACGAACATAAAACGCATTTAAGCCTCAAAGAAGCCTTAACGTTGATAGAAAGGATAAAACCAGAACAAACTTATTTGATACACATCAGTCATTCTATGGGCAAATATGAAGATGTTCAAAAAACGCTGCCTAAAAATGTCGCGTTGGCTTATGATGGGCTTGTTATTGGGGATTAGTTATTGGTATATTGGTTATTCGTTACTGGTGTATTCATTCCATTAGCAATAACCAATAACCAATATACCAATATACCAATAACCAACAACAAAAAAAGGGCAACCACGACTGCGGTCACCCCTCACACTATGAAACACTATAATTTTTTTTTAGTACTGGTATAATTAAGTCTATTGAACGACAAATCTAAGGTAAGTGTTTCACATGAAAAAGTAAAAACATTGTTTAGTTTAAATTTAATACAACAAAAATATGAATATATTTTATAATTTCAAATTTCTTTTAAAAAAATTTTACCGTTCCACCATTCTTTTTCGATGATGGCTTCATTTTTAAGATAAAAGTTAACTGCTGGCGTATTCCAATCCAAGACTTGCCACTTCGTTAGGAAGCAATCTTTATGACGAGCGACTTCTAAAAAAGTGTCAAACAGCATTTGACCGACCCCAAATTGACGATAACGTTCAGTCACAACAAAGTCTTCGAGGTACAACATGCGCCCACGCCAAGTGGAATATGACATGTAATACAGGATCATACCGACCGTTTGCCCCCCCTCAGTATCTATGGCTACATGAGACTCAAAAATGCCCGATGCGAAGTCGCGTTTGTATTCGTCAACTGTCGCTGAATGTTGCTCAGGTGCATTTTCATAAACGGCTAATTCACGCACGAGGGCATGAACGGCGGGCATATCTTCAACTGTTGCGGGTCTGATTTCGATGTTTTTCATTTTTATTTTTTCCATTTAATATTGCATCCACCACTTGGATATTGTATCATTGGCACTACATTGCCTGTCAATAGGGCATCAAGGACAGCACGTAAATCTTCTCCAGTTACAAGCAATTCATTTTGGGTCTTGACCCTCTAATTCCTATCTCTCCCATCGGTCATAAACCATGTAGGTGCGGCGTCATTAGGGTCACCATTATAATTAATCGTAATTTCTTCACCTGCTTCAATATGGCGAACGGCAAATATTTCGATATACTGTTCTTCAAATTCCATAAAATAGTCCGCATTTGAAGGGGCAAAATGATTGTAAAGTGAGCCAAAGCCCAGCGCAATCACACATTGTTTTTGGTCATCGCCCCACAGAAAATAGTAGTCATAAAGCGTCGTGTTATCCAGTACCGCCATGTCGCCTTCTTTCATTACGATGACTGGACAGACCTCAATCATATCGCCTTTTTTGATGGGCGAACCTGTGAAAACACCACGACCACCGAGCGCACTTTGGGCAATATAAAGCGATGGGTTTCTCATTTATTTATCATTTTGTTCAACTCCCTCTTCTTCTTCGCGCTGGATTTCTTCAGTACTGAGGGGGGTCTTTTGTTCTTTCAAAAGTTTACCTAATTCATCAAATTCTAGGTTGATATAATCTGTACTAGTTTCTAATTCAATGTGATAGGTGCGTTTGCTACTAGTTTCAACGCGCATAATAACAGCGGCAGCCGCATTTCGATATTTTGTATTCAGCACCTTTTGAACGGCTTCTGGTAAGGCTGTTTCTTCGATATAAGTCGTGGTGTATTGATAGGCGCCTGTCAAATCAAAAACGGCTTTGTTGTCAAGTACACCATCGTAAAATAGCGCGGCAAATCCTGAATCTAAAGTATCCCACACGACATCTTGCGCTTTCGGATATCTTTTTACGAAGTCAGCCTGAAAGTTTAAAGTAGGTTGCCCGCCCGCAGTATTTATAGGATTAGACTTGTTTTTACAAGCCATCACAAGGGTGAATATTAGAAAACTAAAGAGATAGCGTTGCATAGTTGTAGATATTTTTATATCGGCAAAAATAGATTTAAAAAAGGAAAGAGCAAAATCAAATGTTTAAAACAAAAAGTAAAGGGCAAAACTGTGATACAGCCTTGCCCTTATATTTTACACTTAATATTTTGTTACTCGTTACCAAAGAATTCTTTTTGTAACTCAGCCGTTTCTTCTACGGGGTCGGTTGAAGCAGAGTCATCTTCCAATCGACGACGTGCCGCAGGGTCTGATGCTGCATGAGTTGCCGAGTTTGTTATTGGACGTGCATTTTTAGCTTCAACACTTTTGGTCGCATGTGGAACGAGTTTGAGACGTTCTTTGCTGATGAGTTGTCCCGTCATCGTACAGATACCATAAGTTTTATTTTGAATCCTAATAATAGCATTTTCAAGATTGCGCATGAATTGTTGTTGTCTTGCTAACATATTATTTAGCATTTCCATTTCAGTATGACTTGAACTTTCGTCTGTCCAGTCGCCACTTTGTTGATTTGCACTATTTTCGTTGATTTCCAGCATTTGTTCACGTAAAAACTGTACTTCTTTACGAGCAGTAGCCAATTTTTCATCAATGAGCACTTTAAATTCGTGCAATTCTCCATCTGAGTATCGAGCAGTAGGTGTAGCCATTTTTATTGCATTTTGTAAAAGGTTAAAGAATAATTTTTCAGATTTAAAGCATATTGGCATTAAGCCGTGCCAAGCGGGAGGTTATGTGTGGTGTAATTCTCTCTAATTTGTAATTCTTTATCGTAATTATTTACTTAATGGTAGATTATAACGTCTAGTGTATGTTAAGTATTTTATTTAGAACATACATGTATTTAAAAGTGCTTTTTTTTAAATAACAAAAATATTATTATTTTACTTTTTCCGCAAATTTATTCATTAAAATAGGGCAAATTTCTCTTTTAAAATTATTATAATAATTCAATGATACATTTACCAAAATTTATTACGGGCGCAAAATTATACTCTTTCTGGTGAATATTACTAATATTCTTAAAAATTTAACTTAATTTAACCTTAATAACAAAAATAACTCAATCAATGCCTATTTTTGCAGCGATTTCCTCACTCAAAAATCACAATGTAATATGTCTGTTCTAACCAAATCAGAAACCATTCCAACCGATTTTTTAAGAAAATTAGGTTTGAAACAATCCAATCATGGCACTTCTACAGGCTTAAATACTGAAGGGTCCCGCAAGTCCATCAAAAGTTATTCTCCTGTTGATGGTCAGCTCATCGGCAGTGTTGGCGTGACTTCTCGTGAGCAATATGACGCTGTCATAGCCTCCGCAAACGCTGCTTTCAAGGTGTGGCGTGAGGTTCCTGCCCCTAAACGGGGTGATATTGTTCGTCAATTCGGTGATGAATTGCGCAAACATAAAGATGCTTTAGGTCGTCTCGTCAGCTACGAAATGGGCAAAAGTCTACAAGAAGGTTGGGGTGAAGTGCAGGAAATGATTGACATCTGCGATTTTGCCGTTGGTCTCAGCCGTCAACTCTACGGTTTGACAATGCACTCCGAGCGTCCTCTTCATCGTATGTACGAACAATGGCATCCGTTGGGCATTGTAGGCATTATTTCCGCCTTTAACTTTCCTGTGGCTGTATGGTCTTGGAATGCGGCTTTAGCATGGGTTTGTGGCAATGTGACCGTTTGGAAAGCATCTGAAAAGACCCCCCTCAGTAGTGTGGCGTGTCAAAACATTTTACAAAAGGTTTTGAAGATAAATGACGTTCCTGAAGGTGTTTCGTGTATCATCAATGGCGATTATAGGGTTGGCGAGTTTATGACGAAGGACTCAAATATTGCCCTCCTTTCAGCAACGGGTTCTACACGAATGGGTAAAATTGTCAATGCAACAGTCGCCGCGCGTCTCGGCAAAACAATTTTAGAATTGGGGGGTAACAATGCCATCATTATCGCCCCGTCTGCCGATTTAGATATGATTATTCCTGCCACTGTATTCGGTGCTGTCGGCACAGCAGGTCAACGTTGTACATCCACACGACGCTTGATAATTCATGAAAGTATCTACGAAAACGTCAAAAATCGTTTGGTAAAAGCCTATGCACAACTAAAAATTGGTAATCCGTTGGATACGGCTAATCATGTCGGTCCACTCATTGATCATGCAGCTGTTGAAGGTTATTTATCAGCAATTGAAAAAGTGAAAGCGGCAGGTGGCAATTTTGTTGTCGAAGGTGGCATCATTAAGGGCTTTGAATCAGGTTGTTACGTCAAACCGTGTATTGCAGAAGTGCAAAATGATTGGTCTATTGTACAACATGAAACTTTTGCACCTTTATTATATATGATGAAATATGTGACATTGGACGAAGCCATTGCTTTACAAAATGGCGTCCCACAAGGTCTTAGCTCTGCTATTATGACGGATAGTATGTGTGAAGCCGAAAAATTTCTAAGCGTGAACGGCTCTGATTGTGGCATTGCAAATGTCAATATTGGCACTTCTGGTGCTGAAATTGGCGGCGCTTTTGGTGGCGAAAAAGAGACGGGTGGCGGACGCGAATCGGGCAGCGATGCTTGGAAAGCGTATATGCGTCGGCAAACAAACACCATCAACTATGGTCGTCAATTGCCCATGGCACAAGGGATTAAGTTCGATTTGTAGTGTACTTTTGAATTAAGATTTAAGGGATTTTTACGGGGTTTGTTAGGATTTTAGTATAATCCTAACAAACCCCGTAAAAATCCCTTAAATCTTAATTCAAAACCGTAACATGCCCCAAAAGACTCTCAAACATCAATCGTCCATCTGTATTGCCCAATTCTGGCTCCGCAGCACGTTCAGGATGCGGCATCATGCCAAAAACATTGCGTCCAACGTTACAAATTCCTGCAATATCCATCATAGAACCATTCGGATTAGACCCCTCAGTAAAATTGCCTTGTGCATCGCAATATGTGAATAAAATCTGGTCGTTGGCAATCAATTTTTGCAAAGTCTCATTGTTTGCATAATAACGTCCTTCGGCATGAGCGATAGGGATTTTCAAGGCTTTTGTCAAATCCAAATCAGCAGTTAAAGGCGAGTTATTTGTCATAGGTTTCAAAAAGACATTTTTACAAATAAATTTCTGATTGGCATTTCTTAATAAAGCACCCGGCAACAAATGCGCTTCGCAAAGAATTTGAAAACCATTACAAATCCCAAAGACAAAGCCTCCTGCATTGGCAAATTCGATAACAGATTTCATGATAGGAGAGAAGCGGGCAATCGCACCACAGCGCAAATAATCGCCATAACTGAAACCACCTGGCACGATGAGGCAATCCACATCGGGTAATTTTGTTTCTTTATGCCAAATTTTCATGACATCTTTACCCATCACATCGCCTAAGACATGCACTGCATCGTCGTCGCAATTAGAACCTGGAAAAACGAGAACACCAAATTTCATAGTCTATAAATTAAAACGTTGATTATCAATTTTTTATAAAAATACTGTCACGTTAAGGCTTGAAGGCACAAAATACACTCAAGGGGTCATTTTTCCAAGAATATGACGTTCACTTTTACCGTATCTGATGAACCTATTAATGCTTGAATTGTCGAAATTGTGTAACCTTTATGATTGTCGTAGCTCAATCGCGTTTCTGAATTTGTGGCAATCGTTTTAGCAGCATTCACAATATTAATTGTCACATCCACCATTGACATGGGGTCATTGACGACAACACTTCTTGTTTTTAGGTCGTCTTTTAAAGCGTAATATTCCGAAATTGACCCATGATTGCCGAGTGGCGTATTTTTCACCATATATTTATCTGACCAAGCGGGGCGGTTAATATCAGAAGCAATAAAAGGGGCTAATTCTTCTTCAAAATTGACATTTTCTAGAATCTGCTCTTCACTTTTGCCATTGAGCGTAACTGTTTTTTTGACCTTTTTTACGTCTTTTTTCAAACGTTCAATTTCTGTTTTAAAATAACCTTTGATGTCAAAAAATGCTGTTTTACCGTTTTTATACTGAGGGGGGGTATTTTGGCAGGCGTTTATAAAAAACGATAAACCAATAACTATCAATAAGTTAAAAATAATAATTTTAAACTTCATTTTATTTTTTGCTAAGTAAAAAGTTGATTTACCACCCTTTTACTATTGTTATCAATTCTTAACCTTCTATCAAAACCTCGCCCGTCATTTCTGCCGAAGGCGCAACACCAAGCAGGTGTAACAATGTGGGGGCAACGTCCGCTAAGCGACCATTTTTGACTGTTTTGCCTTTTGCATTTTTTGATACATAAATACAAGGCACAGGATTCATGGAGTGCTGAGTATTTGGCGTGCCATCATCGTTTATCATATAATCAGAATTGCCATGATCAGCAATGACGATGCACTCGTAGTCATATGCTAAAGCCGTACTGATGAGGCGTTCACTACATATTGACACTGTTTCAGCTGCCTTCATCGCTGCGCTGAAAACGCCTGTGTGACCAACCATATCCGTATTAGCATAATTCAAACAGATGAAATTAGGTTGATTTGTTTCAATTTCTGCTACGATTTTGTCTGTAATTTCGTTGGCAGCCATTTCAGGTTTCAAGTCATAAGTTGCGACATCTTTTGGCGATTCGCACATAATTCGTTTTTCTCCGTTATAAGCGGCTTCACGTCCACCGCTAAAAAAGAAGGTAACGTGTGGATATTTTTCAGTTTCTGCAATGCGTACTTGCGTCAAACCTGCCTTTTCAAGCACTTCGCCCATGGTATTTGTCAAATTGTCTTTCTCAAAAAGAACATGCACATTTTGATATGTTTCGTCATAACGCGTCATCGTCACGTAATAGACGTTCAACTTTTTCATACCAAATTCAAGAAAGTCTTTTTGTGTTAAAACTTCACTGATTTCACGCGGTCTGTCAGTCCGATAATTGAAACAAATGACAACATCTCCATCTTTGATGACCCCTTCGCGCCCATCAGTCCCTCCAAAAGATGGAAGTAGTTTCATTGGGTTCAAGAACTCGTCTGTTATATCCGCATCATAATTTTTTTGCATCGCTGCGGCAAAATCTGAAACAGGTTCACCAATGCCATTGACCAATAAATCATAAGCCAATTTAACACGTTCCCAGCGTTTGTCTCTGTCCATCGCATAGTACCGACCAATGATAGAAGCAATGCTAAAGGGTTGATTACCAATATGTTCTCTTACGTTTTGGATGAATGCCAAACCGCTTTTAGGGTCACAATCACGCCCATCGGTGAAGGCGTGGATGTAGCCATGACACCCCTCAGTAACGGCGATGTCGAGTAGGGCTTTTAGGTGCGAAATATGGCTGTGAACGCCACCGTCGCTAACCAAACCGATGAAATGAATGGGTTTATCATTGGCTTTTGCATAAGCCAGAGCTTGCAAAAGAGTCTCGTTTTTCGCCAATTCATTGAGCCGAATGGCGCGGTTGATGCGTGTCAACTCTTGATAAACGACCCGACCTGCACCGATATTCATATGTCCGACTTCCGAATTGCCCATTTGTCCTTCTGGCAAACCGACATCTTCGCCATAGGTAACGAGTTCAGAACTTGGATAATTGACATATAGTGAGTCAATAAAAGGCGTTTTGGCGAGCGTAATTGCGTCGGCTTTGCGTTTTAAGCCGTGTCCCCATCCGTCGAGGATGATTAGAAAGGCGCGTTGTGATATCATGCCGCAAAGGTAGTTGTCCGTTTTGAGTTGACCGCTTTGTGGAGCAGGTTTTTTCTAAAATAAAGTATTTATAGATATGAATAAGCGGGTGGTTTTATTTAGAACTATTGTTGAATGTCTATGAATATAAATTGTTATCAATATAAATGGATTCTTTTCCATAGAAATTGAAAATTTATTAGCCTCTGACTTAAATAAATCTTTAATCATTTTACCTTTGCGGCATTATTTTTTCATATCCGTAAATTTCCCTCTTTAATAAATCACTCGAAGTTAAATCATTCGACTCGAAAACGACAATCATGGAGCTTAAGAAAGTATTCAACGAAAAAGGTGAGGCAATTAGC
>JAYTUQ010000008.1:0-3157 GCA_043744455.1 Saprospiraceae bacterium | reverse complement strand
ACACAATAGACCGAGCCGATGGCTCTATTATTACGACAAAAATGACAAATCTTTGTGTCGCTTTTTTCACTGTAAGTTTACGGCGAACATCAATTTCCTTAATCTTTTTCACCTGTCGTATTGTAATTTAACTGCGCCATGCTTTTATGCGTTAATGCGCTATGGTGGCAAACAACCGATGAATCCAGAGACTCGGAAGCATTTTGTACTTTTTTGTATCGTTAATTTCTTATTTTGGATATTCTTTTGTATGAGCCACCGCAACGAAGGATATGATACCCATAATGGTGCTAATTCGGGCTATATCATCAATGTTATCTTGTCGGTGCAGTGCGTTTTTTTGTTGTTTCAAACCACCGATACAGCCTTATTTTCCATGCTATTTGCTTGGTGTAAAATGCTTGGAACGGCTTTTATTTCTGTTTCATTATTCTATTTTTTTCCTGAAAATCAATTTGTACAGCTATTGGGGGTGTCTTGTTTTATCTTAGATAGCACCTATATATATGTATTATGGCGGCGGCATGGCAAACTTTTATAAAAACACTTCTAAAATAAAATTGGTGACTCATGTTTAATTCACTTGTCAATTATTTTATACCAAAATCGGCTCGAAACGATATAGAAACATTCCGAGCGGCGCGCATATTTGTCATTGTCTTATTGGTCATTTCGCAAGCCAACCTAATCAGTATTGTTAATGGATATGTGATCAGTTATGAAGCTACACAATATATGCTCTTAGCCAACAGTGTGCTGTGTATTGTAGGTGTTTTTTTATTTCGGGGAGGACTACCACTCGTTCCTTCTACCCATCTTTATATTGGTCATCATGCCGTTACGTTTTTTTTGCAGTCGTGGTGGGGCGGCGGCTTAGAATCACCTGGTACTATTGCCCTTTTTTTGTTACCTGCCACCACAATGATGCTCATTGGGCGAAGAGGTGCTTTCTACTGGTTTATTTTTGCTATTGCTGCTCTATTCTTTTTTTATTGGTATGAAAACATTTACGGTCAATTGCCTGTACACTTTGATTTGAGCAAATTTGATTACTATCTATTAGTCTCCTTAATTGGCATTATTACTTGTGGGTTTATCATAATCTTGGTTTTTGATTATGAAAAAACACGTGCTATGCATAGTTTAATTTACAAAAATGAAGAACTCAAATCTACCCAAGACCAACTCATTCAAAAAGAAAAACTCGCTTCACTCGGTGAACTCACTGCTGGTATCGCCCATGAAATACAAAACCCTTTGAACTTCGTCAATAACTTCTCTGAACTCTCTGTTGATTTAGCCAAAGAACTCAATGAAGAAATAGATAAAAAATTGATTGACAAAGAATTAGTAAAAGATTTGGTTGCGGATTTAAGTAGCAATCAACAGAAAATCAACCACCACGGCAAACGCGCCAGCGGTATTGTAAAAGCAATGCTTGAACACTCGCGCACAAGCACAGGCGAAAGAGCACTTACCGATATCAATGAATTAGCAGATGAATATTTGCGATTGAGTTATCATGGACTAAGAGCCAAAGACCCTTCTTTCAATGCAGACTACAAAACAGACTTTGAGGCTCCTTCCCCTAAAATCACCATTGTTCCACAAGACATAGGGCGGGTTTTATTGAATTTGATAAACAATGCTTTTTATGCTGTTCATCAACGTGCACAACTTTCCAAAAGTTCGCAACTTTTGGAAAGTTACACCCCCTCAGTATTAGTGAGCACAAAACAAGCTGATAATCACATAATTATAAAAGTCAAAGACAACGGAACGGGCATGCCTGAAATCGTGAAAGCCAAAATCTTTCAACCTTTTTTTACGACAAAACCGACGGGGGAAGGCACAGGCTTAGGGCTTTCTTTGGCGTATGATATTGTGACGAAAGGACATGGCGGTACTCTGGAAGTGCTTTCTACTGAGGGGGTCGGTTCGGCGTTTAGTATTCGTTTACCTTTTAAAACCAATTGAAATGAAATATTTATCGCTGTTTTTAACATTTATCGCTTTCAATCTTTTCGCTCAAAAAGTGGATACTTTCCGCATTGACAGCCTTCCTACTGAGGGGGTGCTGTTGGATAAAGGGTGGAAATGGCATGAAGGCGATAATCCCGACTTTGCCAAACCCGACTTTGATGATTCGGCTTGGACACTGATTGACCCAACTAAAGACATTATGGCATTGCCCCAACTATTCAATGCCCAAATAAAATGGTTAAGGCTTGATTTTGAGGTAAAAAACAAACTGCCCAATCCGCTTGGTATCGCTATCAATCAAGCGGGCGCATCTGAAATTTACTTAAATGGGCACTTAATTCATCAATTTGGTCATTTTGATACAGATTCTACAAAAGTTAAAGCATATGACCCTTTGGAGATTCCGATTTATATTCCTGCCGATTCTGTTGGACAATATCATTTGGCAGTGCGGTATGCGTTGCAGCCTAATATCCGTTATACAAACCTTCATAATTTGACAAAGAATCGTTTATTTAATGCCACTCTTCTCAATTTAGTGCCGACACTCAATGCTCAAAGAGATTTTCGCGTCTATTTCACAGACGTTGACATCTTTAAAATGGCTGTTTTCTTTATGCTTTTTGTCCTGCACCTGGCTTTTTATTTTTATCAAAGAAGCAATAAAACCCATCTCCTTATAGCGATTGGTTTTTTGGCATTTAGTTTTATCTATATTTTTAAAATTATTGGGGAAAACCAATTTTCAGTTGAATACCGCTATTTTAATTTGAACATTAGCATGTGTTCTTATTTTATTGGAGCATGTATATTGGTTAGTGCTTTTTATCGAATGGCAAAAATGCGAATAGATAATTATTACTATGCTTTTGTTGTTCTTCAACTTGTCAGCATGTTCGTATCCGGTTTTACTTATGGCGGCATCCCTTGGCTACCTATTTTATTTTTAATTGGATCCATTTTTAGTTTTATGATTATGTTTCGATTGACCCGAATAGGTTTAAAAAAGAAGATTAAAGGTTTTTGGATATTAGGTGTTACCATTATGATTGCTTTTTTGGCTAATGTATGCGGTGTAACAGCAGTAATCTTTCTGAACTATTCTATTTCACTTATTACTGGGTACAAAATTTTTAATTATGCTATTTCACCTTATTTGTTCGATGTGGTTTTT
>JAYTUQ010000007.1:0-12403 GCA_043744455.1 Saprospiraceae bacterium | reverse complement strand
CTTTTGATACGATTACCGCTTAATTTCGCAACGAACTATTGTACTTAATTAAACGCAATTGAAATCATGGTAGAACAAAACAGTCTTATTCCGTTTGGAGATAAACCGATTCGTAAGGTTTGGCATAATGAAGAATGGTGGTTTTCAGTAGTTGATGTCATTGAGGTTTTGACGGATTCAGAAAAGCCAAGCCAATATTGGCACAACATGAAAAAACGCGATAATCAACTTTCACCAATCTGTTTAAAGTTGAAATTAGTAGGTTTGGACGGTAGAGCGCGCCCTTCTGATTGTGCGAATACTGAGGGGGTACTTCGTATCATCATGTCTGTACCTTCCCCCAAAGTAGAGCCACTAAAATTGTGGTTAGCTCAAGTGGGGAAAGAACGGATTGAAGAAACAGAAAATCCTGAATTGTCTTTTGAGCGTGCCAGAGCTATTTATAAAGCCAAAGGTTATCCCGATGATTGGATTGGTTACAGAGAAAAGAGTATTTTGATTAGGAATGAACTAACCAACGAATGGAAAAAACGGGATATCAAAGAAAGCACAGAATATTCAATTTTAACAGCTGAAATATCAAAAGCGACCTTTGGATTAACACCCAGTGAGCATAAGGAACTAAAAGGGCTTACTAAATCGAGCCACAAGCTACGTGACCACATGACTAATTTAGAGCTAATTTTTTCGATTTTAGGTGAAGAAATTACGCGGAAAGTAGCCATTCGAGACGATTCACAAGGATTCAGTGAAAACCAACAATCAGCTAATATCGGGGGGCGCATTGCTGCAAAATCGTTAGAGAATACAGAGAAAGAGTTGGGCGAAAAGGTTATTTCGAATCATAATTTTTTAAACCTTAAAAGCGGCGAAAATAAGGGCTTATTGAACGAAAGTGATGATAAATTGTAGGGATAATTACTAATTTCAAAATTTATGCATTTACTAATTTGTGGATTAATTATTCTAATTCGTTCTTTGATTTTTCTGTTTTCAAAAGATGCAAAAAGTTTTCGCTGGATAAAACGGTTACATTTTGCACCGCTTCGAAGCGTTTCCGCGCTTCTCCTGCGGCATTACCGCCTTTTTGGGCAGCATCGTGATTGTCGTTAAAACCCTGTGCGTCGCTGTTTATGGCGTTCAAACGAGTCGCTTCCTCGCTCAAAGCTGTAAAAATCAATTCAAGTGGGGTCATGTGGTCGCGGAGGTTTTCTTTTTCTAAATTTTTGAGTTTTGCGTGTTGAGACGGCGTAACGCCAAAAGTGGCTTTCGCAATTTCAGCGGTCAAAATCGAATACTCATGTCCTTCTTTGACATCGCGTTTTTTCCATTCATCGGTCAAGCGTTTTCGGGCTTCGATGCTTTGGTAGCGGCGTTCAATCCATTCGTCGGGATAACCTTTTAAGCGGTAATACTCCATACTTCGCTCGGCAGCGAGTTCAGGATTTTCGATTTCTTCAAGCCGTTCTTTGCCGACCTGCGCAAGCCAAAGTTTGAAAGGTTCAGCTTTTGGCGAAGGTACAGACATGATGAGGCGAAGTACCCCGTCAGTATTGGCGCAATTCATTTTTTGTTTGCCGCCTTCAGTCTCAATTGAAAGGGGGGTAGAGATTTTCACCCCCCCTTTCAAAAGGTCAGGGTCGCGTTTTTTCATATCTTTCCAATACTGTTTGACATTTGCGGTATCGGTTAAGACTTGAATAACATCATTGATGACAAACCACCATTCGTTTTCATGCCATTGGCGACGGACTTGTTTTTCTTGAAAAAGAGCGACTTTATTATCTTCCATTTTGCAAAAGGCTTTTATCGGTTTATGAATTGTTTTAAAAACCAAAGGTAAAAGGAATAAATTAAAACCAAATCGTTTCAAACAAATTTATTTTAAAGACATAACAATCATTTCTCTACCAAAATACAGCAACAAGACATGCAAATAGAAAAACACCAACTCGACGCTCACAATGAGCAGCATTATGCCAAACATAAAAAACGCCTTGATTTTTTGACTTCTGAAATCGAAGGCGAAAGGGCAATTTTGCAAAAACTAATTGACTTTCAAATTGCTATTCCATCATGGGCTTTGGGTACAGGAGGCACACGGTTTGGTCGTTTTTCGGGCGGTGGTGAGCCGCGTTCTTTGGAAGAAAAAATTGAAGATGTGGGCTTACTTCATGCCTTAAACAAGTCGAGTGGGGCTATTTCGTTGCATATTCCTTGGGATATACCCGAAAATGCCGCCGCCACAAAGGCTTTGGCAGCACAACATGGATTGGCTTTTGATGCCGTCAATTCCAATACTTTTCAAGACCAAAAAGACCAAAAATTGAGCTATAAGTTCGGTTCATTGCAACACACCGACCCCTCAGTACGTCGGCAAGCAATCGAGCATAATATTGAGGTAATTCGTCAAGGTATTGAATTGGGGTCAAAATCTATTACCATTTGGTTGTCTGATGGTTCAAATTTTCCTGGTCAATTGAATTTTAGAAAAGCTTTTCAAAATACGTTAGAAAGCCTGAAAGAGATATACGCTGCCATGCCCGAAGATTGGAAAATGTTCATCGAATACAAATGTGCAGAGCCCAATTTTTACTCAATGACGGTAGGTGATTGGGGTCAATCGCTGCTTTTTGCCAGCAAATTGGGCGACCGCGCTTACACATTGGTGGATTTGGGACATCATTTGCCGAATGCCAATATTGAACAAATCGTTGCATTGCTCTTGATGGAGGGCAAATTAGCAGGTTTCCATTTCAATGACTCTAAATATGGAGACGATGATTTGACGGTTGGCTGTATCAACCCGTATCAATTGTTCTTGATTTTCAATGAGTTAGTTGAAGGTATGGATGCACGGCACATGAATCACGCCACGGATTTAGGTTGGATGATTGATGCTTCACACAATGTCAAAGACCCGTTGGAAGACCTTTTGCAATCCGTTGAAGCGATTATGCAGTGCTATGCAAAATCTCTGTTGGTGGATAGAAAAGCCTTGAATAAAGCGCAAACGGCAAACGATGTGGTGCGTTGTCAAGAAATTTTGCAAACGGCATACTTAACCGATGTTCGTGCCCTTGTAGCGGAAGCGCGTTTGAAATCAGGCGGCGCATTAAACCCCCTCAGTATCTACCGCGATTTAAAGGTGCGCGAGCAGTTGATTGGCGAACGTGGTGCGGTGGCTGTGGCGACTGGACTTTAATCTTTTAATTTTAATATGTAGCTACATAGCAAACATAGCTTTTTTGTCATCCTGTAAGGAACTAATAAGCTATGTGTCCTATGTGGCTATGTGTTATTCAGAATAAAAAAATTGAATAATGCAAGCCGTCATCGCCCTTTTCGACATCGGAAAAACCAATAAAAAACTGTTTCTCATTGACGAGCAGTACCGCATTGTTTTTGAAAAAACAGAGCAATTTGCCGAAACGACGGACGAAGACGGCGCCGCATGTGAAGATTTAGCAAAGCTAACAGATTGGGTTTTGACGTCTTTTAAAATTGTTTTGAATGATAAAACGTATGCTATTCAAGCCGTTAATTTTTCTGCCTATGGTGCTTCATTTGTACACTTAAATACTGAGGGGGTCGCTGTCACGCCTCTTTACAACTATTTAAAGCCACTTTCAGAAGTTTTAAAAAAACAGTTTTATGAAGACAATGGAGGAGAAGGGGCATTTTCGCGTCAATCTGCATCACCCGTTTTAGGCAATCTTAATTCAGGTATGCAGCTGTACCGCTTGAAATATGAAAAACCAGAAGTCTTTAATAACATTAAACACGCACTTCATTTACCGCAATATTTGAGTTACTTGTTGACAAATAATCTATTTTCTGACATTACAAGCATCGGTTGTCATACCAATTTATGGAATTTTGATAAAAATCAATACGCCGATTGGGTTATCGAGGAGGGCATTTTGGAAAAACTTGCCCCTATTTTTCCTTCCGATGCTGTGATAGTTACGCAAAACCCACAACTTGAAACGCAAAACCCTCTAAAAATTGGCGCAGGTTTGCACGATAGTTCAGCCGCTTTGATACCGTATTTGACCAGTTTTCAGGAGCCCTTTTTACTCATTTCAACGGGTACGTGGTGTATTTCGATGAATCCATTTAATCATGCGCCTTTAACGGATTTTGAATTAGAAAATGATTGCTTGTGTTACATGAGCTATCAAAGAAAACCAGTTAAAGCGGCACGGCTTTTTGCAGGTTATGAACATGAAGAACAGACAAAACGGATAGCAAAACACTTCAATTTGCCTTCAGATTTTTATAAAAACATCGATTTTGATGCAAAAACCATTGATTTACTGAGGGGGCGTAATCGCGAAATTATTCGTGGTTTTACATCCGCAACCGTTCGGACAGCCTCCCTTTTTGAGCAGCGGGATTTGAATAATTTGGAGACAGTTGAGATAGCTTATCATCAATTAATATTGGATTTGATGGCGCAGCAAGTGGCTTCAACCCGTTTGGTTTTGAATGACAAAACGCCTGTGAAACGCATTTTTGTAGATGGTGGGTTTTCTAAGAATCCGATTTATATGAACCTGTTGGCACGGCAATTTCCTGACATCGAAGTCTTTGCGGCATCTGTGGCGCAAGCAACAGCAATTGGAGCCGCTTTAGCGATTCATAAACATTGGAATACGCAAGCTGTGCCGAGTAACTTGATTGATTTGAAATATTATGCACATTATTAATGAAGAATACACGAACAAACATAAATTCCATTATCGTTTTAAATCATTAAAAAAATGTCGTTTAGAGAGCCGTAGTTCTTTGAAATACTGAGGGGGTGTTATCTTTATAAAAATTTCTTTTTTTAAAAACTGAAATAACATGGTAGGTCAAAACCTAATTCCTATTGACGGTAAAGCGATTCGCAAAATTTGGCACAACGATGAATGGTATTTTTCGGTGGTGGATGTCATCGATTTATTGACAGACAGCAAAAACCCGAATCGTTATTGGACAGACTTAAAACGACGTTCTGAAAAGGAAAGCGGTCAATCTTACGCATTTTGCGTAAGATTGAATTTGCCAAGAGCCAATGGCAAAAATTATCCGAGTGACTGTGCCAATACGGACGGGATACTTCGTATTGTTATGTCGGTTCCTTCGCCCAATGCTGAACCGCTCAAAATGTGGATGGCACATGTTAGTAAAGAACGTATCGAAGAAACCGAAAATCCTGAATTGTCTTTTGAGCGTATGGCAACCATTTACAAAGCCAAAGGGCGCTCTGATGAATGGATTAAAGAACGTTTTCAATCCATCGAAGCCCGTAAACGCTTAACCGATGAATGGAAAGCGCGCGGGGTGAAGGAAGGGCATGAATACAGCATCTTAACGGCTACGATTGCCAAAGGGTTAGAAAAACAAAATTTACGCGACCACATGACGCCGTTGGAACTCATTTTTACATCATTGAGCGAAGAAATTACGCGGCAAGTCGCTATAAAAGATGATGCAGTGGGTTTTAATGAAAATCATGAAGCCGCTGCTTATGCAGGAACTTTGGCAGGAGGTGCAAGAGTAAAACTTGAAAAAGACAAAGGCTTTAAGGTCGTTTCATCTTCAAATTTTTTAGCCTTAGAAGAAGGTGAAACAGACGAAAATCCAATAGATTCTACTCAATAACTTAAATGGTGGCATTCAAACTTCTGCACTTTTTTATAATATATTCAATACGATATGAAAAAAATAATGGGATACGGCGAATTACTGCTCAGGCTCACACCTTATGACCATGGTAGTTTGATAGAACAATCAGAGGTTTTGAAAATGGGTTTTGCAGGTGCGGAAGCCAATATCATTGCGGATTTGGCTTTGTTGGGACACCACACTGGGTTTGTTACGGCTTTTCCGCAAAATCCTGTCGGGCGCAGTGCTGCACAGTTTTTACAACGTTTTGGTATTCAAACAGATACAATTATTTGGGATAATGGCAGATTGGGCACGTATTACATTGAGCATGGTGCATCGGTACGAGGCACACGAGTGTCTTATGATAGAGCCAATTCCTCGGTTTCTAATACAACAATATCAAAAAAAGTATGGGAAGGCATTTTTATGCAAACTGCATATTTTATACTGACGGGTATCACCCCTGCCCTATCTCAAACGTGTCGGAATAATATAAAAACAGCCTTGGAAGTCGCCAAATCACTCGATGTAAAAGTTGTTTTTGATTTGAATTATCGCCGTACCCTTTGGTCAAACTCGGAAGCGCAAGCGTCTTTTGTCAGTATTTTACCTTTTGTGGACATATTGTTGGGTAATACAGGCTCTGCTTATGATGTTTTTGATATTAAAACAGATGATATTAGCGATTATGCCAGTTTGGAAAAAGCGACCCAACAAGCCACCGACGCACTTGATGAATTGGGCGATTTTGATTATATTGCCCTAACGATGCGCTTACAAAATAGTGCAAATGACAATATTTTAGGCGGTTTGATTAAAAAAGACAATAAACACTATTTTAGCGAACCGTTGCCTGTTACCATCGTTGACCGTTTGGGCGGTGGCGATGCTTTTGCTGCAGCTGCGCTTCATGGCATAATCCATAGTTGGTCTATGCCCGAAACCGTCAATTTTGCAACGGCTGCTTTTGCAGTCACGCAAACCATTCAAGGCGATATTAATTATTTAACTGAAAGCGAAATGTTAGATATAGCCAATGGCAATGTCAAAGGCTTTGTTCAGCGATAAATATTCGCCCCCTCAGTAAAGAATATGCTGAAGAGCCATAAATTTCAGACAATGACAAAACAAGAGATACTTTCCGAGCTGTTAAGGACAAAAATTGTCGCCATCATTCGATTGGACAAATCAGATGCCGTTTATCAAGCCGCAGAAGCCCTTTATGCCGGTGGTGTCAAAGCGATTGAGGTCACAATGGGTACGCCCAATGCCCTTGTTGAAATTGAAAAATTGGCAAAACACGGCGGTATTTTACCTGGAGTCGGTTCAGTTGTTGATGCAAAAACCTGTGAATTGGCGATAAAAGCGGGCGCGCAATTCATCGTCACACCTATCAGTAAAAAAGAGGTGATTGATATGGCGCATCTCTATAATAAACCCATTTTGTCGGGTGCTTTTACGCCGTCTGAAATTTTACAAGCCTATGAATGGGGTGCAGATATTGTCAAACTCTTTCCAGCCGAAGCCTTGGGTTTGTCTTATTTCAAAGCCGTTAAAGCTCCCCTACCCTATGTTCCTTTGATGCCCACAGGTGGCGTAACCCTTGAAAATGCTGCGGCATGGCTTAGACTTGGGGCATTGTGTCTCGGCGTTGGCAGTACCTTAGTGAATGCCAAATTGATTGATAATCAAGACTTTAAAACGATTACGGATTTGGCAAGGCAGATGCGAGAGGCGGTGGATAAGGTGCATTGATGGTTGTAAAAGAGAGAAATACTGAGGGGGTAATTTCCACCCCTCAGTAAAATTTCAAAAAATTCTCAAAAAAGCAATTTGCCTAACCTCTTCCAACGCGACATCTGTCCCACGCGGCATTTTAGGACATCATCACCTCAAAATAGCGCATAATTTTTCCACCATTTAAAGACTGAAAACACGTCAATTCATCAAAAAATTGATGATAAAATGATAGTAATAAAAAATGCAATCCTTAAATTTTAAAATATACGACCCTCTAAAAATTTATCCATACAATCCTTAAACAAATAACAATCATCTTAATCTAAGTGTCTATCTTCACCCCTCATTCCTATTTCTTTTTCATTCTTAATCCAATTATTATTGTATGAAATCCTATAAACTCGATATCAAAACTATTGTATTTGTTGTTGCCGTGGCGAGTATCATTATTTTTTCTACGGTACTTTTCATGTTACACTGGGTCGAAACATCAAAACTCGGAGAACTGCTCCTCCATTATGGTTTTCTCATTGCCCCTATTACTTTATTGTGGGTATGGTTAGAAAAGTCCTTGTGGCACATTCCTTTGCTGCAATCTATGCGCAAAATTTTCAATATTGCGCCTGATATGCGTGGTCGGTGGGAAGGTGTGATAAACAGTTCTTTGGTCAATGAACCGCAGAAATTTGTTATTGAGGTGACACAATCACTCACAACACTTCATGTACATGCCTATTCGTCTATAGGTAAATCTAAAAGTATTCTCGTTGAAATTGCTACGGATGACAATGAAAATCAGTTCACGCTCTGTTCCTTTTGGCAAGGTGAAACGCCGACCAACGTAAATGGCAAGCAAATTATCCAGCGATTCAATGGCTACACGCTACTCAATCTCAACGACTTTGATTCACCTAAAACCTTTAAAGGCACTTATTTTACTGATGTTCAACCAGAGCAAACGTTTGGAACGATTGAATTGAGTTGGGTATCGCTTGATTTGAAACATCGGTTGGAATGATGCCATTAGAAAGCTAATGATACCTAAAGGACGGGTTTTTGCGGATTTTTTCTGTTAAAACCCGTTTTTTGTTGCTGGATACTGAGGGGGTCGGCTCGGCGTTTATTTTACATCTATCTATATAAAATAACAAATGTTTAAAATTTGTCCAAATACGGAATTAAATTCTATATTTGTCCAAATTTAAATTCCAACACATGATAAAACGCATAGCAGAAGTACGGCTTATAAAACTGGCGAATACATTTCGCAGTGTTGCCGTCGTCGGTCCAAGGCAAAGCGGCAAAACAACGCTTTGCAGAGCCGTATTTCCTGAAAAACCATACATTTCCTTAGAAAATCCGGATGTTTTGGAATATGCTAACAGCGATCCTCGTGGGTTTTTAGCTCAATACAATACGAAAAACGGTGCTATATTAGACGAAATACAAAGAGCACCACACTTGTTTTCGTATTTACAGCAAATATTAGATGAAGCAAAAGAAACAGGTTTATTTATCCTAACAGGTTCAATTAATTCTTTTTTGCAAGACAAGATTACGCAAACCCTATCAGGTCGCATTGCTTATTTGCATCTTTTACCTTTATCCTTAGCCGAACTTAAAATAAGCAATCATATAAAAAATAACTATCCTTGGCATATTGTGGCAGGGGGGTATCCTGAGATAATTGCCAAAGACATAAACCCTAATGACTGGCATCAAAATTATATTAGCACTTATATTGAAAGAGATGTCCGACAGATTAAAAACATCACCAATTTGGCACAATTTACAAAATTACTGCGGATGTGTGCAGGGCGAACTGGGCAATTGCTTAATATGACAGCATTGGCGAATGATTGTGGCATTGACCAAAAAACGGTTGCCTCGTGGTTGGGTATTTTGCAAAGCAGTTATATTATTTATCTGTTAAAACCTTATTACAATAATTTTAATAAGAGAATTACAAAAACGACTAAGCTGTATTTTTATGATACAGGTGTTGCTTGTTCTTTGCTTGGTATTAAAAGTGCGGAACAGATTCCTATCCATGCTGCCAAAGGTCCTTTATTTGAAAATATGATTGTCAGTGAATTGTTGAAACATAGATTTAATCATGGTGAAAATGATAATCTCTATTATTGGCGTGATAAAACGGGCAATGAAGTGGATATTCTTACTGAAAATGAAGGACAATTGACTGCCATTGAATTAAAATCGGGCGAAACTATCAGCAACGATTTTTTTAAAGGCTTAAATTATTTTTCAGCTTTGGAAACCAATGTCGAAGAAAAACTTTTAGTGTATGGCGGTAACCAAGAACAAAAAAGGAGCAATGGCATACAAATTAAGCCGTGGGATAAGTTGATTTAAATTTTTACTAAAATTAGGTGTTTTACTGAGGGGGTAGGTTAGACGTTTATTATTCGTCTATGATTAATGTAATAGTAGCTATTTTGTTCCTCGATTTTTAACAAAAAAAAATATCTATGAAACCCGTAAAAAATATAGAAACTATTTATGCTGAAGCCCAAAGTATTGTTGAAAATGGGCGGAAAGCGGCTTATCATGCGGTGAATATCAATATGGTTAAAACCTATTGGGAACTCGGGCAACTGATTGTTGAAGAAGAACAGCAGGGGAAAGAACGGGCTAAATATGGTCAATATTTGATTGAAGAACTTTCAAAAAGACTTCAAAAGGCATACGGCAACGGCTATTCTAAACAAAGTCTTTGGAATTATCGCCAATTTTATACTAAATATCCAATTCTCTCCGCAGTGCGGAGAGAATTGACGTGGACACATTATAAGTTGTTGATGCGTGTTCAAAACCTAAAATCAAGAACCTTTTACGAAGAGGAAACCATTAAAAGCGGTTGGAATACCCGTGCGTTAGACCGCCAAATCAATGCTTTTTATTGCGAACGCCTGTTATCAAGTCGAGATAAATCTGCCGTTGAAAATGAAGCCATTGAAAAAGTACCTGCATTGGGTCAAGATGCTTTAGATTTTGTCAAAAACCCGTATGTTTTAGAGTTTTTAAATGTCAATCCAGACCATAAACTCTATGAAAACGATTTGGAACAACTGCTTATAGATAATTTACAAGCATTTTTGTTAGAACTGGGGCGGGGTTTTTCCTTCGTTGCCCGACAAAAATATATTCGGGCAGATGATGAAGATTTTTTCATTGATTTGGTTTTCTACAATTATCTACTCAAATGTTTTGTGCTTATTGACCTTAAAATTGGCAGATTGACGCATCAAGATATTGGTCAAATGGATATGTATATCAGAATGTATGAAGACTTGTATAAAATTGAAGGCGATAACTCGACTATTGGAATTATATTGTGTTCTGAAAAAACAGAAGCCGTTGTAAAATACTCGGTTTTAAGTGAAAGCCAACAGCTATTTGCTTCAAAATACCTTTTATACCTGCCTTCGGAAGCTGAATTAAAAGCTGAATTAGAACGAGAACGGCTGTTAGCCGATTTGAAATTGCAGCAACCCCCTCAGTAAATTTCGGGCGTTTACCATTTCTTTACCTTTAAAAACCATTGGATTATGAAACAGTTAGCCCTCTTTCTACTCTTTTTATCGTCATATACTTTCGCTCAAAAAAGCGAAATCTTTCATATTGACAGCCTACCTCCTGAGGGGGTGCTTCTGAACAAAGGTTGGAAATACCAAACAGGCGATAACCCCGATTGGGCGAAACCCGAGTTTGATGATTCGGCTTGGACACCGATTGACCCAACGAAGGATATTGCAGCCTTGCCCGAAATATTCAATGCCAAAATAAAATGGTTAAGGCTTGATTTTGAGGTAAAAAACAAGCTGCCCAATCCGCTTGGTATCGCTATCAATCAAGCGGGCGCATCCGAAATTTACTTAAATGGGCACTTAATTCATCAATTTGGTCATTTTGATACAGATTCTACAAAAGTTAAAGCGTATGACCCTTTGGAGATTCCGATTTATATTCCTGCCGATTCTGTTGGACAATACCACTTGGCTGTGAGGTATGCCTTGCAACCTAATATCCGTTATACAAATATTTATGAATTGACACAAAATCGTTTCTTTAATGCCACTCTTCTCAATTTAGTGCCGACACTCAATGCTCAAAGGGATTTTCGCGTCTATTTCACAGGCTTTGACATCTTTAAAATCGGTATTTACTTTATGCTTTTTGTCCTGCACTTGGCTTTCTATTTTTATCAAAGAAATAATAAAACCCATCTCGCTTTAGCGATTTGTTTTTTGTTTTTTACTGTTTTATTTATTAATAGAATTATTGGACAAAACCAATTTACAGTTGAATACCGCTATTTTAATTTGAATATTTCCAACTGGTCTTATTTTATTGGGGTGTGTATGTTGGTTAATGCTTTTTATCGAATGGCAAAAGTGCGATTAGATAATTATTACTATGCTTTTGTTGTTCTTAACCTTGTCGGCATGTTCATACCCAGTTTTACGTATGGCGGCATCCCTTGGCTACATATTTTATTTTTTATTAGTAATATTTTTGGTTTTATGATTATGTTTCGATTGACCCGAATAGGTTTAAAAAAGGAAATTAAAGGCTTTTGGATATTGGGGGTTGCCCTTATGATTGCCTTTTTAGGTATAATATACCTTACAGTGGCGGTACTCTTTTTGAAGTTTTCTATTTCACTGATTACTGGGTACAAATTTTTTAATTATGCTATTTCACCTTATTTGTTCGAAGTGGTTGTTAATATAGGGAGTATTTCAATACCGCTCGGTTTATCGCTTTTTATGGGAATTGAAGGCAATGAAACCAATAAAGCATTGAGTAAACAACTGGTTGAAAATGACCAATTGAAGAATGAAGCGATTGAACACGAACAAGAAAAACAACACATACTCGCTACTCAAAATGAAATACTTGAAAAACAAGTGACAGAACGGACGGCTGAATTGAATCAGTCTTTAAAAGAATTGCGAGCTACGCAAAACCAGCTTATCCAAAA
>JAYTUQ010000006.1:0-12632 GCA_043744455.1 Saprospiraceae bacterium | reverse complement strand
TTGGCAGAAGCACCCAATGCACACAAACCCATCATCACTTATGATGCGACGAGTAAAGGTTCTATCAATTTTTTGAACCTCTGCAAGGAGTTTTTAATCAAAAATCAAGATAAAATACAGCGCACAGCCGCATAATTTGGTTACTGGTTATTGGTTACTGGTTACTGGTTATTGGAAATTGGTTATTGGTTATTGGAAATTGGTTATTGGTTATTCGTCAAATAGCGAGTAACCAATAACCAATAACCAGTAACCAGTAACCAGTAACCAATAACCAATAACTAATAACCAATAACCAGTAACCAATAACCAATAAAAGACATGGCAAAACTTAAATTAGCAGACCAAAGCCGCGGACTCGATGAATTGCTGGGCAGTTCCGATTCCGTAACCGACATAGTAAAGGAGTTAACACATACGATTGTCAACATTCCACTTGACCAAATTGAGGTGAATCCTTGGCAACCGCGCAAGGATTTTGACGAAAATGCCTTGCAGGAATTGAGCGACTCTATCAAAATTTATGGACTGATTCAGCCCATCACTTTGAGGCGTTTATCTGCCAATCAATTTCAGCTCATATCTGGTGAACGCCGTTTACAAGCCTCTCATTTAGCAGGTTTGAAGGCGATTCCTGCCTATATTCGCATAGCAAACGACCAAGAAATGCTTGAAATGGCATTGGTAGAAAACCTTTTACGGGAGGATTTGAACGCTATCGAAGTGGCTATTACTTATCAACGATTGAAAGAAGAGTTCGGCTTGACCGATGACCAATTGGGAAAAAGAGTGGACAAAAACCGTTCAACCGTTACAAATATGTTGCGTTTGCTCAAATTGCCGCCTAATTTGCAAGAGAGTATCAAAGAAAAACGCATCTCGACAGGTCATGCTAAAGTTTTGGTCGGCATCAAAGACATCGCTTTACAATTGGCTTTGCATGAACGCATTGTGAGAGAACGTTTGAGTGTCCGCGAGTTAGAAGATATTGTCGCCAATTACACGACCGCAAAAGCAAAAGCAAAAAAAACACACCCCTCAGTACCAGACACTTACAAACTCGTTGTGGACAATTTGAGCGGCTTTTTTGGTTCAAAAATTCAATTCAAACGCAAGCCTACGGGTGCTGGTCAAATAGTTGTAAACTTTAAAAACGACGATGATTTGAACCGTATTTTAGATTTGATTGAGGATAAAAATTGAGATTTTAAAATTTCAGATTTTAAATACAAAGACATTAAGACACGTTATAGAGTGCTTAATGTCTTTGTTGATTATAGACTTTTTTTATCTAAGTTTTCTATCTTTGTTCACATTTTTAAATCATTTTAATATGGATTTTGAAGAAAATTTTTCCAAAACGACGTTTTATCAGTTGGCTCATGCAAAAACTGAACGTATTATTATTCGTCAATTTGGACCGATAAAATATATTGATATTGAAATAAAACCTATAACGGTTGTCATAGGCACAACGGGTTCAGGTAAAAGTACCATAATCAAGTTGCTTCATATTTTTAGACATTTGATTTTAAACAGTGATTTAACTATTGAGACATTTAAAACTGCTGTCATTGACAAATTCAAATTAGTAGAACCCGTTCAAGAAAGTTATATCAAATATGAATTAGGTGACTTTTTTATTGAATATACTGAGGGGGAGCTCAAAGCTAATTTTTCTAATAATTTTCAATATGAATGGCAGCAGTTAAAAGAACTTTCTCAAAGCTCATTAAATAAAAAAGGTGAATATCCATTAAGAAAAAAGGTGTTTGAAGAAACCATTGATAAGGTTTACAGTCCTTTGTATATTCCTGTTGAACGCATATTCGCCTCAACTTATACAGCATATTCGGCATCTTTCCAAAGGTCAAAAGTTCCAATTCCAGATTTTATTTTACAGTTTATTGAAAATCTACAATTAGCAAAAAGCACTGTTAAAAAATTAGAATTACCCTTTCTGAAAGCCACATATCATTACAAAAATGGTATTGATGTCATTGAACATGAAGGAAATAAAAATGCTGTTAGCTTAGATTACGCATCAAGTGGTTTTCAAGCGATTATCCCTTTGCTGTTGATTTTTGAACATTTTTCTAAGCAAAAAGACCCTTTTAACCACTTTTTTGCAGTTGAAGAACCGGAGTTAAACTTGTTCCCAACCGTTCAAAAACACATCATTGAGGAAATGATTAGTAAAACCGTTGAGTCAAATTGTCGTTTGATTGTCGCTACGCACAGCCCTTATATATTGACCGCTATTAATAATCTGATAGTTGCAAAAACGGTTATTCAAGAACATCCAGAAGAAACTGAAAAAGTGAATAAAATAGTACCCCCTCAGTATCAGATTGATTTTCAAGATGTTATGGCATATTACGTCAATGACGGAACAGCAAAAAGCATTATGAATGAAGAATATTCGATGATTGATGCCAATGCTTTAGACGATGTTTCAAATGAATTGGGGCAGACTTTTGATAACCTTTTAAACCTCCGTTACCCATAATGTCTTCATTATCAAAAAGACTAAAGTTACTTCTTGTCAACTTTAATCTAGAAAAATCATGCTTTGAAGCTAAAACTGCCGCAGAGGAGCATAATAAGAGATTTGTACTCAACATACCGAAAAATGAAGGATGGGAATGCTGTCGTATTCACGTCGATAATTGCTTGATTAAGTATAAAGATATAAAAATGAAGAAATGTGATTATTGGTTTCATATTTCTGAAAAAAGCACTAATCCAATTAAAGACAATTATAACATTTTTGTCGAATTCAAAGGTGAAGATATTAAACAAGCATACAAACAAGTTATTTCCGCTATCGAATTGATTAAACCAAAAATCGGATTCGACTATTCTAAGTGTTATGGAGTTATTGTTTCGAGCAACAATAAACTCCCTAAAGAGGATCAGACAACTCAAAAATTGAAAACGGAATTTAAAGCGAAGAGGTATGGGAAAAAATTAGAAATACAATCACGCGAAATGGCATTTAAGCTACCATGATTTTTCAATATTCCTTTTGAATAAGCAACGGTTTCCCATCACTAATCGTTTTGAACAACATGAAAAAAATACTTCTGATAAACAGTTTTTTATTTATTTTTTCATACTTGAGCATCGCTCAAAATACTGATATTCAATCAGTTAAGCCTGACTCGACCCCCTCAGTAAAAAAGGTCGTAAAGGATAAAAAGTACAGCTCTACGGATAGTTTTCCTGTACCTAAAAAGGCAGCAATGTGGTCAATTATCCCCGGCGGTGGTCAAATTTATAACAAAAAATGGGCTTATATCAAAGTGCCTATCGTGTATGGCGCATTGGGTACAACCATTTATTTGACCTCTTTCAATCAAAAATTGTATAAAGAATATAAACAAGCAGATTACAACTTTCGAAATTCGGTTGACCCTTTAAATCCTAATACTGGAAATCCAAGAATACCCGCTAAATTGACAAGCGCAACGCGCCTACGCGAAGTTCGAGATGCTTATTTCAAACGGACGCAACAGATGTATATACTGACGGGTGTCACTTATCTTTTGGCTGCTGCGGAGGCATTTACATCAGCGCATTTAGCCCATTTTGATGTCAATGATGATTTGAGTTTTAGGATAAAACCTTCATTTGAGCCTATTTCAGCATCTGACAATGCTTTGGGATTGGGTATTCAAATGAAGTTTTAACGTATCTTTTCACTCATTTTAACGTCTAAATGAGGTAATTTTCGAATTTTAAAAATCGTTTTTATATATAAAAAATTATGGTTTAACTTAAAAAACATTTATAACAATGAAGAAAATAATTTCAGCTTTATGTATTTTTATAATGACGTTTACGGTCGCATTTTCTCAAAATAGCCCAAGCGAATCAAAGGAATTTGACGACATGGGCAAGCAAATGGCACAGATGCAAAAGCAATTGGCTGAACAAATGAAAAGGATGTTTGGTGGTAGCAATGACAGTGACTCCACGCAAAACTTTGGTTTTTCTTTCAAAAATATGCCTTTTGGACAAATGGATTCGAGCATAATGCAGTCATTCGGCATGTTATTCGACGGACAAAATTGGCATAGTCTTTCCCCTAATGGCGATACGTCTATGAACGATTCTTTCCGTGGATTTCAAGGACAAATGCCCGATTTTGGTAAAGGTATGAATCTTGAAGATATGCTTAAAGGGTTCAGCAGCATGTTCAAAGACGGCTTTCCGATGTCGCCACAAACCGACGATATGCCTCGGATTCAACCTTATGACAAACGACGAAAGGGTGATGAAACTAAGAAAAAAGGAAAGTACAAAACGGAATCGTTGTAGTAAGGAGGTGACAGTCAATAGTCGTCAGGCGACAGACGCGTAAATCATTGATTGTCAAAGGCTTTTTAAAAAATAAAACCACGATTATTTAGGCACACTTACTTACAAAATGAATTTTCAATTTTTTTTGAAAGTTTTTGCAACAATTAGATACGATATGATATTTTATTGCTGTACTTTGTACTCGTAGATTTCTGAATCACTTTGGTATTAAATTTCTTTCATGCAAGACATCATCAAAAAAGCTCATCTCATCATTTATCGTATTCGGCAGCGCGGTTTAGAAGTGTTCCTTGTCAATCACGACCTTGAAGGCGATGATTGGCATTTGCCACATGCCCCCCTCAGTAAAATGAATGCTGATGCGATAGAACTTGACCCTGTTGAGAAAGATGGTGAGCACTTTCAAGCTATTGCCGTTGAAGGTGATTGGCATGACATTCCTTCGCTCAAAGGTTTGATAAAACAAGATATGCTTTTGGTGTCGGGCAAGGTTTTCAATGAGTTGGAAAAGCATGGTACTTACTTCGCTGTGAAAGATGCGTTCAAAAAAGTATTGCCACAGCAATATGCTTTTTTGAAGGAATTGAAAGAAGTTATTTCTGAAAAAAACTCGGTAAAAGATTTGTAGTCAATTGTTTATAGATTTCATTAAATTGATAAGCCTCAATATTCTTTCACAAGCATTTCTGTAGGAATATTTAAAGCATGATTTATCTTTCTAATCATTTCTAAGGTTAGCTTACGTCTTTTATTCAATATTTCACTAACGCGACTTTTTAAACCAATGATTTCAGCTAAGTCTTTTTGCTTATAACCCAATTGTTCCATACGGTATTTAATCGCTTCAATAGGGTCTGGCAAGTCAATTGGAAAATGTTCTTTTTCATAACTATCAATCACAAAAGACAAAAGTTCTAATTCATCTCCTTCATGTGTGTCTCGTTTAGCGTCAAAAATCAATTCAAGGCGACCTAAAGCAGCCTCATATTCTTCTTGGTTTTTAATGATTTTTATATTAAAAAGTGTCATTTTATTCAATTTTTAATTTTTTAGATTGTATTTGCATCTATTCTATCATATTCGGAATGTGTGCCAACAAACCGTATCCACAAAATGCTGTAATCATAATTTATACGTACAATGAGTCTATAATGATTGCCTTTTATATTAAAAATTGTTAAATCATTCAATAATCCTTTTTTCCAAAGCCTCCGCTATTTTTCTATCATTTGCCAAGCGGGGCACCTTATTTTGTCCGCCTAATTTGCCTTCCGATTTCATAAAATTCCGAAACGCATCGCGCTTTAATGGGCGAATAATGAGTGGCCGAAGGATGTTGCCCTTAATTAAATCATCGTAGTAAATATTTTGTTCGGTCATTGCTATATCCACTTTTTGCTCAAAATCAGCAATATTCGTAGGCAAATTATCAAATTCGATGAACCATTCGTGATAAGGTAATCCGCTGTCAATGGGCATAACTTGCGGTGCAACATGAAATTCAACAATACGCACCCCCTCAGTATTGGCGACTGAAAGCAAGGCTTCTTCGACTTCTTTACCAATGACATGCTCACCAAATGCTGAAATAAAATGCTTGATACGCCCTGTAACGACAATACGATACGGGTTTTTAGATACAAATTCAACCGTATCGCCAATGTTATAACCCCAAAGTCCTGCATTATTATTGATGATGAGCACATAATTGACACCCAATTCTACGTCTCGCAAACTCAGTCGCCTCGCATTGTCATTGCCATATTCATCGGTTGGAATAAACTCGAAAAAGATGCCTGAGTCTACATTCAACCACAAACCCCGTTCGGTTTGTGAATCTTGAAACGCAATGAAACCCTCAGACGCAGGATATGTCTCCACACCATCCAAACGTTTACCGACAAGCTCTTCCAACTTCGCTCTATAAGGCTCAAAATTGACACCACCATAAACAAAAACAGAGTAATTTGGGAAAATTTCAGCGACTGTTTTTTTACCTGTATGTGCCAAAAGTCGCTCATAATACATTTGAACCCAAGGCGGAATACCTGAAATAAGGGTCATGTTTTGACCTACTGTTTCATGCACAATGGCATCAATTTTTTCCTCCCACTCATCAATACAATTCGTCTCATAAGATGGTAACTGATTACCCTTCAACCACTTAGGTATCATGTGATTGGAAATGCCTGATAAACGACCTGTTTTTATACCATTGACTTCGTCCAATTCTGGACTACCCGATAAGAAAATGACCTTTCCATTAAGCCAATCACCTTTACCAGTTTGGGCGTAATAATTAAACAAAGCATTACGCGCAGAACCGAAATGATTCGGCACAGAATCTTTCGTAATGGGTATGTATTTGACGCCTGAGGTTGTACCGCTTGTCTTAGCAAAATAAGCAGGTTTACCTGTCCATAATACATCAGATTCACCATGTTTTACCCGTTCGATATAGCCTTTCAAATCCTCATAATCCCGGATTGGAACACGTGCTTTGAAATCTTCATACGTGCGAATATTTGCAAAATCATGGTCGCGCCCAAACGCCGTTTTTGCCCCCCTCAGTATCAAGTTGCTAAAAACGCCTTCTTGGGCTTCAACGCCCGTTTTCGATAATTCGGCGATTCGGCGAGCTACGCGTTTTGCAAAAGGTTGTATTAATATTGACTTCCAGCCCATTTTTTTTATTTGATTTAGAAATGCAAAAGTAAGATGAAGCCACTGTTTTAGGTAAAATAGAGAGTGTGTGTTTTGGTTTAAAATACGATATTAGCGTAATAATTTACAAAAAGTAGAAAATTAAGTGTGTAAATCCTTATGTTTCAATATATTATAAAACGTCTTGCTTTAACGATACCCACATGGTTAATCATTTCTATCGTTATTTTCAGTCTAAGTCGCTGTGCAACAGGTGATAATGTGGCTGATAGTTTACGAAATAGTGCTGAATCCAATGCGTCTAATCGGATTAATGACGCACTTTATATTGAAACTGCGCACGGCTTAGGATTGGACAAACCGACTTTTTATTTCTCACTTTTACCTGCCGCTTTTCCCGATACATTCTATAAAATCATACGACGTGATGAACAACTGGCACTTGAACAGTTGATTTGGCAATATGGCAATTGGGCTGCTATTTCTAATTTTTACCAGCAAAACAAGGCTTTTTTAGATAAAATAGGGCAAAATACTGATGGAACATCCCGAGAATATCGGGAGGGGGGGATTTTTCAAAATAATATGCAACAACTTTTAATTCAACACTCAAATGCAGCGATTATGTATCATATTCATGAATTAGAACAATTGGCAGATACGACTGCTTTTAATTCCGATGTGTCAAAAATTAAAGAAGCATATTCTTATCTCAAACAAAATGCAAGCACACGTTTACTTTATTTACCTAAATTTCATTGGTTTGGCTTTGACAATCAATATCATCATTGGTTGATAAAGTTTCTAAAAGGTGATTTTGGTTTATCCAAAAATGACCAGACCGTCGTAGAAAAACTAAAACCTGCCCTTTGTATTACGTTTGTTTTAAGTCTTTTTGCCATTATTCTAGCGTTTTTTGTAGGTATCCCTTTAGGTGTATTTATTGCTACAAATCGTCATAAACGGCATGGGCTTTGGACGATGCGATTCATTTTTGCTGTTTACGCTTTGCCTACTTTTTGGTTGGCAACATTGGCAGCTATGTTTCTAACGACTCGTTTTTATGGTTTAAAAATATTCCCAACTGTCGGCTTAGCAACCGATGTGCCTGTCGGTGCCGCTATTTGGGAAACCCTTTTTCTTAGCGCAAGTCATTTGGTGCTACCTATTATATGTATGGCACTGCACCCCAGCACCGTCATAGCACGACAAATGCAAGGTGCCATTATTGATGTCCTAAAAAAAGACTATATCAAAACAGCGCGTGCCAAAGGGCTGCCTCAAAGTCGTGTTGTTTGGCATCACGCCGTCCGCAATGCTTTAACACCCCTCATTACACTATTCGGGCAAATGATTCCTTCAATGATAACAGGCGCATTCGCTGTGGAACTCGTATTCAATCTTCAAGGTATGGGTCGGACGACGCTGGAAGCGATATTTAGTAATGACTGGTCTTTCGTTTATGCTGTACTCATGCTTTTAAGCCTTGTCATACTTTTGAGCAATTTATTTGTGGATGTACTATATCGCTGGTTTAATCCACGCATCAGGTTTTCATAGTTTTTGATAACGCGTAATGGTAACTTTTTTAACATCATTACGTTTGTATTTGTGTGTTGGATACGTTTAGGAAACTTTTAAAATTTTTTTATACATAGACGTAACTCATTGATTTTTAACATTTACGACATTTTAACAATTTCGTACCTTGTTTATATCATCATTCTGATTTTTAAAAAAATAAACTTTTTGCAAAGCGCGTTAATGTCACAGACCGTTTTCTAAGTCAAAACGACCACTCACACAAATATTATTTTCATTTAAACTTTAAGTGGTTGATAATTAAAATTTTGGCATAATTTTGGCAATTACTTAATATAGAAAAAGGCAGAATACGCAATCGAATAAATTTTAATTTTAAGGACTTAAAAGTTACATGTTATTGCTAATCTTGTCATAACTTCGCTCTTGAAATCCTGCTGTTTTGTAGTATGAAAAGCGCAGATAGAGATTAAGACAGCTGCTCATAACCATAATTTTTTCTCAAACTTAGTCTTCGCAATAACTCATTTTAATTTTTTTTACAATAATAAAGATTGTTGTTCGGTTTTAAAAAAGTTGGCATAGTATTTGTTAATTAAATAATATGATTGATGCTAAACTTTAGCCGTTCTAAAAACCGATTATTTATTCTGACGATAATTTTACATGACGATTAAATCAATCTTCCTTATAAAATTGTCTTTATTCATGTGGGTTAGCTTGTTGGTTGTTTCAAAAATTGTTTAATCAACAAGCAGACCTTCTTCCAAAATGATTTAAAAATAGTGTTTGTTCATAGTGTTTGTTTTTTGTTTTGTCCCTGTCCAATCATTTTGGCAGGGTTTTTTTTTGTACCTACTTGGTGGATTGGTTATTGGTTATTGGTTATTGGTTGTCAAATGTGCGTGCCTGAAATACGTTGACCAAATTTGACAATTTACAACTCCAACGAGAGTTGTGTCTTATCCTGAAATAAGTCAGCTAAAAAAAGAAGGGAACATTGATAATCAATGCTCCCTTCTTTTTTTAGCTGACTTATTTCAGGATAAGACAACGCACAAACCAATAACCAATACACCAATAACTAATTACTTAACTTCAATAATCTGGACTTGATAAATCAACACTGAATGCGGTGGGATAACAACTTTCCCTTCTTCAAAAGGCGTGGCACCATAAGCTAAACTGGAAGGAATGAGAATATAACCCTCTGCACCCGTATTGAAAAACTGCAAGCCTTCCTCTAAACCAGCAATTAATTTATCATCTCCGATTTTCACCGTTTTGGGCAATTTATCCTTGGTTTCATCAAAAATACGGTCACTTAGCAGCATACCATTATAGTGTAAAGTGACTTTACTACCTTCTTTGGGCAGGATGCCACTACCCGGTTTCGTTACAATATAACTCAAACCAGAAGCCGTACGATTGACTTTTAGGCGATGCAAAAGGGCGTAATCGTTGATGTGCTTTTTGTCTGTTTCAAACTGTTGAACAGAGCGATTGTCAAACATTTTACGCTGTTTGTCTTCAAGACCGTGAATATGTGCTTCATATTGACTTTTGTTCAGCACTTCCACCAATTCAATATCATAAATAAGCGGTGAGTTCGGCGGAATAGCCGTACCAATGCCAACTGAACCATACGCCAAATAAGCAGGAATATAAAGTGTGGCTTTCGTCCCTATTTTGAGTTTTTGAATGGCTTTATTCCACCCTTCGATGACTTGCCCATTACCCAATTGAAAAACATAAGGCTCATCTTTTGGCGATTCGTCAAAAATTTTACCACTTAGTAACTTACCGACATACCGAATTTTCACAAATTCACCTTGCCGAGGCAATTGACCCGCTCCCTCAGTCATCATAGAGTAAAAAATACCTTCTCTTGTTTTTTCAGCTCTCAGGTTTTTGTTAGAAAGAAAACCTTCGATACTCAAGCTATCGCCTGCAAAGGTTGGGGTAATACCCCTCAGTATAAGACTGAAAATAATTAAAAATTTAATATGCTTCATTCATATAGTACATTTATCTCTTTTCCTTGCGAAAAAGAAATGAGTTAAAAAGAGTTTGAGAAGTATTGAGGTTTATCTTAAACTTATTGACATTGACTTAAAAACTGTCTCTATATGCAATATCAATTTATCTCTACTTTTAAAGCTATTACAACGAAATTAGTGCATATACAATGCCAAATAAAGTTAAAAACTTAAAAAAAAGGTATAAAAACAAGCAAATTCCTGTTTTTACACCTTTTAATCACCTAAAATTTTTCTCACTTAACGACCATATCCGCAAAATTTTTCAAGCTATCGAACTGAAAATCAGGCTTTACATCTGAGACATCTTCTCCTTTGCCATCAATCAACACCTTCACCATGCCCAAACGTGCGCCAAATTCCATATCAGAAATGGAATCGCCTACAATGACCGAACGACTGAAATCAATTTCTGGAAAATCCGCTTTGGCTTGCATTGCCATACCCGTTTCTGGTTTACGATTAGGCGATTGGGCATCAGGTTTATCGGGACAATAATAGATTTTATCAATCCGTCCATCGAGCAAATCAATGGTTTTTAGCATGTGTTTATGCACAAGTAGCAGCTGTTTTTCTGTCATCAATCCTTTGCCGATACCTGCTTGATTAGATACCACGACAATGCGCCCAAAAATGTTGCTTAATTTTTCAATAGCCTTGATAGTGCCTGGAATAAAAGAAAAATCATCTATTTTCGTGATGTAACCGCCTTCTTCGCGTTCATTTATTACGCCGTCGCGATCAAGGAATAATGTCCATGAGTTATCAAATTTCATCAGTTTTATACTATTTTTTGGTTAAAAATTCAGAAAACCATCAGTCATGGCTTTCCATGAGAATCGTTTTTTATTTTCAATAACACTGTTTGTGAAATCGTTAAATCTATCATTTTCATAAAAATCTATCAAAGCATCGGCAATATACTGAGGGGTCGGTTCAACAACATAACCCGCCTCGCCATGTGGTACTATTTCGGGTAAACCACCTACATTCGTCACTATCATGGGTTTCTCAAAATGATAAGCTACTTGTGAAATACCGCTTTGAGTTGCCGTTCGGTATGGTTGAACGACCAAATCGGCTGCGCCAAAATAATAACGCACCTCGTCTGATGGAATAAAATCGGACCTCAAAATCACTTGTTGCTCAATGCCTTGCGAAGATATTAAGTTTTTGTAATAATCCGCATCATCATAAAATTCTCCTGCAACAATCAACTTAATATTTAACTTTTTGACCCCCTCAGTATTTAAGGCTTTTAGCAACAAATCTAGTCCTTTATAATGGCGAATAAAGCCAAAAAAGAGGATATAACGTGTATCTGTCGGCAAATTAAGGTGTTTTAAAGCGACTTCACGACTTACTTTTTCGCCATAATTATCGTAAATCGGATGAGGGATATAAGCCGTTGGCTTGCTTGAAAATGTCTTCATTTCCGTCTCCACAGCCCTTGACATGACCACAAACGCATCACAAGCAGAAGCAAAATACTGCGCTAAAGGACGGTCACCCAAACGTTTTTCATGTGGAATGATATTATCAATCAAACCAATAATTTTTGAATACCTATTACGTTTTATCAACCTCAAAATCGTTCCTAAACTCGGACCCATAAATGGCAGCCAAAAGCGACAAATGACCACATCGGGCTTCATTTTTTTGATTTTTAGACCCACCGCGAGCCAATTGAATGGATTGATAGCATTGATAAGCACTTGAATATCAATATCTTGTGGCGCAGGGTCGCTTGTGTATTGTGTTTTACCAGGGAATAAAAAATTGGGATATTGCAAACTGAACGTGATAATGGTCACATGATGCCCTTCTTCTTGAAATGCCCGCGCTAATCTTTCGTCGAAAGTGGCTAAACCACCACGCAAAGGATGTGCAGGTCCTATGATTACGATATTTTTTACCATTTTTGCGGTTTGATACTGTTGAGGTACGAAATCCCGATAAAGCGGGAAGGCGGTAAAATTACAGTTTGAGTTTAAGATTCTATTGAATAATAATTTTTTTTGAACACAGGTTAGACTGATATGACTGATTTACACTGATTTT
>JAYTUQ010000005.1:0-12687 GCA_043744455.1 Saprospiraceae bacterium | reverse complement strand
CAATTAGGGCGTATTGCAGCATGATTGATTGAGAAACAGGGAAAAATTAAACCGCTTTATAACAAATTGTACCCACTGTTTTTAACGAACTATTGATTTTAATATCAATCAATAATGAAAAATAAAAAACTGTCTATTCTCTCTTACCTTTTGTGCATTGCTATTTGCCTTTTCATTATCCCCCTCAGTATATCGGCTCAAAATGCGTTGGGCTGTAATGGGATACGTTATAGCGCAGATATTTTTTCTGACACAACCATGACGACAGTCCGTTACGGCGTGAATAATGTTGGCACTGTGACGCAACAATTGAAAATGGACGTCGTGCAGCCTAAAAATGATACTTTGAGCCGTCGCCCACTCATTATTTGGGCTTATGGTGGCGGTTTTGTTACAGGTGTACGCAAAGACATGTCTGCATTTTGTGAATTGTATGCTAAAAAAGGCTACGTGACAGCGACGATTGATTACCGCTTGTATCCATTTTTAAATGGCTTTCCTGATTCTGTAAAAATTACAAATACCATCATTCAGGCTGTTCAAGACATGAAAGCGTCTATCCGTTATTTCAAAAAAACAGTCAAAGAAGACGGTAATCCTTTTCGTATTGATACTTCTAATATCATTGTTGGAGGTGTTTCGGCAGGTGCAATTACGGCTATGTTGACAGCTGAAATGGATTCAACCGACCCAATTCCAACTTGGATGCGCACTATTATCACCAATCAAGGCGGTTTTGAAGGCAATAGCGGTACGCCTTTATATACATCGACCGTCAAAGGTGCAATCAGTATGAGTGGCGGTATGTATCGCAAAGAATGGTTGGACAAAGATGATTTGCCGTTTGCCGCTTATCATGGTACCGCAGATCCTACTGTGGCGTATGGGTATGGTTTAAATGTCTATGGATTTTACGGAGATGGCGATGGTTCACTCGCCCCTCGTGCCGTCGAGTTGGGTATTCCTGTTGTATTGGTTTCCGTTCCAGGTGGCGGTCATACGGATATTTATCCCAGTTCGCCGACAAATTTCCCTGCCTCATTTGTGGTTTGGCAAGCCAAAATGACTGATTTTATGCAACGGCTTGTGTGTGGCACAAAACCATTGTCAACAGAAGACAAGGGCAATCAACAAGTTAAAATTTATCCAAATCCAGCAAATGACGCGATGACCCTTGAAATAGAAGAAAATACTGAGGGGTCCCATTTTGATTTTTCTGTTTTTGATGCCCTCGGTCGGGCAGTTTTTTCTTTAAAAAATCAAACAATCAATCAACTCATTTTGCGCAAAAAGGACATTGGAACAGGTTTGTTTTTTGTGAGATTATCTTTTGACAATCAAGCAAAACCTATCTTGAAAAAGGTTGTTTTTGAATAAGAATAGACCACAGATTTAACGGATAAGACGGATTTTCATTGATTTTACTTGTCATCCCGTAGGGAACTAAAAATCAGTAAAAATCCGTCTTATCCGTTAAATCTGTGGTCTATTAATTCCTATTGCAATAAAGGTTTCAATGTTGCCCAAATCGTTTCCACAATAATTTTATTGCCTTCGGCAGTTGGATGAATACCGTCTTTCTGGTTCAATGACGCGATACCGCCCACGCCTTCTAAAATAAAAGGTATAAGAGGCAGTTTATTTTTGTGTGCTAACGCAGGATAGATGTTATGAAAATTGTCGGTATAGGTTTTACCCATATTGGGCGGCGCTTCCATGCCTGCCAAAACGATTTTTACTGAGGGGTACTTCGCTTTAACTTTATCAATGATGGATTGCAGATTTTTGGCACTTTCTGCCACTTTTAGTCCCCTTAAAGCATCATTTGCGCCCAATTCGAGGACAAAAATATCAACAGGTTGTTGACTGATGACCCATTCAACACGTTGTGACCCACCCGCCGTTGTTTCGCCACTCAATCCTGAATTGATACAGCGATAAGGCAATTTTAATGAATCTATCCGCTCTTGAGTGAGGCTGACAAAGCCTTTGGACACATCATCTAAACCGTAAGCAGCGGTTAAGCTATTGCCAAAAAAAAGTATATTTTTTTTAGGAACGGTTGTTTCTGGATTTTGAATTGCTATTTTTTCCGCTTTCGGTTTGTCTGCCGTTTGTTGACAAGCGAAAAAGCTAAGACATAGGCATAAAAAGAGTAATTTCTGAATTTTCATTTTTTTAAAATTTTATTTTGCAAAAATACAAAGAAGGGTTTGTCTCGACGGTATTCTTGTTTTTCTTTTTTTTAAGCACATGAATTCGGTGTTTGTTTTTAATTTTGAGCGTTTGAACAACGATGGCTTTTTTATTTTTTATAAAAATTAGTAAATCAACTTTTTATGAAAAAGGTTTTAAGCACATTCGTATTTTCTCAATAGACAAATTGCTCAATACCTGCTATGATTCGTTACGAAAAAGATACCAATAATATTGTTACCCTCACGCTTGATATGGCGGGTTCAAAATATAATATCATCAGCCATGAGATAGGTAAAACCTTTGTACCTGTCCTCGAACACTTAAAAGCTGAAAAAGCGAAGGGATTACTGAGGGGGGTCATTATTACCTCTGCAAAAAGTAATTTTATACATGGCGGCGACCTTGATTTTTATTACAATTGCACCGACGCGGCTGAAATCTTTGCAACTTCACAGAAATTATCACATTTTTTTCGCCAATTGGAAAGCCCTGGTGCGCCTGTTGTGGCAGCAATAAACGGCACAGCTTTGGGTCCAGGCTTCGGCTTGGCTTTGGCGTGTCATCACCGTATTGCGATTGACCGTTCCACAATTAAATTAGGTTTGCCCGATACAAGCTTAGGGTTGATGCCGCGGGGTGGCGAAATTATCCGTTTGATGTGGTTGTTAGGCATCGAAAAAGCGTATCATGTGGCTTGTGATGGGCATTATTATAATCCCAAAGAGGCATTGGTGGCGGGTGTGATTGATGAATTGGCAGAAGATGAGCGCGACTTAATGGCGAAAGCAAGGACATGGCTTTTGAATAACCCAAACTACAGCCGACCTTGGGATACTGAGGGGCATCAAATTCCAGACGGGTCAGTGCGTGAAACCCAAACGGGTGAAACCATTAGAAGGCTGACGGCTGAACAATATAAACGCACACGACATATTTTCCCTTGTTATGAAGCTATTTTGAGTACATTGGTTGAAGGCAGTCGCGTCGATTTTGATACGGCTTGCTTGATTCAAAGCCGCTATTTTGTGAATGTCTGTTTGTCTCGCGAAGCAAAAAATATGATAAAAACTTTCTGGTTTGATTATAATACCATTCGATATGGGGAGAGTCGTCCGAAAGGTTTTGGCAAGTTTAGACCTCGAAAAGTAGGTGTTATTGGCGCAGGTTTAATGGGTTCAGGCATCGTTTATGCCTGTGCAAGGGCAGGTTTGAATGTGGTTTTGAAGGATATTTCACGCAGCGTTGCTGAAAAAGGTAAAGATTATACGGCTGAAAAAATGCGTAAATTGGTAGAAAACAAAGAAATTACAGAAAAAGAACGTGAGGAAACATTAAGCCGAATTTTGGCAACAGAAAAAATGGATGAATTTCAAAATTGCGACATCATTATTGAAGCCGTTTTTGAAAATCAACAATTGAAATCGAAAGTCATTAAAGAGGCAGAAGGCTATCTCGACCAATACTGCATCATAGCATCCAATACCAGCTCGATTCCGATTACGAAATTGGGTAAAACAACCAATAATGCCGCTAATTTTGCAGGTATGCGTTTTTTCCGACCTGTTGACGAAGAGCCTTTGGTTGAAATTGTAAAAGGTGAAGCGACGAGCGATGAGACGATTGCGAGGGCTTTTGATTTCATCAAATTGATAAAAAAAATACCGATTGTTGTCAAAGACTCGTGGGGGTTTTTCAGTGGGCGCGTGCGAAACACGTATATTTTAGAAGGTATTACGATGTTACAGGAAGGTTTTCCCCCTGCTTTGATTGAAAATTTAGGTATTCAATCGGGTATGCGCTATGGTCCCTTGGTTTGGGCAGACGACCAATCTCTGGATTTGATTGCAGAATATGAACGGCAAGCGGCAGAATTGTATGGGCCTAAATACGTCCAACATCCAGCCGTTACGACTTTAGAATCGATGATAAATGAGGGTCGGAATGGACGTGATGTCCGCGCTGGGTTTTATGAATATGACCGAGAAAGCAATCGGAAGCTGTGGGAAGGCTTGAACGCCGATGTCAAGACCCCTCAGTATAATGCTGCCGAATTGACGGAAAGACTCTTATTTGTCCAAATTATTGAATCTTTATGGTGCTTACACGAAGGCGTGATTATGACAGTGGCAGAAGGTAATTTTGGAAGTATTCAGGGCTGGGGTTTTCCTTCAGTACGCGGCGGAGTTTTTCAATATATCAATGACTATGGCGCGGCTGCATTTATCGAAAAATGTGCGATTTATGAGAAAAGTCATGGTCAACGCTTCAAAATACCGCGTCTTTTGAAAAAAATGGTTGAAAATGGAGATACTTTTTAATTATGAATTATGAATTATTCATAATTCATAATTCATAATTCATCATTCATCATTATCCCTTTTTCTTTGTAAAGTCAGAGAAACCTCTCACATACCCTTCAAGAGCGGCTTTTTTGCGAAAAGCATCTGCCTGTTGACGTGTTGCAAAATTACCAATGAAAATGCGATAAGTCGTTTTTCCATTAGCTCTACTTTGTAGAATAAACTGTTTTTGATTGCCCGTCCTTGTGCGCATATCGGCTACGACTTGTTGTGCATTCGATAATTGCCCATAAGCACCTGTTTGAATCGTAAAACCACTTGTTGGAATCGCCCGTTTTTCTCCTACTTCAGAGGCTGATTTGCCAACAGGATCAGATGGAGAGACCGTTCGTTCTGGCGTATTATTGTAAGACCGAACGGAAACAGGTGCTGGTACTGAGGGGGCAACGAAATCCCTAACTGGAGAATCTACTGTTATGTGTTTATTTGTTTGGCTGTTGAAGCCCAAGTAGTAGTTATTTGACATTGTCATGAAACGACTACGATTTTGGGGCATATTGTGCTTATCCAGTACGGTATTGAGTCGAGTTGCTGACATAGATTCTTCGTAACGTGCCACTTGCCGCCCTTTAGAATCGAGGATGATAATAGTCGGTAAAACCGTCACTTTGTATTGATTTTTCAAATCGAAACCGTCAAAACTTTGAATATTGACCTTGACAGGAATGTAATTACTTTTCATACGTTCGATGACCGAAGGATTTTTATAGGTATATTCCTCCATGACCTTGCAAGGCGTACAGTAATTTGCCCAAAATTCAAGGAAAATCAGTTTACCTTCGCCTGCCGCACGGTTCATGCCCGTTCTTAAGTCATCTTTAATGAAAATTAGGTCTTCTGCAAAAGAAGGAATGGAAAGAGATAGGCACGCAAGCGTTGCCATGAATTTAAGTTTTTTGATCATGTTCAGGAATCGTTTCGATTAAACTAAAAAAAAATGCTGTTGTTTATATCGTGTGGAGGTCATCGACTAATGTATTGGTAGTCCAATGATTATGCAACAAAAATAATACCATTTATTTTTGATATTAAAAAAAGCAAGCTCTAACAAAACATTTTAAAGGTCATAATTAATATAAAACTTTGTTTAATTTGCGACGTTTAGAAATAATTATTGTTATTAAAAACCATTCACATAAAATTCAATTTGATTAAAAACTACTTCTTCAATGAAAAAACTTATTTTTTGTCTTCTTATACTGAGGGGGGCATTTTTACCCGCGCAAAAAGCAACTTTAACAGATTTTGCAGAGACCATCAATGCTAAAGACTTGTACGGCTACGAACTTGTGCTGACCTCGGACTCTCTCGGCGGACGTGAAACGGGAACGGTTGGCAATTTCAAAGCTGCCCAATTCATTGCTTCACATTTTGAAAAATTAGGCTTGCCTAAAGTAGGGAAGGATAACAGCTATTTTCAACGCATCGTTTACACCAATGATGGTTGGAATAATATCGGCATGAGTATTAATGACCATTCTTATCGGCATCAATTCAATTTTTACGCCTTGCCCTATCTCAATCCTGTTATTGTTGATAAAAAAATTGAGGCAACAGAGGTCGTTTTTATGGGTTATGGCATTGACGACAAGCGTTATTCTGATTATAAAAAAACAGATGTCAAAGGGAAAGTCATTCTCATAAATATGGGTGAACCGCTAAAAAAAGACTCAATTTCCTTGATTTCTCAATCAAAAACGCCTTCTGAATGGGTATCAATAGAAAAAAAATTAGCCACAGCATTTGAAAAAGGCGTTAAAGCGGTTTTGTTTATTGACCCAAAATTAGCAGATAATATTCAAGCAAACCGCCGCCTGTTCAGTCGTAATATTACAGGCGATGTTGAATTACCTGACAATAAATATGCAAACAGTATCTTCATTTCGCCCGATATGGCAAAGGAAATTATTGGTAAAAATACTGAGGGGTTCGCTAAAGCGCGCGCCAAATGCGCTGCGGGAAAACCTCGTTCCTTAAACTTGCCTTGTCAATTGACGATAAAAATGGATAAATTTTTCAAGCAATTGATTGGCAACAATGTTATGGGTTTCATCGAAGGCAGCGACCCTGTTTTGAAAAATGAAATTGTGGTCGTTTCAGCGCATTATGATCATTTAGGGACGCGGGGTGACCAAATTTATCATGGTGCCGATGACGACGGTAGCGGCACTTCGGGTGTACTCGAAATCGCTCAAGCACTAAGTGAGGCAAAAAAACAAGGGCATGGGCCTCGCCGCAGCGTCTTGTGTATTCTTGTAACAGGTGAAGAAAAAGGCCTGTTGGGTTCTAATTATTACGTGAATTACCCTGTTTTCCCTTTGGATAAAACGGTCGCAGATGTCAATATTGATATGATTGGGCGCGTGGACGAAAAGTACGAAAAGGCAGGAAATCCGAATTACATCTATGTCATTGGCGCAGATAAATTGAGTCAAGACTTGCATGATGTCAATGAAAAAATGAATGCCGAATTTACAAAATTGACCTTGGACTATACCTATAACGACGAAAATGACCCGAATCGGTACTATTACCGCAGTGACCATTACAATTTTGCTGAAAAAGGTATTCCCGCTATTTTCTATTTTAACGGCACACACGCCGACTATCATCGTCCAACAGATACGATTGATAAAATCAATTTTGAAAAAATGACGAAGATTGTAAAACTTGCTTTTTATACGGCTTGCGAAATAGCGAATCGGGATGAAAGGTTGCGGATTACGAAGAAGGCGAAAACCCCGTAATTCGTGTTAGAATATACTTATCAATCATCACGCACAACACTTTTATGAAAATAGCACTCGCTCAACTCAACTACCACATCGGTAATTTTGAAGGAAATTTAGAGAAAATGCAAGGTATGGTAATAAAAGCCAAATCCTTGAAAGCCGATATTGTGGTTTTTGGTGAACTCGCCACTTGCGGTTATCCGCCGCGCGACTTCTTAGAATTTGAAGATTTTATCAGCAAAGCCAACGCTTCTGTGGACAAATTGGCTGAAATGGCTAAGGGAATCGCTATCGTTGTTGGTTCGCCGTCTCACAATCCTGTCATGGCAGGAAAAGACCTTTTCAACTCTGCATTTTTCTTAGCCGATGGTAAAATCAAGCACGTTCAGCATAAAACGCTGTTGCCGACTTATGATATTTTTGACGAATATCGCTACTTTGAACCTGCCAATTCATGGCAGCCGTTGACATATAAAGGTAAAAAAATTGCCTTAACTGTTTGTGAAGACATTTGGAATGTCGGCAATGAAAATCCGCTGTACCGCATCTGTCCAATGGATGAAATGATGGACGAAAAACCTGATTTAATGATTAACATTTCGGCATCTCCATTCTCTTATGACCATGCACCCGACCGTATTCACGTGATAAAAGCCAATGTGGCCCGCTATAAAGTGCCTGTTTTCTATACCAATCATACAGGTGCACAAACAGATATTATTTTTGATGGTGGCTCAATCGTCATGTCGCCTGATGGAAAAGTATTTGATGAAATGCCCTATTTTGAAGAGTGTCTTAGAGTCTATAATTTGGATGAAGTACTGAGGGGGGGCATTTCGCATGAACAACCAAAAGATAAAATAACATTAATTCACGATGCACTAATCATTGGTATTCAAGACTATTTTAGAAAAACGGGTTTGCGCAAAGCGATTTTAGGCTTATCGGGTGGTATTGATTCGGCGGTTGTCGCTGTATTGGCAACAAGGGCTTTGGGTGCGGACAATGTGCGATGTATCCTTATGCCGTCGCAATATTCAAGCGACCATTCTGTGAATGATGCACGACATTTGGCTGAAAACTTAGGCATTCAATACGATGTGATACCGATTGAACCGATGTTTCAAACATTTATGCAAACATTGACGCCTTATTTTTGGGGTTTTCCACATAATTTAACAGAAGAAAATTTGCAGGCACGTGTCAGGGGCATGTTGCTCATGGCGTTTTCAAATAAATTTGGCAATATATTGTTAAACACGACCAATAAATCAGAAATGGCTGTGGGTTATGGCACTTTGTATGGCGATATGTGTGGCGGCATATCGGTTATTGGTGATGTGTATAAAATGGAGGTTTATGCCCTCGCTCGATTTATCAATAAAGATGGCGAAGTAATACCCCTCAGTAGCATCGAAAAACCACCGTCTGCGGAGTTGCGCCTGAACCAAAAAGACTCGGATTCATTGCCAGATTATGACATTTTAGATAAAGTATTATTTCAATACATTGAAAAACGGCGAGGACCAAAAGAACTGGTGAAAATGGGTTTTGACGAAGCTTTAGTCAATCGCATTTTGCGTTTGGTCAATATAAATGAATTCAAAAGAGAACAAACCGCTCCTGTTTTACGCGTTTCCAACAAAGGCTTTGGCTCAGGACGACGTGTACCGATTGTAGGAAAATATTTAAGTTGAGTAGGGAGATGTTCGTATTTTATGGTGCGACAGGCGTATAAAGCATTGATTATGAATAATATACTGAGGGGGTCATATTTTTAGCATTATGTCAAAAACGAATCACAATAAATAATCAATAACGAAACATGGGTAAATTTTTCGATTCCATTCAGCCTGCACACAAGGCTTTTGTTGAAAAACAGCATATGTTTTTCGTCAGTACTGCGCCCTTGAGTGGTGACGGGCGGGTCAATTTGTCTCCAAAAGGCTTGGATTCTTTTCGGATTCTGTCTGAAAATCGCGTTGCTTACGTGGATTTAATCAGCAGCGGGAACGAAACCTCAGCCCATACACTTGAAAATGGCCGCATAACATTTATGTTTTGTTCGTTTGAAGGTCCTCCCAATATTTTGCGGTTTTATGGCAAAGGTTTTACAGTGCTGCCTGATACTGAGGGGTGGGATTTATATGCACCCTATTTTGCGATTTTCCCTGCTTCAAGACAAATTATTGTAGCGGATATTGATATGGTTCAAACGTCATGTGGCTACAACGTTCCTTTGTATGAATATGTAGGAGAACGGAGAATCCATTTTGATTGGGCAGAAAAAAAGGGTCAAGAAGGATTGTTGGCATACAGTCAACAAAATAATTTAGTCAGTATAGATGGTTTGCCGACGGATTTAAGTTTAAAAAAACAAGAAGAAAAAACCATTAAATAAGTGATTTTGGTCAAAAAAAATGAAAAAAAGGTCACTTTAAAAATGATATTTGGATTATCTTGCAGAACTTTGCAAAAATTGCTCAGACTTCATATAAATAATTAACTAAAATAAAAACAAAGCATTATGAGAAAAAGCATTTTAAGTATTCTTCTTGTTCTTTTCGCTCTGGTCGTCTCAAAAGCACAAGGCATAACCATTAGTGAAGAACCGACCATTACAAAAATGATGGACCTCTACACAGGTGTGAACAAAGCAACCGCTGCCGTTCAAATGATTGATGGCTACCGCATCCAACTTATGGCAACGACCGACCGTCGGAAAGTTGACCAAGTGATGTCTTCGTTTTCAGCTATTTATCAAGGCGTACCCGTCACGTGGTCACAAGCACAGCCTTATTATCGCATCCGCGTAGGCGCATTTGCCAAACGCGATGGCGCATCAAATTATTTACAAACCATTAGAAAAGACTATCCAGATGCTTATATCGTTACAGATAAAGTATCTGTTGCGGAGGTAATGAATTAACAATTCAGACATTCGCCCCCTCAGTAATTTTATCATTTGGCATGTTATTTTAGTACATGTCTTTTATTGTTTTATATGAAATTATAAGATTATGATGGCAAAAGACGCATCAGGCGGTGGGAAAATAGATTCTGTGTTGCTGTCCTTATACTTAGCACTTGTAGGCATTGGCTGGATGATGATATATGCGGTGGGCTACAAACAAGGTTATACCGACGATTTTAACGAGTTCATGCTGAAAACGGTCGTCGGAAAGCAGTCCATGTTCATTATGATTGCCATGCTTTTGATATTGGTCATTTTCTCCATTGATGCCAAATTTTGGCGTGTTTTTGCTTATCCTGTTTATGGCATTGGCATTTTTTTACTCATTTTAGTTCTCATTTTTGGTAGAGAAATCAATGGAGCAAAGGCGTGGTTTAGCATCGGTGGTTTCGGTTTTCAGCCTGTGGAAGTCGCAAAACTTGGGACGTGTTTGGTGCTATCCAGTTATTTGTCCTCCCCGAGCACTTCCTTTCGCGATAATCAAGCGACATTAACCATTTTGGGCTTGCTTGCTCTGCCGATGTGTCTCATCATGTTGCAACCCGATGCGGGTTCGATGCTTGTTTTTTTATCATTCAGCGTGATGTTGTATCGGGAAGGGTTATCAGGTGTTCCTTACCTTATTGCTTTTTCATTGTTGATAGTTTTTATCATAGCCTTGCTTTTTGAACAAAATCCTAATGAGGTTGTGATGTACTTAATGATGATTTCCTCCCTCATTTTTGCCTTTAATATTGCTCAATTTCAACGCGTATGGTTGGCATTGACTCTTGCTGTCAACATTGTATGCGCCTATTTATTTTTTAATAACAAACAAGATATCGCTTTGTTTGTCATGCTTATTTGTGTTTTGTTGTATATCGTTGTGCATAGCAGACGCGGACGATTTCGGATGGTTATATTGACATCTGGCGCATTGCTCCTCAGTGCAATTGTCGTTTATTCCACCAGTTTTGCCTTCAAAAACATCCTCAAAAAGCATCAACAAGACCGTATTGATGTTTGGTTACGCCCCGATAAAGTTGACCCTCATGGTGCTGCCTACAATCTCAACAACTCCAAATTAGCTATCGGTTCGGGTGGTTTTCAAGGGAAAGGATACCTCGAAGGGACTATGACAAAACTCAATTTTGTCCCTGAACAACAGACAGATTTTATTTTTTGCACCATTGGTGAAGAGCAAGGCTTTGTCGGTGTTTTTGCGGTCATCGCTATTTTTGTCCTTTTTCTTGTCCGCATTGTTCAAGTAGCGGAGCGACAGAAACTCAATTTTGCACGGCTGTATGGCTATGGATTGGCGGGCATCTTTTTCTTTCACTTTTTTATTAATATCGGTATGACGATGGGCTTAGTACCTGTCATCGGCATTCCATTGCCGTTTGTTTCAGCAGGCGGTTCATCCCTTCTCGGTTTCACAGCGATGTTAGCCATCTTGCTCAAGCTTGATAGCAGTAGGTATACCATTTAACTCTGGTAAAACAAATTATAACAATCTATCAACCATATTAAATCAATAAGTATATATGCAAAACCACGAAATCGACTACAAAATCTACGGTGAAGAAATTCAATGCGTCGAAATTGAACTTGACCCACAAGAGACAGCTGTTTCAGAATCGGGCAGCTTTATGATGATGGACGAAGCCATCCAAATGTCCACTATTTTTGGCGACGGCTCGGAACAAGAGCAAGGCTTTATGGGTAAAATATTTTCAGCAGGTAAACGCTTATTGACGGGTGAAAGCCTTTTTATTACAGCTTTTACGAATCATGGCAACACAAAAGCACGGGTTACTTTTGCAGCCCCTTATCCCGGAAAGATTATTCCCCTCGATTTGTCTTTTTACGGCGGTAAAATCATCGCTCAAAAGGATTCTTTTTTGGCTGCCGCCAAAGGGGTGTCTATTGGTATTGAATTTCAGAGAAAACTCGGCACAGGCTTGTTTGGTGGTGAAGGGTTTATTATGCAAAAATTAGAGGGTGACGGCATGGCATTCGTACATTCTGGCGGCTTAGTCATCGAACGCGAACTGAAAATGGGTGAAATGTTGCGCGTGGACACAGGCTGTATCGTCGCATTTACGCAACAAGTGGAATATGACATTCAGTTTATCAAAGGCATCCGTAACATGGTATTTGGCGGCGAAGGGCTTTTTTATGCCACCTTGCGCGGACCTGGAAAGGTATGGATTCAAACGATACCGATTAGCCGTTTAGCAAGCCGTATATTGTCTTATGCTGTTCCCACAAATAGGCGTGAAGAAGGTAGTGTTTTAGGCAATTTGGGCAATTTGATGGATGGGCGTTGACCTGTTTTCTTATGCTATCTCAATTAAAAAAGCAAAAGCCTTGCAAAACAGCACGTTTCGCAAGGCTTTTGCTTTAAAAACAAGTCCTATTCCTTAAACACTTTTCCTTTAAA
>JAYTUQ010000004.1:0-3233 GCA_043744455.1 Saprospiraceae bacterium | reverse complement strand
AGTCCATGGGCAGAATTGCGTGAAGCGCAACGAAAAGCCTTGTCTGTACCGAATACAGGCATGGCGGTGACGATTGATTTAGGCGAATGGAACGACATTCACCCCCTCAGTAAAAAACAGGTAGGCGACCGCTTAGCATTAGCGGCGCAAAACATAGCTTATGGCGATAAATCAGTCGTACCTTCTGGGCCCATTTTCAAAACGGCAACAATAGAAAAAAACAAAATCCGCTTGACTTTTGACCATATCGGTAGCGGTTTGATATCAAACGATGGCGAAGATTTACGCTGGTTTGCGATTGCAGATTATGATAAAAAATTCGTTTGGGCAAAAGCAACGATTGAGTATCAATCAATTGTCGTTTCAAGCGACCGCGTGCCGACCCCTCAGTATGTGCGCTATGCGTGGATGGATAACCCCGATGGTGCAAATTTATACAACAAAGAAGGTTTGCTTGCCTCGCCTTTTTCAACAGAAAACAATGTACTTGACCCAAATAAAGTTTGGCAAGGCAAAAAATGCGCGGTTGTTTTGACCTATGACGATGCGTTAAATGTGCATCTTGACAATGCTATGCCGCTTTTGGATTCGCTTTCAATGAAAGGCACATTTTATCTGACTGCTTATTCCGATGCTTGTAAAAAACGCTTGAAAGATTGGCGAAAAGCAGCACAAAATGGACATGAATTGGGAAATCACACCTTATTTCATCCTTGTGATGCTACAAAACAAGGTCGTGATTGGCTTATACCTGAACGTGATATGAGCAAATACAGTGTGCAAAGAATGACCGATGAAATCCGTGCCACGAATGCTTTATTGGAAGCCATTGACGGTAAAAAACAACGTACATTCGCTTATACGTGTGGCGATATGACCATTGGTGGTAAAAATTTTATGGATAGCCTTAAAAATGATTTTATCGCTGCGAGAGCCGTTCGTTCTCAAATGCACAACTTGAACGAAGTGGATTTATACAACGTGGATTGTTATGCCATCAACGGCGAAACTGGCGAACAAATGATTGATTTGGTAAAAAAAGCAAGGGATTCGGGCAAATTATTGGTCTTTTTGTTCCATGGCGTCGGTGGTGAACATGGTTTAAATGTAGATTTAACAGCACATAGTGAGTTGTTGCATTTTCTAAAAGATAATGAACAGGATATTTGGGTGGCATCGATGCTTGAGGTCGGCGAGCACATCAGCGTATTTCAAAAGAGGCATAAAAATTAAATTGAAACAACATACCAAATATTGAATTTAAAGGCTTTCATTATTGAGGATGTTGTTTCAAATAATTAGTAACAGGATTGTTGTCCTTGTATTTTTCTTCAATGGCATGGATATCTTCAACGGTCACGTCTAATATTTTAGTAATGAGCTCGATGCTAATGCCTTGATTAATCATGAGCAAAATACTACGTTCTTTTTTTTGACGTTCACGTTCTTTTTCTTGACGTTCACGTTCTTTTCCTTGACGTTCACGTTCTTTTTCTTGGCGCTCACGTGCTTCCGCTGCCAACGCTGCTTGTTTCGCTGCCAATGCTACTTGCTCCGCTGCTAAAGCTGCTTGCTCACGTTCTCTTATTTTTTCAGTGCTAAAATATGATTCAAGATCTAATACTTCTTCGAATTGTTCCATATTGACTAAATTTTCTTCAAAAATACGGTAATTTTCTGAATTTCCAAATTTTACGTGGGCTTGAATAAAGGACAAAACCAAATGAATGTATGTTTTTGTGTATCCTTTTGTGAATAATTTTTTAGCGATAGGTATAAAAAACATCATTATAGCCTCGTCTGTTCTTTTACTAATTTGGGTTGAATAATAGACGGTTTCCATTATCAACGCCACGAGGCCTTCGGGGTCAGAATAAGTTGAGGGGTGGTTTTCTAAGACTTTATACGTATTGAAATAGGTTAAATGCCCTGAACCCCATGTTTCTGAACGATATTCTTTTGGGTGAAATAGTGGGTCATCATCTGTGAAAATTGACAGCATTGCAGGAGTTGAACCATACTTATCTTCAATCCGATAACACATTTGATGAACGCGAAAGCCAAAATTTTCATCAAAATAACCTTGAATTTCAATATGCAAAAAGACATAAAGTTGTTTGCCATCTTTTAAATGCAGCATAACCAATACGTCGGCAATTCTATTGGCAGGACGTGAGTTGACTTGAAAAGCTTGCAACTCTTTATCTAAGAAATGGATTTCTTTTGCCCAGTCTACTTCATCGTATCTGAATGGGAAGAAAAATTTGACGAATTGGGGCATTAGTGCATGTAAAGCAACTTTCCAAAGTATATCCTTTTGTGTCCTCATTTTTTAAACGTTTTTCATCATAGCAACGCACAAGTATCTTAATTTTTTTGAAAAATAAGTATTGTTATGCACGTTTTTTGGCATTTTTATTTAAAATATAAGCTTTAATGTGGTTTCAAATCACTTCAATATCATTCATACTTTTCTGTCTTATTTAAGAGTTCAAGTTCATAAGTAATATGATGTGTATCGTTTGGATAAAAGCAATTTATCAAAAAAGACCCCTCAGTATTTTTCTAAAAAAAATTATAATTGGAATAATCTATCTTTATTGACCACTTATTTCCAAATATAAATTTATAAATGGACATAAGTAACGGCATTAAAAACTTTAATTTTTTTATTAATCAATTTAACTATTTCATTATCAATACTTTATAAAATGAAAAATAAAAACTATCCTCTAATCATTGTTTTACTTTATGCCTTAAACCTTTTTGCACAAGAGCCTCTTATACCCACTTCTGAAAAGGGTTTGAAGGATTATTACAAAAACTATTTTCCAATCGGCGTTGCTGTGGCACCACGGTTGTTTGATGATTTGTCATCAGCGGATTTAATCACAAAACACTTCAGCAGCATGACGGCTGAAAATGTGATGAAAATGGGACCAATTCACCCCGAAGAAAACCTATATAATTGGGCACCAGCAGATAAAATCGTTGATTTTGCGCAAAAAAATGGCATTTTACTGAGGGGTCATAATTTATGTTGGCACAACCAAACGCCTAAATGGTTTTTTACAAAAGACGATAAAACGGTGACAAAAGAGGAACTTTTGGCGCGGTTGAGAACCCATATTACAGATGTCGTGACCCGTTACAAAGGCAAAATTTATGTGTGGGATGTGGTCAATGAAGCCATTCTCGACGGCGGCGATAAAGCGATGCGGGAGTCTCCATTT
>JAYTUQ010000003.1:0-12733 GCA_043744455.1 Saprospiraceae bacterium | reverse complement strand
CGGCACATTGGGCTTGTCGGTATTGGCGGGGACAGTGGCGTAAACGTAGCCAGGTTCGTCCATTTCGGCATCCGCAATGCCCATCGCTTTAAGTTCTTCGACCAAAAGACGGCTTAGGTTTTTCTGTTTTTCGCTCGACGGCGTTGTTTCGCTCATCGGGTCGGCTTGTGTATCAATCTGAACGTAGCGGAGAAAGCGTTCGGCTACGGTGTGTTGTAGTTTTATTATTGACATTTTTTTAATGGATAATTGATAGTTAATAATGAAAAATGGATAGCGGATAGTAGATAGTGGATAATTTATAGTGGATAGTGGATAATGAGAAATAGATAAATTCATGACTACCAATGAGTTATTTTCCACTTTCCATTATCTCCACTATCCGTTATCCACTATACATTATCTATTTATTTGGTGTAAATATCTATAAAAACAGGAAAATGGTCGCTAAAACCACCCCGATAAATCGGACCAGTATAAGTTCTATTCGGCAAACGTTGCCCTGCTTTATCTTTAAAAATGACCAAATCAGGGTTGAAAACCGTCTCTTCATCTTTGGTCGTTGTTTTAGAACGGGTATCGAGAAACGTACCGCTGACGATGATTTGGTCAAGCACGTCCCAACCGCGATAGTATTCCGTGCCTTCGCCACGTTTTTCGATGGCTGCGCCCAAATTGTATAAGGCTGCCGAAGGTACTGACGTAGCCATTTCTCGGTGCCATTCCGTTGCACCTAAAGTCTTTTTCAAGCTATTATTGCTTGGTTCATCGTTGAAATCACCCATAATGACGATGCGGGCATTTGGATTTTTTTGAAACAATGAATCCACAGTCTTGCGCAGCACTGAGGCGACATACACCCGTTTGGGTTCGCTTTCCTCTGCACCACCACGCCGACTGGGGAAGTGATTGACAAAAATAGTTACGTCAATGCTCCCCCTCAGTATGCCGCTTACTTCCAGTATGTCGCGGGTTTTATCATCTGAATTCGGGAATTTTATAGCGTGCGTCTTTTGTTTTTTGACTTCAAATACTGATTTTCGATAAATCATTGCGACATCAATGCCACGTTCATCAGGGCTTTCAAAGTGAGCAATACCATAATTTTTAGAAGAAAGGAGTGGTTGTGTTATCAAATCTTCGAGAACGCGACGATTTTCAACTTCTGCCATACCCATAATCGTAGGGAAATTCATCGCTTCTACAACCTTTGAGATGTTTTTTAGTTTTGTAAAATAACGTTTTGAATTCCATTTCAAACTTGAATTGGGCATGTATTCAGAGTCAATCGTACCCGGTTCGTCAATCGTATCGAATAGATTTTCAACATTGTAAAATGCTAAACGGAACGAATCCTTAGCGTCTTGCAAACTCAAAGGGCGACTGAAATCAACGGGTGTTGTTGCCGATTTGACGACAATCACCTTTTGTTGCGAGTTGCAACTTTCCAACATAATGAGGCAAAAGACAAAGGAAAACAAGCAAAAAGCAAGGGAAAATAAGCGTTTTTTTACGTTCTTCATTAGATATAATTTTATTTAAAATTTAAAAAATTTTAATGTAATTAAAACAAAAAATTTAAAATGAACTGATACTTTTTAGAAAAAAGTTATTTTTGAGCAAAAATAGAATTTATCAGTCATTTAAAAGGCTTAATGAATATGTTCTTTGTGATTCTATTTTTTATCAATTGAATATCATTCTAAGAACAAATACATTTAAGGTAACTTTATTAATGTCATAATTCATCTTTCATAATTCATGATTTCCATGCCTATTTTAAGCCAATCTTATTTCGATTTTTTTTCAGACCTCGCGCTCAATAATGAACGTGATTGGTTTCATGCCAACAAAAAACGCTATGAACGCGACGTAAAAGAGCCGTTTTTGCGCCTCATTGAAGCCGTTACCGCTTCCTTACACGATACAGAGCCTGACCTCGGGCTTGTACCATCGAAGCAAATGTTGTTTCGCATCAACCGAGATGTTCGTTTTTCAAAGGACAAAAGACCTTATAAAGAGCATTGTTCTGCATCAATTTCTCGCTTCGGAACAAAGGATAAATTATATCCAGGACATTATTTGCAAGTATCTTCGGGCGAGTCATTTTTGGCGGGCGGGGCTTATTTTTTTGAAGAAAAAGAGATGTTATTGCGTGTGCGGCGTTATATTATGGACAATCACGACCGCTTTTTAAGCCTACTGAAAGCACCGGCATTTGTTGAAAAATGGGAAACCATAAAAGGCGAAACAAATAAAAGGCTAACGCCTGAATTTGCTGAATTTGCTGATATTCAACCACTTATAGCCAATAAGCAGTTTTATTGGGGAAAGAATATTGAACCAAAGATGGCTTTGCAAGACGATTTTGTGGAAATACTGAGGGGTCATTTCGAAGCGGCGCAACCGATGAATCAATTTTTAGTCGAAGCAATGTATCTCTAACTTATCTAAATACAAAACGACAGGAGCATTAAACTCCTGTCGTTGCTGAATGAATCACTTACGCCGCTATCCTTTCCCCTCCTAATCAAAATATATTTTTGCCTCCCGAAGGAGGCGACATGGGTTACAATTCGGGTCTGGAACAGGATTATAAGTCCATTGTTTTCTCATAATCAATTGGCATACAGGGAGATACAGGGGCGAAACCTCTTTGATAAAGGGTTTTGCTATAATAATTTATTCTAAACGATTGTGATATTTGAAACAGAAAATAATGTAAGTTTTGATTCCAAAAATGAACATTGTTAAGGTTTAATAATTGAGTACAAGTATGACGCAACTGGGCGACAGCTCAGAGAATACATTGTCAAAACGAAAAGAAGCAATTATGTAAGTTTAGTTGCTGAAAAAGCTGATTTATGTTGTAGCAACCGTTCACAGGTAGGATATACAAAGGTTTAACTTTTTTATGGTATAAAAAAGGGTAAAATGACCGTTTTTAAGGTATTTTTGGTATTATCTTTATAAGAATAAAACATAAGTTATATTTGTCAATACCAAGATATTCTCTCTGAAAGTTTAAAATTACATCAAAAAAGAGAACTTTGCGCTTCAAAATCAGACATCGTTTTTTTTTACTTACCAATTATTATCCATTATGAAACTTTGGCAAAAAGATTTTTCTACCAATCAAGCAGTTGAGGCATTTACTGTTGGGCGCGACCGTGAGATGGATTTGCGTCTCGCACCTTTTGACATTCTCGGTTCGTTGGCGCATATAAAAATGCTTTCAGAGGTTGGGCTACTCGAAGATGTTGAATATCAATCACTTAGCTTGTATTTAAAACAATTGTACCAAGAGGCTGTGGCGGAGAAATTCGTCATTACTGAGGGGGTCGAAGATGTGCATTCACAAGTTGAATTTTTATTGACGCAACATTTGGGCGATATGGGCAAGCGTATTCACTCTGCCCGTAGCCGCAATGATCAGGTTTTAGTGGATTTGAAACTCTTTTTTCGTGCTGAAATTCAATCAGTTACTGAGGGGGTAACTTCGTTGTTTGACACCTTAATTGTGCAGAGTGAAAAATATAAGAATGTTTTATTGCCCGGTTATACCCATTTGCAAGTGGCTATGCCGTCGAGTTTTGGTTTGTGGTTTGGGGCTTATGCCGAGACTTTGACCGACGATGTGCAGTTGTGGCAAGCTGTCTTTAAGATTGTCAATCAAAATCCTTTGGGTTCTGCGGCGGGTTATGGTTCCAGTTTGCCGATAAACAGGCGGCGGACAACAGAGCTTTTAGGCTTCGATGATTTGAATTATAATGTCGTGGCGGCACAAATGGGGCGTGGCAAATCGGAGCAATTCGTTGCGTTTGGTTTGGCGGCTTTGGGTCATACGTTGTCAAAATTGGCAATGGATATTACTTTGTATATCAATCAAAATTTTGATTTTATCACTTTGCCACCTGAATTGACGACGGGTTCGAGCATTATGCCGCATAAGAAAAACCCCGATGTTTTTGAACTCATACGTGCCAAAGCGAACCGTCTGCAAAGCCTGCCTTCCGAAGTGGCTTTGTTGACGAGTAATTTGCCGAGTGGTTATCATCGTGATTTTCAATTGCTGAAAGAAGTCATTTTTCCTGCCCTCGATGAGGTCAAAAATGTATTGGCAATGACGGAATTTATGATGAAAAACATCATTGTCAAGGACAATATTTTAGACGACGACAAATACAAATACCTATTCACTGTTGAAGAAGTTAACCGTCTTGTACTGAGGGGTGTGCCTTTCCGAGATGCGTACAAACAAATTGGTGAATCGGTTGAAAATCAGACGTTTACAACGGATAAAATCGTGGAACATACGCATGAAGGAACGATTGGCAACTTGTGTAATGCCGATATTCAAGCAAAAATGGCGCGCATACTGAGGGGGTTCGAGTTTGAAAAAGTTGAAGAAAAAATTAAGTCGTTGGTGGGTGAATAACTATTGTTTTATCGAAATTATAAGGACTTTATTCACTTTCTCTTAAAATTCTATTAGAATCGCACTTCTCTTAAGACTTGTTCATAAGTAGAAAATTCCAGCTTTTTAACAAACGTTCAAACCATTGTATATGAAATTAATGATTAAGATTTTAGTCTTACTGGCTTTTTGTGTTGCCTGTTCAGGTCAACTTTTAGCGCAAAAACTACGCTCACCAGAAGAATTTATGCCTCATAAGTATGGTGAACAATTCACGCCGCATAATTTGACGGTGGATTATTTTCGCCATGCAGCTGCCAATTCTGACCTTATTCAGTTGAATGAATATGGCAAAACAAACCAAATGCGTCCGTTGCTGTACGCCATCATTTCTTCAAAAGAAAATTTAGCAAATTTAGAGAAAATTAGGCTCAACAACCTCGCAAGGGCAGGGGTGGAAGGCGGTAAAGCAGACCCCTCAGTAGCAAATATTACCATCGTCTGGTTGTCCATGAATGTGCATGGTAATGAACCCGCAAGCAGCGAGTCATCTGTTTCAGTGCTTTATAATTTATTGAGTCCCAATCGTTTAGATACGAAAGAATGGCTGAAAAATACGGTCGTTATCATTGACCCCTGTGTCAATCCAGATGGTTACCATCGTTATACGCATTGGAATAACAATGCTTCTGACAAAGTGCCGAACGTGTCTCCTGATGCACGTGAACATCGTGAGCCTTGGCCCGGCGGACGTGTTAATCACTATTATTTCGACCTCAACAGAGATTGGGCGTGGTTGTCGCAAATAGAATCGCAACAGCGGATGGCAGTTTATAAGAATTGGTTGCCACATGTTGTACCTGATTTTCATGAAATGGGCTACAACGCGCCTTATTATTTTGCACCAGCTGCACAGCCCTATCATAGGTTTATTACGCCGTTTCAACGCGATTTTCAAGTAGAAATTGGCAGAAATCATGCAAAATACTTTGACAAAGAGGGTTGGTTGTATTTCACAAAAGAAACATTTGATTTGTTTTATCCAAGTTACGGCGACACGTATCCGACCTACAATGGTGCTGTGGGCATGACGTACGAACAAGGTGGCATTGGTGCAGGACGTGCGATAATGACGGAATCGGGTAATGTGTTGACGCTCAAAGACCGCATAGCGCACCATTTGACTACGGCATTGTCAACGATTGAAATTTCTTCAAAGAATGCGACCCGTTTGTGTCAAAATTTTGAAGATTTCTTTAAAAAATCGACTGAAAATCCACCTGGACAATACAAAACATACATCGTCAAAGGCTCAAATCCGCGCAACAAAGTCAAGGCTTTGACGGATTTATTGGACAAACACCGCATCAAATACGGTGGTATCAAAGGAACGCGAGGCGTTAGGGGTTACGACTACACGACGGGCAAGGACGATACCCCCCTCAGTATTTCAGAGAATGATTTGATTATTTCAGCCTATCAACCTTTGGCGGTTTTGACGCAAATCCTTTTTGACCCTGAATCGGAATTGGTTGATTCGGCGACTTATGACATTACGGCGTGGTCATTACCTCATGCTTTTGGTTTAGAATCGTTTGCGACAAAAGAAAAAATTGTTGTGAATCAAGAGTTTACGAATAAGACTTTTCCTTTACGTCTAAAACAAGAAGTCCCTGTTTATGCTTATATCGCCACTTGGACGGGTTTGAACAATGCCCGTTTTGCGGCAAGTTTATTGCAAAAAGGCATCAAAATACGGACATCAAGTATACCTTTTGAGATTGAAGGAAAGTCCTATCAACGTGGTACGCTCATTATTACGCGGGGCGACAACCCCTCAGTAAATGAGCGTTTCGACAAGGAAATTACGTCTGCTGCTTTGATGAACGATCAAGATTTGACTTCGGTTTCGACTGGTTTTGCTGAAGCGGGTGCGGACTTCGGGTCGGGTCGTTTTGATTTGATGACAAAGCCCAATGTTGCTATTATTTTTGATGATGATGTGGACAATAACAGCTATGGACAGATGTGGTACTACTTCGAGCAAGACTTGAATATCCCTGTGACGCAAGTAAAATTGACTGACTTAAATCGTGTTAAACTAAGCAATTTCAATGTGTTATGTATGACAGACGGAGGTTATTCAAACCTTGATTCGGGTAAGTTGGATAAACTCAAATCATGGGTGAGCGAAGGAGGTCGTTTGATATTGATTGGAGAAGCTTTGAATGCTTTTAAAGACAAAAAGGGATTTGAACTCAGTAAGTTTACGTCCAAAAAAGAAAAAGAAATGGCTGAAACAGAGTCCGAAACAGTTGACCTTAAACGTCGTTTTATGCACTTCGATGAATTTGAACGCGATGGTTTGAGCGATGGCATTCCGGGTGCTATTTACAAAACGGTACTTGACAATACGCATCCGCTGGGATATGGTCTGCCTAACTATTATTTTTCATTAAAAACAAGTAATGCAGCTTATCAGCCTTTGAAAAATGCCCATAATGTGGGTTATATTGACGACACAGTTAAGCCGCTTGGTTTTGTCGGTTCTCGCTTGAAAATGCAATTGAAAGGCACTATGGTCTTTGCGGTTCAGTCTATGCGACGCGGTTCGGTGGTATATATGGTAGACAATCCGTTGTATCGTGCCTTTTGGTATGAAGGAAAATTTTTGTTTTCTAATGCGGTTTTGATGCCGATGCGGTAATCTATACAATACATAACAACTTGCGTCAAGTTTGATATTAAAACTTGACGCAAGTTGTTTTAAACCTTTAAAAAATAGTCGTATTCCTCAAAAACTCCGCAATTAAAAAGCCCCAATACGTGCCTGTGGCATTGCCCAATGCGCCAACGAGAATACCCGCCAATGCTAAATCCTCTCTGCCAAGACTTTTGGCACATGCCAAAGCAGTTGACGCGCCGCCAATATTTGCTTGTGAGGTGATGCCGAGAACGTCCCAATCTTGTTTGAAAAGATAGCCAATGCCAAAAACGATAATGCCGTGAATGAGGCAGATGATGGTGACCAATATGAAAAGTGTCCACGCCAATTGTCCGTCTTTCATGAGTGCTGGAATGTCACAATGTGCGCCAATGACCGTCAAAAACAGATAGACACACAACATGCCCATCAAGCGACCCCCTTTTATGTTTTGAACCAGGGGTATCTGCGCCAACACTAAGGCTACCGTCGTTAAGAAAATAACGGATGGCACGGTAGGGAAGATTTTCACCAACTCGCTTACCACGTACATTGTAGCACAACCGATGCCTATCAATGCCGATATACTGAGGGGGTCAACCAACTCTCTATCGCCGTTGTGTTGTTCATAAACAGTATTGTCGGCTGCGGCTTTCGGACGTGTGGGTGCTATTTTTTTCATTATTTTGGGAAGAAACAAGGTGACAACGACCCAAATAGCACTCCAAATATTGTCAACAGCAGTGGCGGCGGCGAATAGCGACCCTTCTTTGCCGATGTTGTAATGCAAGGCGATGGCGTTGAAATTGATGCTGCCACCGATGTAAGTACCTGTGTACATGCCACCAATTGCATCAAATTTTTCGCCAATACTCGTACTGCCTTGTATGTACCACATGCCGACCAAAACGCCTACCATAGTACCAATACTGCCGAGGAAAAAACAGAGAATCATAGGCATTCCTGCCTTTTTCAAGCTCTTAACTTGTACGCCGAGCATCAAAAAGAAGATGGCTAAAGGGGCGATATAGGTAAAAATACCGTCATACAACGGCGGTGCATTCGAGGCAGAAGGAATGACGCCGATATTGGCTTCTATGGCACCTAAAATAATGACGATAAGGGCTGAACTCAAATGACGGATATACGGCACTGTGGCGAGCCGTTCGGCAATGATGACATTGAGACAGAGCACAGTGAGAATGAAAAGCGGGTTTGTGGGCATGGTTCGTTTTGTTTTTGGGGTGAAAATAAAGGAAATATCTTAGAATTGATTTGATTTGATTTCTAACTTTTGATAACTTTATAATGTCAAAGAAAAGTTAATATTTTTGGATTCTAAAATTGAGGCATTACTTTTGATGGAGGCGCAACCTTAACAATAAGAAATACGTTTTTTAAAACAGCCTTTCAACCCATTTGTATACTTATTGACAGCACAACTCACATGATATTGACAAAAAAAATTACACTTTTATTCATCGCTTTTATTGCTTTTCTACCGTTTGGCATCAGCCAAAATATCACAATCAAAGGAAAAGTTATTGATGCAGATACGAAAGAGACCTTGCCTTTTTGCCGCATTTCGGTGGAAGGCATCAAGTCTGAGACTGCGAGTGATATTAAGGGAGATTTCCTCATTACTTTAACGGCACCTGCTCGTTTTTTGACTGCTTCGATGATTGGCTACGATACATTGCGCCGTAAATTGACGAATGAGGCAAATCAAGACATTCTTTTTGAACTCAAAGCAAGCGATCAAACCCTTATGGAAGTGGTTATTTATGCGGGTGAAAACCCTTCGCATCGCCTTGTCAAAGGGATTATAAAAAACAAACCTATCAATCGCCCGAGTAGCTTACCACATTATCAATGCGAAACTTATACGAAAACGGAATTTGATATGGTCAATATCAGTGAAAAGGTAAAGAAAAGCCGAGCGATGAAGCCTTTCGCTTTTGTGTTTGACAATATAGATTCGACATCGGACGAGAAGGCTTTTTTGCCCGTTTATATGGTTGAAACAATTGCAGACAACTTCCATACTGAGGGGTCAGACAAACGCCAAAGTATCCCAAAAGCCGAAAAAGTAGCGGGGGACCCCAACGAAAGTTTTATTGCCACTATCAGAAATATGCAAAGCGATTTTGATGTTTATGACGATTGGATTTACATCCTTGAAAAACCTTTTGTCAGTCCTTTTGCTTCTGCAGGTTTGTTTTTTTATGAATATTATATTTCAGATAGTACGGTGGCGGCAGATGGCATCAAAAAATATACAATTCGTTTTAAGCCCCGCCGTAAGCAAGAAAATACTTTTTATGGTGATTTCGTGGTTGAAGACAGCAGTTTTGCCATAGAGAAAACAAATATGCGGATGTCGCCCGATGTCAATATTAACCTCATCAACCGCATAATTTTGTTCCAATCTTTTGAAAAAAATAAGCCGAAAGGGCTCAAAAAAGATGAAAATACTGAGGGGGTATTGTGGCTACCTGAAAAATCTAAAATGATACTCGATTTTCACATTACACCTAAATCACCGGGTATGATTGGTCGTAAAACCATTATTTTTAAAGACTTTCAATTTCTAAAAGACAGCATAAAAGAGCGTTTACCTTCTAAAAGAGCTATTGACCCAACGCTGAAACAACTGCAACGCGACAACGTATTTTGGGAAAAAGCCCGTCCAGAGGTTTTGTCCAAAACCGAAGCATCGGTGTATAAAATGATTGATAGTTTTACGAATGTACCTGTTTATCGGACTTATGTGGATATCATCAATACGGTTGTTGGCGGCTACAAAGAATTGGGACCGATTGAGATTGGTCCTTATTTTTCGATGTATTCCTACAACCCAGTCGAAGGGTCACGCCTACGTTTGGGTACGCGAACAACACCTGATTTTAGCCAAAAAGTACGCTTTGGCGGTTTTGTTGCTTATGGTATCAAGGATCAAGATTGGAAGTACGGTGGCAATGTGGAGTGGATACCGCGACGTGAGCCGCGTACGATTGTAGGCTTAGCTTATACAAATGATGTAACTTCGAGAAGTGCCAGTTCGGAAGCGATAAATCTGAATGATGCCAATTTTTTAACAGGCTTTTATCGTCGTCCTGTTTTACAAAAACTGATGGGTGCCGAGGAGTCGAAGGTTTTTTATGAACAATATCTTTACGGTGGTTGGTCAGGACGTGTCACATTGCTCGACCGCATGTTGGCACCCTTTGGCACTTCCGCTGGTAGTGGTTTTAACTATGCTTATTTGCCCAACGCTGATGCGCCTTCTGCCATTGATACGGTGGTCAAAACAAGGGAAGCAGTGGTCAAAATCCGTTATGCCCACAAGGAAGAATATATAGATGGCACGTTTAACCGTACAAAAACAGGTTTACAAAATTTTATTTTTGAGGCACAATACACCTATGGCAAGTCGGGCAATTCGTACCATAAATTAGAAATAGGCATCAGTGGTTATTTTGATATTAACCCAATTGGGCGCACCAATTATCAAATAAATGTCGGTAAAACGCTTGGAAAAGCATCATTTCTATTGCTCCATTTAGCAGAGGGCAATGAGTCCTATTCCTACGAAATCTCCGCTTTTAATGGCATGAATCGCTTCGAATTTGTCGGCGATGTGCACAGTAGTGTTGTTTTGACACATCATTTTCAAGGTTTGTTTTTAAACAAAATCCCTTTACTTCGGAAGTTGAATTGGCGTGAAGTTATCACATTTAAAGCGTTCACTGCTGATATGTCTGTTGCCAATCGAGCAGCGAATCGGTTAAATGCTTTTGATGTCGCTGCTGTAAGTAAGTCTAATTATGCGGGTTTTCGCGTCCCTTCTGCTGAGCCCTATATGGAAGCGAGTGTGGGTATTGAAAATATTTTTAAAGTTATGCGTATAGATGGCGTCTGGCGTTTAAACTATTTAGACAATCCAGAAGCGGCACGTTTCGCGCTGCATGTTGGGTTTGATTTTCATTTTTGAAACTTAAAACATTATTTCAGACACTGATAAGGCTGATAGACCAAATTTACATTAATTTTTTTGAAATAAAAGTATGTTAATCTGTTATTTCAAAAAGTCAATATTCCGCTTCAAACCTTCAAATTTTGTGCGTTTTACAGGCGATTTTTTGAAAATTTCCTTGAAAACGTCTTCTGTGATGTCCAACCATTCTTCTTTTGTCATGGTAAGCAATTTCGGGTGAGGCTCAAATTGTGGTTCTTCATGTCGTTTTGAAAAGCGATTCCATGGACACACATCTTGACAAATATCACAACCGAACATCCAGCCTGACATTTGGTCTTTATACTGAGGGGGTATCTTTTCGTCTGCTTTTAGCTCAATCGTTAAGAATGAAATACACTTTGAGCCGTCCATGAGGTAGCCGTGGGGTGAAATCGCTTCGGTCGGACAGGCATCTATACAACGTCGACACGTACCGCAATGGTCGCGTATGGGATTATCCCCCACTAATTCTAAATCTAAAATCAATTCTGCAAGGAAAAAATAAGAGCCACGTTTAGGATTTATCAACAAAGTATTCTTTCCAATCCAACCCACGCCTGACCGTTTTGCCCAATCCCGTTCCAAAATAGGAGCTGAATCCACAAATGCTCGACCATTGACAACGCCAATTTCGTCATTAATAAATTGCAAAAGTTGTTTGAGTTTATCTTTTACGACAAAATGGTAGTCCGTACCGTAAGCGTATTTTGAGATTTTAGGGGCTTCAGTGTCCGCTTGTTTTTCTTCTGTAAAGTAATTATAGGTTAAAGAAATGACCGTTTTTGCACCATCAACGAGCTTACGTGGGTCAATGCGTTTGTCAAAATGATTCGCCATATAGTGCATCGAGCCATGTAAACCTTGATTGAGCCATGCCTCAAGCCGCCTTGCTTCGTCGTCCATTTGTTCAGCCCGCGCGATGCCGACAAAGCCGAATCCGAGCCGATAAGCCTCATTTCGGATGCGTTCTGTATGGCTTTCGATGATGGTCATTGTGAAAGGTAATTTAAAAGGAAGGCGTAAAATCGTCAAAATTTCAAACTTTGACGGTTTTTGGGGTCTCTAAAATGCAAAAAGGCTTCCATTTCTGGAAGCCTCTTGCGCCTAATCTTGGACTCGAACCAAGGACCTACGGATTAACAGTCCGCCGCTCTAACCAGCTGAGCTAATCAGGCTTTTTTCTTTATTCTTAATGCTTTACTTAAAAAGCGATGCAAATTTAGAACCATTTCGTGGAATTATGCAATCTTTGCAGCGATTTTTTTTTAAATTTTTTTAAATTTTTTTAAATACTTTTCACAACGTTTTAATTAACGTACATAACTCTTTGAAAATGAGTCTTTTAACAGTTGGAACGGTTGCTTTTGATACGATTGAAACCCCCTATGGTGTTGCCGAAAAAGTTGTCGGTGGTTCTTGCACCTACGTCAGTATGGCAGCATCTTACTTTACAAAACAAATTAATCTTTGCGCTGTCATCGGCGATGATTTCCCGCAATCTGAACTCGATTATATGAGTTCAAACGGTGTAAACCTCGATGGTTTAGAGGTTAAAAAAGGAGAGAAGTCATTCTTTTGGCATGGTCGCTACCAC
>JAYTUQ010000002.1:0-3249 GCA_043744455.1 Saprospiraceae bacterium | reverse complement strand
ACGCACCTTTGAACACGCTTAATTCTATTTTTCTATAAACGGTAACGGTACTCTGTACCTTTGAAAATTAATTTAGTAAACTTTTTGGTCGAAGTACTCAGTATCGATAACAAAAATAGCACGTTTTACTGCTTTCTTCTTATCTGAAAAAAGCGTAAAATCTGGGGCAGTTTGCCCTACTCCAATAGCCATAAAGATATTGGTTAATTTATAATGAACAAAAATTCGTGCTTTTGCAAAAACGTGTAACAAAATTACGTCGAATTGGTTTATTATTCGATTTTTGCGCCGCTTTAATTTAATTTTGAATTTCATTAAGTTCAGAATGACATATAGATATTTGAGATTTTGAATTTTTGAAATATAGGAATAAAAATTATGACAAACACGCAACGCGCCTATTTAGAACTACATTTTGCTGTTTTTCTTTGGGGTTTTACGGCTATTTTAGGCGAATTGATTCAATTGTCGTCGTTTTCGCTCGTTTGGTGGCGTGTTTTTTTAACCTCTTTTACCATACTTTTGACAAGTAAAACGTGGTCAAATGTGCGGGCAATGCCACGGCGTTTGGTGCTACAATATATATGTATCGGTTTCATCGTTGTCGTCCATTGGTTGGGTTTTTATGGGGCTGTCAAATTGGCAAATGCCTCCGTTGCCTTAATTTGTATGGCCACAACCTCGTTTTTTTCTGCCATTTTAGAGCCTTTGATATTAAAAATGAAGGTAAAATGGTATGAAGTAGCCTTGGGACTCATCATCATACCCGCCATGGCTTTTGTTGCAGACACTTTGCCAAGTGAAATGACCATGGGTCTGTTAGTCGGTTTGTCATCAGCTTTCTTAGCGACGATATTTTCTATTTTAAATAAAAAAATGATTGATAAAAGTGACCCCCTCAGTATCACTTTCCTTGAGTTGGGTGGTGGTTGGTTATTGTTGACGGTACTTATGCCTTTGTATTTTTATTTTGATAAAACAGCCATTTTGATACCCCCCTCAGTATCTGACTGGTTTTATCTCTTTGTTTTGTCGTTATTATGCACCAATTTGGCGTATTGGCTCGGCATTCGTACTTTGCGTCACTTGTCCGCTTTTGTCTCCAATTTGACAATAAATCTTGAACCTGTGTATGGCATCGTCCTCGCCGTCGTCATTTTGAAAGAAAATAAGGAATTGTCACCTTCATTTTATATCGGTGCAGCGGTCATTTTAGCAGCCGTTTTGAGTTATCCATATTTGAGAAATAAATTTGAAAAGTAATATAACTAACACTAATTTCACTAATTACACGAATTAGTCAATTTAAAAAATTCGTGTCATTTGTGAAATTCGTGTTGAAAAAACATAAAAATCATGTCTGAACAAGTGCGTACAGAAATCGGCTCATTAGGCGAATTTGGCTTAATCGAGCATTTAGCAAAGAACAACATAACAGTCAATGCTTCAACCATCAAAAGTATTGGCGACGATGCTGCTGTTATTGACAATGGCGTCAAAATGACCGTAGTTTCAACCGATTTGCTTGTTGAAGGCATACATTTCGACTTGATGTACACGCCTTTGAAGCATTTGGGTTACAAAGCCATCGTTGTCAATCTCTCGGATATTTACGCCATGAATGCCCAACCGAAGCAAGTGACGGTGTCGATTGCTATTTCAAACCGCTTTTCCGTTGAAGCCGTTTCAGAAATTTATGAAGGCATTTACGCCGCTTGCAAAGCCTATGACGTGGATTTGGTTGGTGGTGACACCACATCTTCGCCACGTGGTTTGGTCATCAGCGTTACAGCCATTGGGCAAGGCGAAAAGGACAGTTTGGTCTATCGCAACGGCGCAAAAGTGGGCGATATTATTTGCATCACAGGTGACTTAGGGGCAGCTTATTTAGGTCTTCAAATACTCGAAAGAGAAAAACAATTGTATCTCGATAATCCCGCATTACAACCCGATTTGGAGCAACAAACCTACCTCGTCGGCAGGATTTTGAAGCCCGAAGCACGAAAAGACATCATCGAAGCATTAGCAGCAAACGGTATAAAACCGACCTCAATGATGGATATTTCGGATGGTTTAGCTTCCGAATTACACCATATTTGTCATCAATCGGGTGTTGGGGCTTATATCGAAGAAACGGGCGTTTCGATTCATCCTGATGCGCAAATGATGGCGATTAACTTCAAATTGGATCCCATTACGTGCGCTTTGAGTGGTGGTGAAGATTACGAATTGCTCTTTACCATTGACCCTTCTGATGCTGAAAAACTCAAATATCTACCTGATATTTATATGGCAGGAGAAATTGTGCCAAAGGAAGACGGTATTAAACTGCATACAAAAGGTGGGAATGTGCATCCAATCGTAGCGCAAGGGTGGAAACATTTTTAGATGATTAATGATGAATAAGCACCCCCTCAGTATTTTTTGCTTATTCATCCTTCGTCGGTCTCCTCAAAACATCCAAACCGTCTGAAACGTCAAAAAATAGACTTGTAAGGCGGAATAACTACTCAAAGCGACATTATCTTGATGTTTTTTGGGATTAAAAAGAAAATTGGCTGACCGCGTATATCGCCAATTAAAACCCCAATGACGGTTAACATAGTACGACAAACCGCCTGTGTAAGCGATGTCATTCTTTTCAAAGACATCCGAAACTGCCTTCGGGTGCGTGAAATTATCGCTTATTTTATAGTTAAACAAACGCCCATAGCTCAAACCTGCGGTAAAATAGACCTTATAAAACGCTTGCCCACTTTTGTCGGTCACTTTCCAATCTCGAAAGCTAATCGTGACAGGTACTTCGAGGTAATTGAGCGAAGCCGAGCGAATCGGTCCAGCATCATTTTGACTTGAACGACTGCCGCGTTGACTGTACAACATATTGGTTGTTAATAACCAATTGCCTATTTCGTTTAGTTGAATAGTCGCTTGTAAACCCACATTGGCACCGACTTTTGAAAACCCTGCCGCTTGGTCACCGTCCATTTGGGAAGCATTAAAACCCGCGACGATGCCTCCACCAAAACGGCTTTGTGCTTGTAAATTATTGATAATCAATAAAATAAAAATAAATAAAATCGTTTTTATTCCAATTTTCATGTGCAACATTTTATTATTTTTTTAGTAAAATAGTTTTTATATATGGATTTTTTGAACACAGGTTAGACTGATATGACTGATTTACACTGATTTTTTTCTAACAGAATCACAAAAGAAAATCAGTGTAAATCAGTCATATCAGTCTAA
>JAYTUQ010000001.1:0-12813 GCA_043744455.1 Saprospiraceae bacterium | reverse complement strand
AGGTGCGTAGCACCGTCACCGTATTTTATTTCGTATTTAAAATATTGAGAATCAACAAATTAGAACGGTGACGGTGCTACGCACCTTAAATTCTGTATCAATTGTCTTTTTCTATAAACGGTTTCGGTGCTACGCACCTTTGCATAAAATTATTTCAACAAACTTTTTTGTCAGAGTAATCAGTATATTCACGCTTTTTGAATGATTTGTTTAAAGTAAAGTCGTCGAAGTTCGCAACTTCGACGACTTTCAAAACGTTAAAACATATTCAATTCTGAAGTTTAAAATCAACTTCTACAAGTTCAAAATCAACTTCTACAAGTTCAAAATCAACTTCTGCAAGTTCAAAACCAACTTCTACAAGTTCAAAATCAACTGACAAAATTGCTTATTTCTGAATCGTCAATTTTTCAGTAGCCGTCACACCGTCCACCGTTAGTCGTACCATGTACAAGCCATTTGGTAAATCGGTGTTGATGTCTTCTTGATAACTGCCTGCGTTTCGTTGTTGTGTTGCTGAACCTACCATTTTTTGACCTGCCAAATTATAGACATCCCAACTAACAGAACTGTGTTTGCGAAGGCTATAACCCACGTAAGTTTTGCCTAATACTGAGGGGTTCGGATAGACACTGAATTGATTTACTAAATCTGTAAACTCTTGTGTACCAACAGTTCCCGCGATATATCCCATCGGAGGGCGTGGTAATTTGACGGAAGTGTAAACATGGTATTCGCCCGGCAACATGGTCATTATGGCTTGTGTATTCGTGACATTGATGCTGTCTCCCGACAAGTAATCGTACCATTTGCCTGTATTTGGGAAATTTGGATTTATAGTTTCGGCTGCCAAATAGAAATTCCCAAGTACGACGACTTTCATAGAAGGATTGTTGAGCAATTGAAAGCTTCGGGTACGCCCTGGATTCAAACCATTTTCATCGTAATTAATATTTTGGAAAACTGGCTGCGTTTTTCTTAAATAAATCAAATTGGCAGTGACATTATAGAGGCGGCGACGGTCTGCTTCTGTAAAATAATTCCACAATATAGGTTTATTGCCTATGCGTCCGTTTTGATTAATCGAAATATCATATCCTACTTCGCCAAATTGCCACAACATTTTAGGTCCTGGAATGGTGTAAAAAAATGCTGAAACCAATTCCTGACGTCGTAAGGCTGTTTTTAATGTTCTTGTATTATAATTATTCAATGCCAAACCTTCATTCGCAATGCGTACCATGATGCGTTCTTCGTCATGGCTTTCCATGTAGGCGATGTGGGCATCGTGGAGATTTTGAGTTGTCCAACCTCTATTTCTTGCAGAAACAAAAGAAAGTGTAAAATCCGTTTTGCCTATCGAATGCTGAGCATATCTGTCATTATAGTTAGCCCAAACCATCATACCTGCTTGTGCATATTCAGTTTCTTCTTGGTTTTCACCAAAAAACTCCAAAATACTGTATGCGCCAGGTGTCGTCGCTTGAACAACAGAATGATAATGTTTCATGATGGCAACACGGCTTGCGTCGTAACGGCTAATACAGCCCTCATTGGTTTGGCTACCGCCACAATTGGCATTTTGTGTCATACCTTTCACTAAGTCAAAACGGTATCCATCGAGGTTGTATTCTTTCAATAAAAAGGCTAAACAACGGTCAACATAAGCCTTTGTAAAAGCACTTTCGTGGTTCATATCGTAGCCGACATTGTATGGGTGTTTGGCATCGGTATTGAGCCATGGATTGTCAGCCGCCGGTTTACCACCATCAAGATACAAAGCAGAAAGCGTAGAGCCACCCCAAACATGGTTAAAAACAACATCAACGATGACCGCAATGCCGTTTTGATGGCATAAATCAATAAACTGCTTAAACTTATCGGGTGTACCATAATATTTATCCAAAGCCATGTGAAAAGTCGGATTGTAACCCCAACTTTCGTTGTTGTCAAACTCCGTAACAGGCATTAACTCGATGGCATTGATGCCCAAATTTTTGAAATATTGTATGGTATCAATGAGGGTTTGGTAATTATGTTTGGCGACAAAATCACGGGTTAATAATTCATATATCACTAAATTTCCTTTCGCAGGACGTTGAAAATTAGGTACTTGCCAATTGTAAGCGGCTTTGCCAGGCGTGATAACAGAAACAAAACCCGTCGTTTTATTCGTCGGATAAGGTATCGGATTGGGATAGGTTTCGGCTGGAATACGGCTGTCATTATTGGGGTCAAGCACCAAAATACTGAGGGGGTCGGCAACCCGCAAACTGCCGTCTATAACGTATTGATAGGTATAGGTTTGACCAGGTGTTAAGCCACCTATTTTAAGCCACCATGTATTGCCGTCCACTGATTTATTCATCAAATATTTGGTGTCCAGAAGATAGTCATTGAAGTTGCCGACGACAAAAACATTTTGTTTTTTAGGTGCTTGAAACAAAAAAGTGATAGAATCGCCTGTCGTATTAACATTTGCACCCAACTGAAAACCCACAGGTGGATTGGCAACAGTAATGGTAGGAACAACAACATAAGAAAAAATGGTGGAATCTGAAATACCGTTTGCAGTCGCTTTAAATACCACGCGATGTGACCCATCGGCATTAGGTGCGATTATATTTGTTATTAGTTCTTTTGTATTTGAGGCTGAGGCAATTTGAGTCCCATTGTCTGTCAAAGTCAATGTAGAAAATTGTGAAGCTGCACCGTTAAAAGCAATGGAGGCATTGCGCTGAGTAAATAGTGAGGATACTGAGGGGGTCACGATACGCGTGCGCAAAGGCGAATTGGATTGAATGATGTCATTATAAAAGATATCTACACCGCCAACACCTCTTCCTGATTGGGTATTGACAGTCGTTCCGTTGTGGAAAACAAAAGACAATGCCGTTATCGTTTCACCTGCGGGAACGCCGTAGGCGAAACGAATCGAAGGGCTTAAAGTGAACTTATAAGTACCGTCGGCTTGGCGTGTCAGTTTACGTGCGGGAAGTTGTGCCCCCCAAGTGGCATTAACATATTGCCATGTGCCTGCACTTGTCGTTACGCCTGTGTGCGCATAGATATCGCCTGTCCAATTGGCTAAACCTCTGTCGCCTTCTTGTGGGTTGAAAGTAACGATTACGGGTTCGTCAGCTGTGGGAAAAACAGGACTCAAATAGACTTGTGCGGATATTGTACTGATAAAGGCTATTGCTGTGAAAGCAATGCTACAGAATCTTCTTTTCATACGTCTCGTTGTTTAAGTTAAAGATGATTGTCAATACGTCATTGATATAACAAATATAGGTATATAGACACATTAGTAGGATGCCACTTTAGAGGATAGGGAAAGATTTTAGTGTAAGATATTGATAATCAATATTTTAAAATTCAAAATTTCATGTGCCACTTTAAGAAAAGTATCTCGTTTTTATTTCATAAACCCTTCTGTCAGCCACAGGGCAATGGCTTGGCGGTTGTTTTTTAACATTAAACGTTTACGGTCAAATTCATTGCGGAGATTGCCTAATTCGACATAAACGGTGGTGGGTTTACATTCGCGGAGCATGTGAAGGTCGCGGGTCGACAAAGTGCCTTTATAGTTTCTGTAACGGGCATATCTATCTTCGAGGGTTTGTTGCATTTTTTTTGCAATCTTCTTACTGGCTTCGTTGCCGCTTTGGTAGTATAAAAAAGTATCTGTTTGTTCAGATTTTCCCCTTGAATCTACATGAATAACAATCAATCGTTGGTCTTTAATACCGAGTTTTAGATATTTTTCATAGACGGCGTTCACAGCGTCTGAACGTTGTGTCAATCGAGGTTTATGAGCAGCGGGTACTTTCAGGTCGGGATAAGTCCTTTCATCAGAATCGCACAGCAAAAAATCGCCATCACGGATGCCATCGTTTAAGTCTCGATTGATAATATATACCGTTGCACCATGCGTAATCAGTTCTCTTGCAACACGTAAGCTCACATCGTAGGCGTATTCGTCTTCACAAAGTGAGCGACCATTTAGTTTAGTCATCGCTCCTGGGTCGGGACCACCATGACCACCTTCAACATAAAAAATTTTGCCGCGTAGTTTTTTGTCTACCAGCGGAACATCTTGATATTTTCTGCCAAAAATAGCATAAGTACGTGTCGAAACGCCTCTGACTTTTTCAGAACCTTCTACAAAAACAGGCTCATCTTCGAGGATGTTTTTTTTGCGTTTATCAAGGCAATTGAAAAAATGGTAAGGAACATAAATGTATTTGTTTTGTTGATAAGATTGCGTTCTCACACCTTTCTTTTGTAAATCAACGTTATACGATTGTATTTTTTTTGCCAAATCTAAATCTGAATTGCCAATTGAGGAACGGATACTTTTACCATTATAGTCATAAACCCATATAGGTAGGTTGTAAATCTTGTTTTTATTGAGAGAAGCAGTTTTTGAAGTAAGGTTATTAATTTTACGGAATTGTTCCTCATTGCAGTCATATTCATTGAGTAAATATTTGGACATTAACTCACTTATGGTCATAGCCCGTTCCAATCTGACATTTAGATAGACCCGTGCAGAATCTTCCCGAAAACTACTGAGGGGTAGCATGAAGGAAAAGATGAGTAGTACTTTTATAGTATTTTTGTAGAAATAATGCATAATGGGCAGGAAAAGAATAGAGCCATGTATAATATTTTAAACTTGCGCCAAGTTACAAACTTGGCGCAAGTTGTGGCTGTTAGTTTAGGATAAATAAGTTAATCAACCACTTTATAATCCGCACCGTCTTTTTGAATCACTTTGGCATCGCTGTAACCCGTCATTTTTACTTTTTGCTTCATAGCTTTTGCTTCTTGCAGCGTTTTGAAGCCGTCCATAATGAAAATTGTAAACTCACCATCTTTGTAAGTATCAATTTTCCAAAGTTTTGCAACTTTTGAATCATCAAACCATTGTGGTTTTTTCATCGCTGCAATGCGTACTTTGAACGTTTTATCATCTATGACCACTGCTTTTTTAGCAGGTGCGACAGCATTATAAGGTTGCGGAATATCTTCTTTTTTGTTTTTTGGCGGTACAGGCACATAAACAGCTTTTGGATAGGGTTCAGCACCTTTTGTTTTTACATTGCCATTTGCAGCGAGGGTTTGAACAGGCTTAGGCGTAGGCGTGAATATATTTTCAGCAATAGCTTGCTCATTTATTTCAGTCACAATAAAAGCACCTTTATAACCCAAACTATTTGCCTTTTTTGAGGCAGCAACTGCGGCTTCTCTTGTACTAAAAATGCCTAAACGTACTTTTTTTTGATTATTTTCAGGAACGCTGTAAATATTACCTTCTGCACTCAAATTTTCATATTTACTTAAACTCACGACATTATCAAAGCTTATAACAGCAATTTGAACAGCATAAACAGTTGGTATATTCGCTTGTGCAGATTTAGTCACTTGCCCTTTTGTAACAGATGAAGGGATGACTTTGATGCTATAGTCCTTAGGTACATCCTGTGGAATGTTATTAACTTTTGAAACAGAAGCTTGTTCCGTCGGTGTATTTAAAGCCGTTTTGTTGCTTAAAGCAGAAGGTCGTAAAGTATATTCGCCTAAATAACGTGATTTGACTTCACTTGCTTTGACAATTTGTTGGTTTAAAACAAATCCTTCTTTTGAAAATGTCAAAATAACAGACGCATTTAAAGACATCGGAAATTTGAACTTACCTTTTACATCCGTTACCGTTTCAGTCACTTTATTAGTCAGTTGATTCGTCAATCTAACAAAAACACCTTCAAGCGGTTCCCCTGTTGACCCGTCAGTAACCATAGCAGAATATTCAGGCATATTGGAGGACATTTGAGTCGGCACATCTCTCTGCATAGCAACTTCGACGATTCTTGAAGTATTTGAATAATTTGGGTCAATTCTGACATTTTGGGGTTTGAAACCAGACTTTGAAACTTCAAGTGTCAAGGCTTTACGGTCTGACAAACTGACCAAATAGTTACCCCCTTTTAGTTGTGTCAAATTTGAGGCATTGCCTTGTAAAACGCTAATTTTAGCATCTTTCAAAGGAACACCATTGTCTAAAATAACGATATTAGCTGTTTCACCGCTTTTTGTTACTTTATAAATATCTGTTTTGCCTCTATTACCTTGACGGTTTGAGACAAAAAAACCAGTTGATACTGAGGGGTCGAAAATGAAGTTAAAATCATCGCTCGAAGAGTTGACACCTGTGCCCAAATTGACAACTTCAGAACCTTCGACCTTGTAAACATCATAACCGCCAAATCCGAAATGCCAATCAGATGAAAAGTAAAGGGTTGAACCATCGAAAAAAGGCGTAATTTCATCACCTTGCGTGTTGATAGTAGAGCCTAAATTTCTGGGTTCACTCCAAAGGTTACCCCGTTTATCACACCGATAAATGTCAAACCCGCCATATCCACCGCTTCTATTTGAAGTAAAATACAACGAATTGCCATCTGGAGAAAGCGAAGGGAAACCTGTTGACCCATTATTGTAAGGGAAGGAACGCGCATTCATCCAGTTTCCGTCTGCATCCATATCAGCAAGGTAAATGCTCATTTCAAGACCGCCAGTTGAGCTGATGCGCTCATCTTCAGCAATATTGTTACGCATAAAAGCCACCATTTTGCCATCCGCCGAAAATGAAGGATTGCTTTCATTGAACGTATTTTTTAAATCTGATTTTAAAAAACTAATCCTGAATGGTTGTCTTGAAACGCCTTCAATGGGTGCAATAAACAGCTGATTGGCTTCGCCATTGATAAGGTCGTTTTGTTGCCCATTTTTTTGTGCGCGCTTAAAGTCCGTCCGTGTTGACGACCAAATCATTTGGTCTTTCCACATAGCTACCCCAAAATTAGCGGCTGTAGTGTTGATTTTACTGAGGGGTTGCACGGCGTAGTCCGAAGTGCCTTCGCTGTTGCTGCGGGCATATTGACAGGCTTTTATAAATTGGGTCGCTACACTCGGATTGACATTGCGATAGGCATTGAACTGCTGTTCAGCATTGGCATACTGACCTAACATCATCAACGTTCGACCATAAGCCAAGTAGTCTTCCCCCTGTGCATATCCATCCCGGACTGCTCGGGCATACTGGTTTGCCGCTTTCTGTATTTCGTTGAGATGTAGGTAGCTGTCAGCTAAACGGAGCGACGCATTCCTTTGATTTGGATTTTGAGCTAAAATAGTTTCATAGCTCTGTGCAGCCATGCGATAAGCATGTAGTTCATATTGTTTATCAGCTTTTTCGATGAGCGTCTGACCGAAAGCTGAGATGCTGACGACGAGAAACGCCGCAGGCATGATGGTTTTTAATAACATAGCGTCTCAATATTTAGTGTGATAAAACGTGATTTGTAACTCAAAAATTGAGTTACTTCTTTTTTGTTGTTATAGATTTTTTAGAAATCCGACAACAAAAGTATTTTTTAATATATTGAAAATCAAATTTTTATATCAAATCTTGGTTAAAATACCCTTCTTTTTGCAAATTACATCTTAATGTCCACACATATTCCTTCCTGCCCCAATACAAATACCTGCAACATTTAAGACCGCAACTTTACTTCGTATGAAAAAACTACGATTAAAGGCTTCAAAAACATAACCATCGAGAATGATTTTTTGACTAAAAACGGAAGTAGGGGATAAAAGAAGCAAATAAACTAAGTGTCTGTAAGTTTCTCATTTTCGATAAATTTGAATACATAATGTTACATATTTATGGACATTCTTCATTCATTATAGTTTGAACGATTAAATATAGGGTTAATTTTGTTTGCAGAATCAATCAATTATTAAAAATACAAAAAAGTATCTTCACCTGCACGGCAAAGATACTTTGTTAGATAAAAAATTGAATGAATTGCTGTTTTATTGATGTAATATTTTGTTGAAAGAACTATCCAAAATTACTTGAAATGAAGTTTTGTAGTTCTCCAATAGTGGCTTTTTGCTTTTCAACTGTCGCTTGAATAACGTCGATGAGCGATATAATACCCACCAAAGCACCCTTATCGAAAACAGGCAGATAACGAACATTGTGCTCAACCATCAACGACATACAACTTTCGTGGCTGTCACTCGGTTTGATGTGCGGCAGATTTGTGGACATAATATCACCTGCTACTGTTTCGCTTGAATGTTTATTTTGCAAAATGACTTTTCTAGCATAATCCCTTTCGGTTAAAATGCCTAAATATGCGCCATCTTCCATAACGACAACCGAACCTATATTTTTTGAAGCCATAATTTGAAGGGCATCAAAAACGCTTGTTTTTGGCGAAATGGAAAAGACACCCCGAGGCTTGCTTTTTAAAATTGTAGCAACTGAAATCATACTTCGTGCGTTTTTAGTTTTAATGATAGAATTGGCTCTGTTTTATTTTCGGTGCAAAATATTGTATTATATCTGTAATACAAAATATAATTCGTATAATTTTCTTTTTTTTAAAATGACGTTCTCGGGTAGATATTTAGTAAGGTAAGACTCTCTCTCATGACCGATTTATAAAACAAAAATAAAGGTAATTTTGTAATAAAACTATGGCAAAAAAGAAAGGTGAACAATCAAAAGTACCTAAAATAACTGAGGGGGTTGATTTTTATATTGAAAATGGGTTATATGTTTTCACTCAAAAATATTTGCTTGAAAGACGCTTTTGTTGTCAAAACGGTTGCCGCCATTGTCCTTACGGTTTTAAAAAAGATAAAACAGCATGAAAACTTTTCTAACTTCGTGTTGTTTTTGTCATGTGAGTCTTGATTTACGGCACACAAAGACAATTCTCAACCTTTTAATAAGTAGGTCATCATAAATAATTGCTATTTTATTTTTACATAACTCATTGGAGTGAAGCCACTTACGAAAATATTTGATGGCTATTATTGACAAATGACTACTCAAATTCATATTTAATCATTCAAATTTTATTTTTTTTTACAATTATGTTAAATATCAAAACTTTAGGCGAGCTAAAAGCCTCGGGCTATCAACCAAAAAGTATCAAACAAGAGTTACGTGACAACCTCATCAAAAAACTGAAAAACAAAGATGAAACCTTTCCTGGCATTCTTGGCTTTGAAAATACTGTCATTCCAGATTTAGAACGAGCCATTTTGAGCCGTCATTCCATACTTTTACTCGGTTTGCGTGGTCAAGCCAAAACCCGTTTGGCGCGTCAGATGGTCAATTTATTGGATTCATATGTGCCTGTTGTTCAAGGCAGTGAGTTGAATGACGACCCCATGCAACCCCTCAGTATTTTTGCTAAAAATTTGATTGCAGCTAAGGGCGATGAGACACCCATAACGTGGTTGCACCGCAGCGACCGGTATGTTGAAAAATTGGCAACGCCAGACGTGAGTGTTGCCGATTTGATTGGCGATGTGGACCCTATTATGGCAGCTAATTTGAAATTGCCTTATAGCGATGAGCGTGTTATTCACTTTGGACTTATACCTCGTTCGCACCGTTGTATCTTTGTTATCAACGAATTACCTGACTTACAAGCCCGTATTCAAGTCTCTTTGTTCAATATTTTGCAAGAAGGTGATATTCAGATTCGGGGTTTCAAACTCCGTTTACCACTGGATGTTGAGTTCGTGTTTACCGCAAATCCAGAGGACTACACTAATCGCGGCTCTATTATTACGCCTTTAAAAGACCGTATTCAATCTCAAATTTTGACCCATTATCCAGAAGACATGGATGTCGCGCGTGCCATAACTGAGCAAGAATCTAAACCGGCTCAAATGCAAAAAGATGCGATTCATATCCCCTCAGTATTGCGCGACTTATTAGAAGCCATATCGTTTCAAGCGCGGGAGTCAGAATTTGTGGATTCAAAAAGTGGCGTTTCTGCCCGTTTGTCTATTACAGCCCTTGAAAATCTCTATTCTGCTGCCGAAAGACGTATGATTTTGAATGGGGAAAAAAAGGCAACAGCACGTATCACCGATTTTTGGGGCATCGTTCCCGCCATCACAGGTAAGGTTGAATTGGTGTATGAAGGTGAACAAGAAGGACCTTATAATGTGGCGATGCAGCTTTTTAGTAGTGCCATTAAAAGCGTCTTTTTAGAATATTTTACAAACCCTGAAGACTTGAAACGCAAAGGCGATAAAGACCCTTTTGGTGTCATTCGGGCATGGTTCAGTGGTGGCAATGTCACGGAATTGTTGAACGATTGCACAGATAAAGATTTCCACAAAGCACTTGATAAGGTACAAGGCTTGAAAAAACTCGTTGAAGATTCAAAAGTTGATAAAGGAGAAATATATGCCTTTATGGAATTGGCGCTGCATGGTTTAGCCGAATTTCAAGTGGTCAATAAAGAGATTCTCGAATCATCGTTTTCTTTCGGCGATTTGCTGTCAGGCATGTTAGATGATTTTGGGGTAAATTAGAATTTTGACAAACATCAGGGAAATTTTAAAAATTTCCCTGATGTTGTTATTAAACCAAATTATATTCTTAACTAAAAATAAGTGATTCTAAATTTGTAATTACTTAGCCAGCCAAATATGACATAGGTTATTCGCCCATTTTTTATTTAGTTTGCTGCAACAGCCAATCTTTTTCAACAAGTAATTTGGTTTGAGTAATTTCATCTCTAATCTCTTCTTTTACGTTATGTATGTTTAAATTTGATTTATAGATTTTTTCTAAAAACCTAAAAAAATTAGCGTAAGCTTCCTTGTGATAGCCTATATCTTTTTGACGATGCAAATAAACTTTTGAACTTTCAATATGAGATTCTAATGCGGACATTTCATTAATATCAAAGTAAATTCTTGCTAATAAACGACGAGCATCTAAATTAAATAATGTTTCTTTTAAGTTAACTTCTTGCAATAAAACCATAGCAGTTTCATAGTCATTTTTTCTAAAATGGAAAATCGCCAAATTGTATTTATATATATTTTCTCTTTCTTTCTCTGGCAAAAAAGGTTTAAAATCGTTTAGGAATTTTTCTGCCCAATCGAAATCTTCAATTTTATAAGCTAGTTGTAATGTATTTTTGTAATCATAGGGTGAAAGAATACCATTATCAAAAAAAATTTGATTATCAAAACCCCATCGATAAAGATTTATAGCTTCTCGGGTATAATTAAGTTCGCCGGCGTTTTGACGGCGGATGGCATAGTTGAGAGCTACACTTAAGAGGTCTCTTAGCTCAATTTCGGTAAAGAATTTTTGATTGATAGTAATTTCATTTTTTAACAATTGAAAATACCCTCCCTCAGTATCATTACTACTTTGTGTTTTGAAAGCATAAAAATTAGCTGCAACGGCAGGAATATCAAAATAATTTTCAGCTATACTTAATACCGACGCAAGTAACGGTTGCTCATAGTTTTTTTTTGCTATACTTTGGTGTGCTGAAAGTCCATAAGCAATCCTTAATACTTCAATAATGGCATAGAAATGAAAATCATTAGTCATTTCTTGTAATTCAAAATCTCCACTACGTTTTAATCTGTGTCTTGCTTCAAATTCTTCAGAGCGAATACGATAACTATGAAAATGATATTCGGCATTACGCAAAGGTTGATTTTCGATATATTTTTTAGCATCTGATAGCGTTTTTTCGTAAGTTTTATCAGCGCTTCGATGCCGCAACGCTTTGTTTTGGTAATGATTATACTGAGGGGTGTCATTTTCTAACTCATTGATTGCCAAATATTTGAGAATCAGTTGCGTGAGATATGACATTGGATAGTAAAACATATCGACATCAAACGCCTGTTTTTTATAAACCTGAGAAAATGCTTTTTCTTTTGCCATTTTAGGTGCACCACCTGTGTCAATATATTTATCAATATAATCAAAAAGTGCAATAACGTCTTCTCGGTTATTGAAAAAAGGAGAGCGAACGAATTTACGCAGTTGTCGGCGATCATTGCGGTCTAAGCTTTTGAACAGTTGTATGAGCGTAGAATTGTACATTTTTACCGTATGAAAATTTATTTTAAAAATAATTCAATTTTTACCCCCTCAGTATTCTTTGAAATTTAAGGTAAATTTACGAGAAAATTTATTATAAAACTTTGAAAATCATTAATTTAGTAAAAATAATTATTCGGGAAATGCTTAAAAGTGTAATTGCTCATCCTAAAATGAAAACCCATCTTTGTATTATCAAAACAGGAATAAGTACACAGCGCATGAAACATATCATCCTCTACATATTGACTTTGGTTTTGTTGACCGTTAACAACTCTCATCTTGCAGCTCAAAGTTGGTTGCAAAGATACGGTGACGGCACTGACAATACTTCGGCACAAGCTATGGAGAGGACGGCGGATGGTGGATACTTTTTTTGTGGTAGTTCTGACTTTAGTTCACGCCTTTATTTGGTCAAAACAGATGCAGAAGGGCGCATTTTAGCGACTCAAAAGGTCAATTTTGGTCAAACCATTGAAGGCAATGTGAAAATGACTACAGCAGCAGATGGTACATTTTGGGTGGCTGTTACGACAACTTCTACGGCTAATAATATTGATAATATACGTTTAGTACATGTAGCACCGACTTGTAAAGTGCTTTCTACTCATGCTTTTGGCGATATCAGCGACGAGCGTGTAGGCGGCATCACGAGATTGCAAGACGGCAATTTAATTTTATCCATTACCAAAAAAACTTTAGTTGGCGACAGTGTGGCCATCCTAAAAACCGACAACAGAGGTAGTTTAATCTTTTACAAAACTATCCCATTAACCAATCGTAACGCCACGCAAATTGTGGAGTCCCAAAACCGATCATCAATTTTTGTCGCTTCGAGAGGGGATTTGAGC